>NZ_JBIAMB010000051.1:0-1093 GCF_042873895.1 Streptomyces sp. NPDC004435 | reverse complement strand
CGGACACCGGGGCCGGTCGGCGGCTGGAAGAGGGTGACCGTGCCGGGGGCCGGGAGGAAACCGCGGCCCGGGTCCTCGCCGTTGATACGGAACTCGAAGGAGTGACCGCGCACGGCCGGGTCGCCGTAGCCGAGCTCCTCGCCGTCCGCGATCCGGAACATCTCCCGCACCAGGTCGATACCGGTGACCTCCTCGGTCACCGGGTGCTCGACCTGGAGACGGGTGTTGACCTCCAGGAAGGAGATCGTGCCGTCGAGACCGACGAGGAACTCGACCGTGCCGGCGCCGACATAGCCGGCCTCCTTCAGGATCGCCTTCGACGCCGCGTACAGCTGCGCGTTCTGCTCCTCGCTCAGGAACGGCGCCGGGGCCTCCTCGACCAGCTTCTGGTGCCGGCGCTGCAGCGAGCAGTCACGCGTCGAGACGACCACCACGTTGCCGTGCGTGTCGGCCAGGCACTGCGTCTCCACGTGACGCGGCTTGTCCAGGTAACGCTCCACGAAGCACTCGCCCCGACCGAACGCCGCGACGGCCTCACGGACCGCCGAGTCGTACAGCTCGGGAACCTCTTCGAGGGTGCGGGCGACCTTCAGACCACGCCCGCCACCACCGAACGCCGCCTTGATCGCGATCGGCAGCCCGTGCTCCTTCGCGAAGGCGACGACCTCGTCCGCGCCGGACACCGGGTCCGGCGTGCCCGCGACCAGCGGCGCGCCCGCGCGCTGCGCGATGTGACGGGCGGCGACCTTGTCACCCAGATCCCGGATCGCGTGCGGCGGCGGCCCGATCCACGTCAGACCCGCGTCCAGGACCGCCTGGGCGAACTCCGCGTTCTCGGACAGGAAGCCGTACCCCGGGTGGACCGCGTCCGCACCCGCGTCCTTCGCGGCCTGGAGCACCTTGGCCATGTCCAGATAACTGGTGGCCGGGGTGTCACCGCCCAGGGCGAACGCCTCGTCGGCCGCGCGGACGTGCAGGGCGTCCCGGTCCGGATCGGCGTAGACAGCTACGCTCGCGATCCCGGCATCCCGGCAGGCACGGGCGACACGAACAGCGATTTCGCCACGGTTGGCGATGAGCACCTTGCGCACGA
>NZ_JBIAMB010000049.1:0-2398 GCF_042873895.1 Streptomyces sp. NPDC004435 | reverse complement strand
GCGTCCGACTCACCGTCCTCACCGACGACCAGGCCGCCTACATCGGCGTCCCCGTCGACGGCCCGTACAAGCCCGACCACTACCGCTACTGAGCCGTCCGACCACGAGGAGTTCCCATGTCCCGCCGCCTGTTCACCTCGGAGTCCGTCACCGAGGGCCACCCCGACAAGATCGCCGACCAGATCAGCGACACCATCCTCGACGCCCTCCTCGCCCAGGACCCGGCCTCCCGGGTCGCGGTCGAGACGCTGATCACCACCGGCCTCGTGCACGTCGCCGGCGAGGTGACCACCAAGGCGTACGCCGACATCCCGACGCTGGTGCGCCAGAAGATCCTGGAGATCGGCTACAACTCCTCGCAGAAGGGCTTCGACGGCGCCTCGTGCGGCGTCTCGGTCTCCATCGGCGCCCAGTCCCCGGACATCGCGCAGGGCGTGGACACCGCGTACGAGCAGCGCGTCGAGGGTGCCGCCCCGGGAGAGGAGGGCGACGAGCTGGACAAGCAGGGCGCCGGCGACCAGGGCCTGATGTTCGGCTACGCGTCGGACGAGACGCCCGAGCTGATGCCGCTGCCGATCCACCTGGCGCACCGGCTCTCCCGCCGCCTCACCGAGGTCCGCAAGAACGGGACCATCCCGTACCTGCGCCCCGACGGCAAGACCCAGGTCACCATCGAGTACGACGGCGACAAGGCCGTCCGCCTCGACACGGTCGTGGTCTCCTCGCAGCACGCCTCGGACATCGACCTCGACTCGCTGCTCGCGCCCGACATCCGCGAGTTCGTCGTCGAGCACGTCCTGAAGGAGCTCGTCGAGGACGGCATCAAGCTCGACACCGACGGCTACCGCCTCCTGGTCAACCCGACCGGCCGCTTCGAGATCGGCGGCCCGATGGGCGACGCCGGCCTGACCGGCCGCAAGATCATCATCGACACGTACGGCGGCATGGCCCGCCACGGCGGCGGCGCCTTCTCCGGCAAGGACCCGTCGAAGGTGGACCGCTCGGCCGCGTACGCGATGCGCTGGGTCGCCAAGAACGTCGTCGCCGCCGGCCTCGCCACCCGCTGCGAGGTCCAGGTCGCCTACGCGATCGGCAAGGCCGAGCCCGTCGGTCTCTTCGTGGAGACCTTCGGCACCGAGACGGTCTCCCCGGAGACGATCGAGAACGCCATCGGCGAGGTCTTCGACCTCCGCCCGGCCGCGATCATCCGCGACCTCGACCTGCTCCGCCCGATCTACTCCCGGACCGCCGCCTACGGCCACTTCGGCCGCGAGCTGCCCGACTTCACCTGGGAGCGCACCGACCGCGTCGGCGCCCTGCGGAACGCGGCGGGTCTCTGACGTGCGCACCCCCGACTTCCCGCACGAGAGAGCGCTCACCGCCCCGCCCCGTCGGGTGCGGCGGTGAGCGCGCGGTCGGAGGCCCTGCGCGAGGCGCTCGCCACCCGGGTGGTGGTGGCGGACGGGGCGATGGGCACCATGATCCAGGCGCAGGACCCGACGCTGGACGACTTCGCACAGTTGGAGGGGTGCAACGAGATCCTCAACGTCACCCGGCCGGACATCGTGCGCGCGGTGCACGAGGAGTACTTCGCGGCGGGCGTCGACTGCGTGGAGACGAACACGTTCGGCGCGAACCACTCCGCCGCGAACGAGTACGAGATCGCGGACCGGATCTTCGAGCTCTCGGAGGCCGGCGCCCGCGTCGCCCGCGAGGTCGCGGACGAGTTCACCGCCGCCGACGGCCGCCAGCGCTGGGTCCTCGGCTCCATCGGCCCCGGGACGAAACTGCCGTCGCTCGGCCACGTCACGTACGACGTCCTGCGCGACGGGTACCAGCAGAACGCGGAGGGCCTGCTCGCGGGCGGCTCCGACGCGCTGATCGTGGAGACCACCCAGGACCTCCTCCAGACGAAGGCGTCCGTCATCGGCGCGCGCCGGGCGATGGACGCCCTCGGTGTCCACGTGCCCCTGATCTGCTCCCTCGCCTTCGAGACCACCGGCGTCATGCTGCTCGGCTCGGAGATCGGCGCCGCTCTGACGGCCCTGGAGCCGCTGGGCATCGACATGATCGGCCTGAACTGCTCGACGGGCCCGGACGAGATGAGCGAGCACCTGCGCCACCTCGCCCGCCACTCCCGCACACCCCTGATGTGCATGCCGAACGCCGGCCTGCCGGTGCTGACCAAAGACGGCGCGTACTTCCCGCTGGGCCCCGAAGGCTTGGCGGACTCCCAGGAGTCGTTCGTCCGCGAGTACGGCCTCTCCCTGGTGGGCGGCTGTTGCGGTACGACTCCCGAGCACCTGCGCCAGGTCGTCGAGCGCGTCAAGGACCTCACGCCCACGGTTCGTGATCCGCGCCCCGAGCCCGGTGCGGCCTCGCTGTACCAGACGGTGCC
>NZ_JBIAMB010000048.1:0-2399 GCF_042873895.1 Streptomyces sp. NPDC004435 | reverse complement strand
CTTCAGAACTAACACAGTGGACGCGAGCAACTGAGGACAAGCCCTCGGCCTATTAGTACCGGTCAGCTCCACCCATTACTGGGCTTCCACATCCGGCCTATCAACCCAGTCGTCTACTGGGAGCCTTACCCTCTCAAGGAGGTGGGAATACTCATCTCGAAGCAGGCTTCCCGCTTAGATGCTTTCAGCGGTTATCCCTCCCGAACGTAGCCAACCAGCCATGCCCTTGGCAGGACAACTGGCACACCAGAGGTTCGTCCGTCCCGGTCCTCTCGTACTAGGGACAGCCCTTCTCAATATTCCTACGCGCACAGCGGATAGGGACCGAACTGTCTCACGACGTTCTAAACCCAGCTCGCGTACCGCTTTAATGGGCGAACAGCCCAACCCTTGGGACCGACTCCAGCCCCAGGATGCGACGAGCCGACATCGAGGTGCCAAACCATCCCGTCGATATGGACTCTTGGGGAAGATCAGCCTGTTATCCCCGGGGTACCTTTTATCCGTTGAGCGACGGCGCTTCCACAAGCCACCGCCGGATCACTAGTCCCGACTTTCGTCCCTGCTCGACCCGTCGGTCTCACAGTCAAGCTCCCTTGTGCACTTACACTCAACACCTGATTGCCAACCAGGCTGAGGGAACCTTTGGGCGCCTCCGTTACCCTTTGGGAGGCAACCGCCCCAGTTAAACTACCCATCAGACACTGTCCCTGATCCGGATCACGGACCCAGGTTAGACATCCAGCACGACCAGAGTGGTATTTCAACGACGACTCCACAACCACTGGCGTGGCCGCTTCAAAGTCTCCCACCTATCCTACACAAGCCGAACCGAACACCAATATCAAACTGTAGTAAAGGTCCCGGGGTCTTTCCGTCCTGCTGCGCGAAACGAGCATCTTTACTCGTAGTGCAATTTCACCGGGCCTATGGTTGAGACAGTCGAGAAGTCGTTACGCCATTCGTGCAGGTCGGAACTTACCCGACAAGGAATTTCGCTACCTTAGGATGGTTATAGTTACCACCGCCGTTTACTGGCGCTTAAGTTCTCAGCTTCGCAACCCCGAAAGGTCACTAACCGGTCCCCTTAACGTTCCAGCACCGGGCAGGCGTCAGTCCGTATACATCGCCTTACGGCTTCGCACGGACCTGTGTTTTTAGTAAACAGTCGCTTCTCGCTGGTCTCTGCGGCCACCCCCAGCTCAGAGTGCAAGACTCATCACCAGGCGTGGCCCCCCTTCTCCCGAAGTTACGGGGGCATTTTGCCGAGTTCCTTAACCATAGTTCACCCGAACGCCTCGGTATTCTCTACCTGACCACCTGAGTCGGTTTAGGGTACGGGCCGCCATGAAACTCGCTAGAGGCTTTTCTCGACAGCATAGGATCATCCACTTCACCACAATCGGCTCGGCATCAGGTCTCAGGCTCATGTGTGACGGATTTGCCTATCACACGCCCTACACCCTTACCCCGGGACTACCACCGCCCGGGCTGGACTACCTTCCTGCGTCACCCCATCGCTTACCTACTACCACCTTGGTTCGCCGGCTCCACCACTTTCCATTCCCCGAAGGGTCCGGAACGGCTTCACGGGCTTAGCATTAATGGGCTCGATATTGGGCGTTTCAAAGCGGGTACCGGAATATCAACCGGTTGTCCATCGACTACGCCTGTCGGCCTCGCCTTAGGTCCCGACTTACCCTGGGCAGATCAGCTTGACCCAGGAACCCTTAGTCAATCGGCGCACACGTTTCTCACGTGTGTATCGCTACTCATGCCTGCATTCTCACTCGTGAACCGTCCACAACTCGCTTCCGCGGCTGCTTCACCCGGCACACGACGCTCCCCTACCCATCACAGTCCCCGTTGGGGGTATGTACTGCAATGACACGACTTCGGCGGTACGCTTGAGCCCCGCTACATTGTCGGCGCGGAATCACTTGACCAGTGAGCTATTACGCACTCTTTCAAGGGTGGCTGCTTCTAAGCCAACCTCCTGGTTGTCTCTGCGACTCCACATCCTTTCCCACTTAGCGTACGCTTAGGGGCCTTAGTCGATGCTCTGGGCTGTTTCCCTCTCGACCATGGAGCTTATCCCCCACAGTCTCACTGCCGTGCTCTCACTTACCGGCATTCGGAGTTTGGCTAAGGTCAGTAACCCGGTAGGGCCCATCGCCTATCCAGTGCTCTACCTCCGGCAAGAAACACACGACGCTGCACCTAAATGCATTTCGGGGAGAACCAGCTATCACGGAGTTTGATTGGCCTTTCACCCCTAACCACAGGTCATCCCCCAGGTTTTCAACCCTGGTGGGTTCGGTCCTCCACGAAGTCTTACCTCCGCTTCAACCTGCCCATGGCTAGATCACTCCGCTTCGGGTCTTGAGCGTGCTACTGAA
>NZ_JBIAMB010000047.1:0-2991 GCF_042873895.1 Streptomyces sp. NPDC004435 | reverse complement strand
CGTCGCATCCTGTGCGCACACGGCTTCGCTAGCGAAGCGCCTCCGGGGGCGGGGGCATCATTCGCATCATGGCGAGGGTGGCGGTGTGCAGCATGAGCCGGACGCTAGCACCAGGAGCGAGGTATCTCAGAATCCTTTCCACATCGTGGACACTCTCTTCCGCTACCCGTTCGGCGGGGCGAGTCGCTCGGCGGCCGGTGCGCGCCGTGACTGGCGAGCCGGCATCCGTTCCTCCGGCGCCTCGGGCGCCCGGGGCACGGTGAGGCGCCGGGCGAGCTGTCGGCCCTCGGGGGTCACGGCCTGGCGCCGGAGACGGGACCGGACCGAGGCAGGCGGACGCTTGCACGGCCGGGCACTCAAAGAGGGGCCCCGTCAGCCCCTCACCTGTCGATCGTGCCTGTTCTGACTCCAAGCACCACCTGATGTCGACTGCCACGGGACCTCGCTCGCCCTCACGCTCACCGGCAGCAACAGGCCCTGCCCACGGCTCCGGATTGGGCAGGGCGCGGTGGGTGGTCGAGCGCACCTTCGCCTGGGCTTTACCGGTTCAAGAGCCTCCGCACCCGCTACACCCCCAGCAGTAGGATCCCGCCGCATGACGTCCCCTGTGCACGGCGACCCCGAGTCGTCCCGCCACGCACTTCCTGCCGAACCCGGTGCTCCCGAGGATGACGACACGCTGATCGACATGCTGCGTACTCGCGCGTGGGATCCGGCCCTACGGTTCGATACGGCACCGGTCCCACGTTCGTGGATCGAGGAACACTTCGGTCCAGAGCATCTGGAGCGCATGCGGAGTCAGACGGTCGGCTCCAGCGGCAACGGGATGATCGTGCTCAAGTCGCAGGCCGAGGAGGTGGCGGCCTACTTCGCCGACGCTCCGCGCGGACCACTGTTCCCGCCGGTCACGCCACCTGAAGTCGAAACTGCCGAGGCCATCATCGGACGTCCGCTGCCGGCTCTCCTGCGGAGGATCTACACCGAGGTCGGCGACGGCGGCTTCGGACCCGACAGCGGTCTGGCTTCGCTGACCGACGGCCGACGTGCTCCGGGGGACCTGATCGACTGGCCCTGTTCGATCACCAGGCACGAACGCGACTGCGCGGCGGGGCTGCCCGGATCATGGCTGTACCTGGCGTCAGGCGGCTGCACGATGCAGTGGCATCTGTCATTGCTCGCAGCCGGCAACCCCGTGCTGCTCCATGACACAGACGGATGGGTGCCGAGCTGGGGCGAGGGCCCCCATGACGGCCTGCGCTACGCGGCCGCATCACTGAGGCAGTGGTTGTGGACCTGGGCCACTGGCGGTGACGTCTGGACCGAAGCACTCAGCCTTCCGTAACCGATACACAGAGCTGTCCACCCTCTCCGGCGAACAGCGCGGCGCCACGGACCGGCCACAGACGATCGCGGCCGACCACGGGCCCGACACCGTCCGCGAGGCCGTGCCCCGGCTCACCATGGAGTGCGGCAACGCTCCGCCCCCGCCCCCGCAGCTCCGCAAACACTTCGGTGCTGAGTCCGGCGGGCACCCTCTGCCTCCCGACGGCTCTCCCCAAAGATCCGCAGCGACGGAGCCGCTTCACCCACCGTGCCGGACGAGGTCCGACCAGAGGTCCACCCGCAGGCGCCCCGCCTCGAAGCCGGCAGCCGCGACGGCGTCCGCACCGAACCGGCGACCGAAGCGGCGCGCAAGGCGATCACGACCAGCAGCGTGTGAACGTCCGCGAGCGGCACCTCGCGCCGAACGGGCTCTTCCCGCGGAGGGCTGCCGCACGCAGTGGCGGAGCGCTACCGTGGTGCCATGGCACGGGAACTCCGCATCGAGATCAGCGACGAGGCGTACGAGGCGCTCCAGCACGCCGCCGCCGCCCGGCACGTGGCGGCCGAGGACTACGCGGAGCGCGTCCTGGACGCGGACCTCACCAGGGCCCGCTTCCTCGACGGTGCCCACCACGTCATCAACCAGCACGGTGACGCCTTCGCCGCCCGCTACGGCCGGCGCAGCACCGACGCCGCCTGACCCGGGGACCGGTACGTGATCCTTCAGGTCGATCTGGCCTGGCTCCTCGACATCGCCCAGAAGGTGATCCCCGGGGATCCGGGAATCACCGACTGGGGCTCGCTCGAAGCGGCCCGCTGCCGTCATGCCTTCCGCGTGATGGACACCCCTGTGTACGAGCGTCCCCACCACCGGGCCGCCGCGCTCCTGCACCAGCTCGTCCGCGTGCCGGCCCTGGAGCACTCCAACGAGCTGTTCGCCCTGGCGGTCTCCGTCGGCTATCTCCGGGCCTCAGGCCAGGCGGTCGAATTCACGGGGCAGGAGGCCATCGATCTCGTCGACGGGGTCGTCGCCGGAGAAGTCGATGTACGACAGATCGCCGCGGTCCTGAAGAACTGGACGCGCTGAACCACCGCTCCGGACGGGACCTGCCTCCTCCCCGGGGTCGGTCAAGGGCACGAGCCGCCCCTCGCGCCGCGACCTCCAGCACTGCTCCCGCAACGGGCCTCGCGCCGCGGAGAGAGCTCTGAGCTGGAGCTGGATGAGAACCCCCGGACCTGAAGTTGACATGCGATTACCCGATCCGTAATGTCCTCCGAGCTGTCCGACGTGAGCACCGGCCCAGGTCGGCCCCGGACAGCCATTCTGCAGAACCATGAGCCAGACGGCCGCGACTTGTCGTGCCGTCCGGTTCAACATGCGCTGTGCAGAATGTGGAACCCAACGGTCGAAAGGCCGACGATTCCCCGATTCGCTTCGGGGCCGGGGAATCCGCTAAAGTCTCACTCGTCGGAACGGCCCAACAGCCGGAATGACGAATCCCGCTGACTGGGAATCAGACGCCGAAAGGATCTGATAGAGTCGGAAACGCCGGAAGGGCCCGGAGCGAAAGCAAAAGGGACCGGAAAGCACCGAGGAAATCGGATCGGAAAGATCTGATAGAGTCGGAAACGAAGAAAGCGCAGGAAGCGCCCGGAGGGCCTGGAAAC
>NZ_JBIAMB010000046.1:0-3908 GCF_042873895.1 Streptomyces sp. NPDC004435 | reverse complement strand
CCGCTCCCACAGGTCGTCCGGAACAAGATCAGCACGCATTCGGACACCCTGCCGACCAAGATCGGCGAGTGCAAGACCCACAGCTCAACTCATTCTGAAACGATCAGTTAGTGAAGAACGACGACGGCGGCCTACCTCAGTCTGTGCACTTCAGCTGGACGAGCCTGGTGATGCGATCGGTGTTGCAACGGAGTTTGCGTAGCAGACGCCAGGTTTTCGGGATGGCCATGGCCTGCTCGCCCGGGCCCGCATGCGCGCGTGGGTGATGTTGACGGACCGGGCAGGCGGCCTGGCCCCGAGAACCAGCGTCCCGCCACCCGCTACGAGGCCGGAAGAGTGCTGGTGTTGCGGCCGGCCGACAGCATCAGTTTCGGTCGGCGTGGTCCGGCCGATGCCGGTCACGCCCACATGGCTCATCCTGGTAGGCATCCAGATTTTCCATGACCCTCGTCATTGATCGGCAGCCGTGCACGTGAGAAGTGAAGATTCCAGGTCCCAGCCCACTCACGTGTGGGAGTCCGTCAGGGTTGGATCCCTGGGTGGACCGTTGCTCGTCTGCGAGGTCGACTCCTTCTCGGACTGGGGCGGTGCAGTGCACAGCCCGGACTGCGAACTGGATCCTGCCTGCGACTACGCCCGCGCCTGGTCGGCGGTCCACCCGGACGACGATGATCTTGAGGCCGCGTTCGTGTGTTTCGGTGAACACGGACGACACGTCGGCCTCATCTGGGAAATGGACCGTGAGGGCAGTGCGGAGATTGCCTACGCCCGGTACCGGAACGTTCCCGCCGGCGAGGACGACAACTTTCTGATCATGCGCTCATGGATCCCCGACGGCCGGACGGACGCGCCGCGTCGGCGTGCCGCCGGGGCACTTGCGGCCGAAGAACAGGAAGTGGGAAAGCTGGAACTCCTCAGCGGCCGGGTGGTTGTCGTCTGGGCCGCGGTGAATGCTCATGAGACCGGTTCGTTCGCTACGCCGCAGGATAGGGCCGAGTCGATCAAGGCCCTGGCACGGCTGAACCCCCCTGTCCAGCTCAACCTGAACGGCCGACCGGGTCTCGGTACGGTGCTGTGGGTCAAGCCGGGCACGTATCGCGTCACCTGCGGATGGCACGAAGGAACTCGGGGACAGTACATGTCCGAGGAAGAGATGTACGGACCAGCACAGTCATATGCGGATGACGACTGGAGCTGTCGCTGGGTTCGCTTCACCCGGTCCGACGACTCCGTCGAGGCGTGAGCGCCTGTTCCTGGGGCCGACATGACATGCCGGTGATCGTGACGGGTCTGCGAGCGGCTCGTCGGGGCCGGCGCGCATGAACTCGACTGTGAGGAGGGGGAGCGAATGGTCGAGTGCGAGGCCGGTCTCGTCCGCCACTTCGCGAAGTGTGGTGGTGAGCGGGTGCTCGCCGTGGTCGGCGAGTCCGCCGGGCAGCTGCCATCCCTTGCCGGCGTATGCCGGCCGCTGGAGGAGGAGGGGGCTGTCGTTGGTGTCGGTGATCAGCGCTCCGGCATACGTCGTGAAGGCGGGGGTGAGAGTGCCAGTTTCCCCTGCGGGGTCGTCGGCAGCGGCCGCAGCCCTTCCGTGCTCACGCGTGACGCTCCACTCGTGCGGTGGTGGGGCGGCCGACGGAGTGGACCGTCCAGCCCGCCGCCGTCCAACGGTCGCGGTCGAGGATGTTGCGGAAGTCGACGGCGGTCGGACTTGCCGCGAGATGGGCGAGGGCTTCGGGGTTGATCTCCTGGTACTGCGGCCATTCGGTACCGATGACCAGTACGTCCGCGTCGATGACCGCGTCGGCGATGTGATTCGAGTACTCCAGTTCGGGGTGGCGCCGGGAGGCGGTGGGGATCGCGACGGGGTCGTGGACGGTGACGCGCGCGCCGCGCTGGTGCAAGAGGCCCGCGACCGCGAGCGCCGGGGACTCGCGTACGTCGTTCGTGCCGGCCTTGAAGGCGGCGCCCAGCATGGCGATCTTGGCGCCGGACAGGTTCCGGTCGAGGGCCGCTGCAACGAGTTGCACCGCGTCCTGCGGGCGGCGGTCGTTCACGGCCTCCGCCGCCAGGAGCAGGGTTTCGGCGTGGTCGACGCCGAGCTGTGCGGCGCTCGCGGTGAAGGCGCGGACGTCCTTGGGAAGGCAGCCGCCGCCGTAGCCGATGCCGGGGCGCATGCCTCCGTGCCCGATCCGCGGGTCGATGCCCAGGGCCTCCACGAGCTGGGCGACGTCCGCGCCGGCCGCCGTGCACATGTCGGCCACGGCGTTGATGTAGGAGATCTTCAGGCCCAGGAAGGTGTTCGCCGCGCCCTTGGTCAGTTCGGCGGTCTCGGGCGTCATGACGAACAGTGGTACGCCGGAGTCGATGATCGGGCCGTACACCTCGCGCACGGTCCGCTCGGCGCGGTCGCTGGTGACGCCGGCGATGATCCGGTCCGGGCGCAGCGTGTCGTCGATGGCGTGGCCCTCGCGCAGGAACTCGGGGTTCCACACCACGTCGACGGCGTCTCCCGCGGGCGCGAGACGCTGTACGAGCTCGGTCAGGCGTTTGGTGGTGCCGACGGTGACGGTCGACTTGCCCATGATCGTGCACGGCCGGGTCAGGTGCGGCGCGAGCTCCCGGACCGCGCCGAAGACCTGCCCGGTGTCGTAGGAGCGGCCGTCGGAGTCGATCGGGGTGCCGACGGCGAGGAAGTGGACGTCGGCGGACTCGGCGGCCTCCTGGAGGCTGAGGGTGAACTTCAGGTCGCCGGAGGCGGTGTGCTTGGCCAGCAGATCCGACAGGCCGGCCTCGTAGATGGGTGCCTGGCCGGAGTTCAGCGCCGAGATCTTCGACGGGTCGGTGTCGACGCCGATCACCTGGTGGCCGAGGTGCGCCATCGCCGCGGCGTGGGGGATGCCGAGGTGACCACAGCCGATTACCGAAACACGCATGTGCGGGTCCTTCTCTGTGCGGGGGAGCACCGGACGGTGCGTTCACGCACGGTATCGGTGAGCGCACCAACTCGGTTGGTCCGCACACTTGTTCAGGTCGGAGAGGTGACCGCTTCGCCGAGGGCCGTGAGCAGGAGGTCGGTGTCGTCGTCCGTCGAGGTGAGCGGCGGCGCGACGACCAGGCCCTGCGTCTTGGACTCGCCCGCACCGGTGAACGGGTAAGAAGACGCCCCGCTCCTCGCCCCCCCCGCATCAGCGGCCACAAGCTGCCCGTGGCGACTTCCACGCCGTACAGCAAGCCCAGACCGCGCACGTCGCGGACGTTCGGCGAGGGCCGGCAGGTCGTGCAGGTCCTCGCCGAGCTGACGACCGCGCCTGCGCAGCGGTTCGTGCTCGATGGCTTCCAGGTCGTCGAGGATGCCGAGGCAGGCGGCGGCCATCAGGGGGTGCGTGGTCATGGTGCCCATCGCCGGGAGCGGGTCGGCGTCCGTGTGGCGGAGGTACCGGGCGATCTTCGGGGATTCGAGGGTGGCGCGACGGGCGTGTACCCGGCTTCGAGGCCCTTGGGGAGGACGACGATGTCCGGCTCGCAGCCCTCCCAGTGCCGGGCGTCGAGTGGCAGGCCGGTGTGCCGCAGGCCGGTCAGGACCTCGTCGTGGATCACCAGGACGTCGCATTCGCGGTCGATCTCCGCCACGCGCCGCAGGTAGCCGTCGAGCGGGACGTAGGCGCCGTCGGCGGTTCCGTTGACCGGCTCGATCAGGATGGCGGCCACGTTCTGCGAACCGCGGGCGTCGGTGGCGTGGGCGATCTCGTCGGCGCACGACGACTCGCAGTCGCAGTCGCAGTCGCAGTCGCCGTCGCCGTTTCCGTGGTCGTGGCACTACATCCCTGCGCCTTTCGGCCTGTACCTGGCGGTAGGCCGGGTGAACGAGGAACTAGCCTCGGCGGATCTCCTGGGTGGTTACGACGGGC
>NZ_JBIAMB010000045.1:0-5163 GCF_042873895.1 Streptomyces sp. NPDC004435 | reverse complement strand
CGGCCTTCGAGGGCGCGTTCGGCGGCTTCCTCCAGGACGCGGGCGCCTGCGCTGCCCGCGTCGGCGGTCGCCTCGTCCAGGATCGCGATCGGCGGGTCGGCCAGGACGAGGCGGGCCAGCGCGAGGTGCTGGGCCTGTGCGACCGTCAGCCGGTGCCCGCCCTCGCCGACGATCGTGTCCAGTCCTTCGGGCAGGGCGTCGGCCCAGTCGAGGGCGCCGACGGTGGTGAGGGCGTGGCGCAGTTCCTCGTCGGTGGCGTCGGGTTTGGCGAGGCGGAGGTCGGCGGTGAGCGGTCCGGCGAAGACGTGCACCTCCTGGCTGATCAGTGTCACCGTCCGTCGGACGCCCTCGGGGCCCAGTTCACGCGTGTCGACCCCGCCGAGAGAAATCGTTCCGCCGGCAGGGGTGTGGATGCCGGCGATGACCTTGGCGAGCGTGGTCTTGCCCGCTCCGCTGGCTCCGACCAGCGCCACGCGCTCCCCGCCGCCCACTTCCAGGTCGATCCCGGACAGGACGGGACGCCCGTCGGCGTACGCGTGGCCGAGGCCGCTCACCGTGATGGCGCCGCCGACTGCGCGACTGCCGCCCTGGGGCGTGTGTTCGGCGGGGAGGTTGGCGACGCCGATGAGGCGGGCGAAGCTGGCGCCGGCGGACTGGGCGTCGTCGATGAGGTAGAGGGCGGCGTTGACGGGGTTGAAGAGGCTGTGGAAGTAGAGGGCGGCGGCGGTGGCGGTGCCGATGCTGACGGCGCCGTTCTGGACGAGGAGGAAGCCGGTGCCGAGCATGGCGGCGAGGCCGATGAACTCGGCGAGATTGAGGCGTGAGAAGAACCCGGTGACGATGAACTGACCGCGCAGCGCCACATCGCGCGTCGCCGCCGACCGGTCTTCGAGCAGCGCCGCGTGCGGCTTGTTGAGGCGGAAGGCGCGTACGGTGCGGACGCCGCCGATGCTGTCGAGGAGTTGGTGCTGGAGGGCGCCGGTGGCGACGCGGTGGCGGGCGTAGACGGGGGCGGCGCGGCGCAGGTACCAGCGTACGGAGAGGATCTGGACGGGTACGGCGAGGAGTGCGGCGAGCAGGAACCGCCAGTCGAGGACGGCGAGGCCGACGAGGGTGAGGACGATGGTCAGGGCGGAGCGGGTGAATTCGGGGAGGGCTTGCCGCACCGACTTGGCGATCATGGAGACGTCGCTGGTGACCCGGGAGACGAGGTCTCCGGAGCCGGCCGCCTCGACCCGTTCGAGGGGCAGCCGCAGCGCCCGCTCGATGAAACGTTCCCGCGTGGTGGCGAGAACGGCTTCGCCGACCCGCGCCACCAGGATCCCGCCGATCGCGGCGACGGCGCCCCGCGCCAGGGCCACGACCACCAGAAGCGCCAGCGGGACAGTGAGGGCGTCCGGCCCCCGGCGTTCGATCACCAGGTCGACGATGTGCCCGAGCAGCGGAGCGGTGAGGAGGCCGATGCCGGTGCCGGCGACCAGGACGAGCACGGCGGCCAGGGCCGGCACCCGGTGGGCGCGCAGGACCGTGCGCAACGCGGCCAGGCACTCGCCGCCGCCGGCGGTCGGGAGGAGCGTGCGGTCCACGGGGTCTGGGGGAGCCGGGCTGAGTGAGGGCCCCGTACCGTCCGCGCCATCGGCGGGATCCGAACGGTCCGCGTGATCGGCGGGATCCGAACGGTCCGCGAGAACCGTGCCAACCGTGTCGGCGTCGCCGCCCATGTCCGTCTCCGTGCTGTTCGTCGTCGTCCGGGTCGTCGCGGGCTCGCGCGTCTCGTCCTCGGGAACGGTGCTCACGCGAGCACCGCCGTTCGGTAGGCCTCGTCGTCGGCGAGGAGTTCGGCGTGCGTGCCGTCGGCCGTCACGGTCCCTCCGTCGAGGACGACCACCCGGTCCGTCGTCGCGAGGAGCGCGGGGCTGGTGGTGATCAGGACGGTGGTGCGCCCCTGTCGGACCTCCCGCAGGCGGGCGGCGATCCGGGACTCGGTGACCGTGTCCACGGCCGTGGTCGGATCGTGCAGGACGAGGACCGGGCGGTCGGCGGCGAGCGCCCGCGCGAGCGCGACGCGCTGACGCTGCCCGCCGGAGAGGGACCGGCCGCGCTCGGCGAGCACCGTGTCCGCCCCACCGGGCAGCACCCGCGCCACCTCGTCGGCCCCGGAGGCCGCCAGGGCCGCCTCGACCGCGTGCGGGTCCGCGCCGTCAGCCGTGGACGCATCTGCCCGCACGACGTCCAGGAGGCTGCCCTCGAAGAGGTCGGCGTCATGGTGGGCGACCAGGACCGCACGGCGCAGGAGGCCCGGGTCCAGCTCGGTGAGCGGGACGCCGTCGAGCTCGACGCGGCCGTCGGCGGGGTCCGTCTCGCGGGCGAGGGCGAGCAGCAGGTCGTGGGCGGCGGCCGGGTCGCGGGTCACGATCCCGGTGAGGCTGCCGGCCGGGAGGTCGAGGTCGACTCCCCGCAGTGTGCCCAGGTGCACGTCGTGCAGCCGGACGTGCCCCGCTTCCTTGTCGGCAGGGGCCTGCTCGCCGCCGGGGACGGCGGCGGGGGAGGCGAGGACCTCGGCGATGCGGCGGGCGGAGGCCCGGGCCTGGGCGAACTCGGCGTTCGCCCAGGCGAGGAGCTGGAAAGGACCGAGGAGGAACTGCGCGAGTCCGACGGCGGCGACGAGATCGCCGACGCTGATGCTCCCGTCCATCGCGAGGTACGCGCCCGCGATGCCGATCAGGGCGATGAAGACGCCCGTCAGACCGAGCAGCGCGCCTTCGTGACCGGCACGGCTGCGGGCCGCGCGGAGCGCGGCGGCGAGCGAGTCCTGACTCGTCGTCCGGTAGCGGGCCACGGCCGCGGACTCGGCGCCCATGCCCTTGAGGACGCGGAGCCCGGAGACGAGGTCGGCGGCGACGCCCGAGGCATACGCGGCGCTCTCCTGCTCGGCCTCGCTCCGCCGCTCCAGGGGGCGGCTGATGCGGTGGCCGAGCCAGAGCAGGGGCGGGATGCCGAGCAGGACGAGCAGGCCGAGCGGGACGGAGATCCCGAACAGAGCCACGGCGCTGACCACGAGGGCGGCGATCGCCGCGGAGCCGTACGGCAGGACCTCCGCGACCGCGCCGACGCGGCTGGCGTCATTGGTGGCGATGCTGGTGAGCGCGCCCGGCAGCCGGTTCGCGTCCGCCCCGCCGCGCGGGTCGAGGACGCGGGCGCCGAGTTCGAGCCGCAGCAGGTGCGCGGCGTGTTCGCCCGCGCCCTCGGCGATCCTGGCGCTGGTCCGGTAACAGGTGGACAGCACGAGGAAGAGGACGCCGAGGACCACGAGCCAGCGCAGTAGTGACTGTGCGGAGCCGGTGGCGACGGCCGAGTCGATGGCGGCGCCGATGACCACGGGCACCAACGCTTCGCACGCCTGGTGGGTCATGCCGAGCGCGGATGCCGAGACGACCCTCCCGCGCTGGCCTCTGATCACTCGGCGCAGGAGGAGTCCTCCGGCCTGACCTCCCACTGGCATGTGCCCCTCCATCTGGACGTTTCTGAAGTCAGGCAAGGCTAGCCCGGGGTCGAGCGGGATCCGATCGCGGCCGTCGCGCCACCTGTCTGCGCACCGGCCCGCCGGTGCGGGTGACGGCCCGCGCCGCTCCCCTCCGGGCCTCCGCCCGCGTGTCCGGGCATCTCGGCCCGCGACATCACGTTGACCGGCCCGTCACGTTCGGTTAGCCTCCCCTAAGCTCTCAGCCTCTCCGTGTGCACCGCCGTCAGGGGGACAGTCGTTGCCGGTCGAAACCCGGGCCGTGCCGGAGAAGCATGCCCGCCTGCGCCCCGCCACCCGGCCGCGTGGCACGTCCACAGCCCTGCGGGGAGTGGGGTTATTACTGGTGCTCGCCGCACTTGTTCTGGTGGGGTTGTTGAGTGTGTGGACGGGGACGCGGGGCATTCCGTTCTCCGCCACCTGGAGCGCCTTGTGGAATCCCGACGGGTCGGAGACGTCGGTGATCATTCATGACTACCGGATTCCGAGGACGCTGCTGGGTTTGCTGGTCGGGGTGGCGCTGGGGTTGTCGGGGGCGCTGATGCAGGCGTTGACCCGGAATCCGCTGGCGGAGCCGGGGCTTTTGGGGATCAGTCTGGGGTCGTCGGCCGGGGTGGTCGTGGCGATCGCGTTCCTGGGCGTGGGCTCGGTGCTCGGGTATGTGTGGTTCGCGTTCCTGGGCGCGGCTGTCGCGTCGGTGGTGGTGTACCTGCTGGGGTCCGCCGGCCGTCAGCTGGCGACGCCCGATCGTCTGGTCGTCGCGGGAGCGGCGGTGACGGCGGTGCTGTACGCGTTCAACTCGGCGGTGCTGCTGCTGAACCCGCGGGCGTTCGACCAGTTCCGCTTCTGGACGGTCGGATCGCTCGCCGGACGCTACTTCGACGTCGTGTGGGTGATCCTGCCGTTCGTGGTGGTGGGGCTGGTGATCGCGATGTTGCTGGGTCCGTCGCTGAACGCGCTGGCGCTGGGTGACCAGATGGGGCGGGCGCTGGGTGTGAACGTGAACCGGACGAGGATCCTGGGGGCGGTGGGGGTGATGCTGCTGTGCGGTGCCGCGACCGCTGCTGCGGGGCCGGTCGGGTTCGTCGGTCTGGTGGTCCCGCACATCGCGCGTTTCGTCGTGGGTCCGGACCAGCGGTGGGTGCTGGCGTACTCGATGCTCCTGGCTCCCGTGTTGTTGATCGGGGCGGATGTGCTGGGGCGGGTGATGGGCGCGCCGGGTGAGGTCCAGGTCGGGATCGTGACCGCGTTCCTGGGGGCGCCGGTGTTCCTGGCGCTGTGCCGTCGCCGAAAGCTGGTCATGCTGTGAACACCACCCACGAGCAGAAGACCGAGAAGACGGCGGGGCGGCGGATCCACCGGCCTCGCGTGATCACGGGGACCGTCCTGCGGACGGGTGGTGTGTCGGTGCGTGTTCGGGGCCGGGCCCTCGTGGTGACGGCCGGGCTGCTGGCCGCCCTGGTCGCGGTGATGCTGGTCAGTCTGGCGACCGGCGACTACGAGCTGACCGTTGCCGAGGTCGTCCGGGCGCTGGCGGGGCGGGACAGCGGTGGTGCGGACTTCATCGTGAACACGCTGCGTCTGCCGCGTGTTCTGACGGCGCTCGCGGTGGGTGCGGCGCTCGCGGTCAGCGGCGCGCTGCT
>NZ_JBIAMB010000044.1:0-6090 GCF_042873895.1 Streptomyces sp. NPDC004435 | reverse complement strand
TGTGGGATCCCGAATCCCGTGTCCAGTTCCGCGACGTGATGTCCACGGAATGTCCAAAGGGACACGGTAATGGGATCTGACCGACAAGGACAGCAACTTCCTCCCTTCGTGTACATGACTGCTTCGGCCGTCATGACCGCTGACGGCGTGGGCATGCCAGCGGCGATCGACGGCCGTCGTGGCCGTCCTGACGGACGCGAGGTGGAGCCGGTGGCTGTCGCTGCTGAGCCCGATGCGGTGCACGTGGATGTACGACGTCCTGACCTGTCGGTGGCCGAGGGGTTGGAGTGGGCCTCGGCGCCGCTCGACCTGCTGGGTCAAGCGGCGCCGTGGCGGACTTTCCGCTGGTACAAGGATCAGAAGCACTATTCGGGCACGTACTGGTCGTCGACCGTAGGCGATCACGTGATCTACGAGTCGCGCCTGGAGCTCGCTCGGCTGCTGTTCGCCGATTTCAGCCCGGAGGTCAGGCACATTGCCGCTCAGCCGTTCCTGTTGAAGGCCCAGGTCGACGGCAGGCTGCGGCGGCACATCCCCGACTATCTGCTGCTGGCCGAGGACGGCCCCGTGGTCGTCGACGTGAAGCCCGCGCATCGCCTTGACCGGCCGGACGTGGCGTTCACCTTCGCCTGGACGCGGCAGGCGGTCCAGGCCCGCGGATGGCGCTACGAGGTCTGGAGCGAGCCGGACCCGCATGTGCTGGAGAACATCCGTTTCCTCGCCGGTTACCGGCGGGACTGGCTCTTCGATCCCGTGCTCAGGGACGAACTGCAGGAGGCGGTCGTGAACGGGATGACGTTGGGCGAGGCGTTTCTGCTTCTTCCCGAGCGACCCCGGCCGCTGGTGAAGTCCGCGGTGCTGCAGCTGCTGTGGTCGGGCCACGCGACGACGGACCTGGACAGGCCGCTGAGCGCGAACCACGTGCTGAGGAGGGCCGCATGAGTCGGGCCGGCACACGGCTGGGCAACGGGACGCGGCTCCGTCTGGACGGCGAGACGGTCGAGATCGTGGAGTTCGCGAGCCTGGCCACGGGCATGGACGTCGTCCTCAAGGACGGTCGCGGCCGGTTGTTGCGGATGTCGGTGAGCGAGTTGCTGTCCTCGGACAGGGCCTGGGTAATTCCGACCGGCCCTGGCACGTCCGCCGATGAAGGTGACCTGGTGGCGTCGGTCCTGGCCGCCCTGAGTTCGGATGAGCGGACGAAGGTGCTGAAGCGCGCCGAGCACGTCCGAGAGGTGCTGACGGGTTTCCGCTCGGGAAGCGAAGAGCTGGCCAGGCCCAACGAGCCCAGGGCTGACTACCGGCCCGATCTGCCGCTGACCAGGCGTTACGAGGCGAAGGCCGCCGAGCTGGGAGTCACGGACCGGACCGTTCGGCGATGGGCACAGGCCTTTCTCGAGACTGGGGAGGCCGGACTGGCTCCGCGCCGGAGGCCGGCGGACGGGGGGCTGGGCCACGCCGATCCCCGGTGGACTGAGACGGTCATGGAACTGCTGGAGGAATACCGCGATGAGTCGCGGCCGTCGGTCAAGGTCGTGCTGGAGCGGGTGGAGGCCCGTCTGATCCGGCGTTACGGCGAGGAGGTGGTGCCGGTTCCGAAGCGGACGGCGGCCTATCGGTGGGTTCAGGAACTCGAACGGCGCCAGCCGGTGTTCCGGCTGAGCACGAAACGGAACCGGGATATCGCTGACCGACCCCGCGGGGTTTTCGGAAAGCTGCGGCCGACCCGGCCGGGTGAATATCTACTGATGGACACGACACGGCTGGATGTCTTCGCTCTCGACCCGGTCACGTTGAAGTGGGTCCAGGCGGAACTGACGGTTGCGATGGACTGGTACACGCGCTGCATCACCGGAATCCGGCTCACGCCGGTGTCGACGAAGGCCGTCGATGCCGCGGCCGTTCTGTTCCAGGCATTCCGGCCCCGGCCGGCGGCGGATAACTGGCCCAAGGACGCCGCCTGGCCCTACCACGGTATTCCGGACGGCGTCCTGGTCGACGTCGAGGCCGCGCATGGCCCGATCACGGGAGCTTCCGGGCCCGCACTGGCACCGGAAACGCTGATCGTCGACCACGGAAAGGTCTACCTGTCGGCACACCTGACGAGTGTCTGCCGGCGGATGGGCATTTCGATCCAGCCCGCCCGGCTCCGCACCGGCCGGGACAAGGGACCGATCGAGAGGTTCTTCCGGACTCTGCGTGAGGATCTGCTGCAGCGGCTTCCCGGCTACAAGGGACCGGATATCCACTCCCGCGGACTGAACCCCGAGAAGGACGCGTTCTTCTTCCTGCACGAGTTGGAGGCGATCATCCGAGAGTGGGTTGCCCTCACCTATCACCACAGGCCGCATTCGGGACTGGTCGATCCGCACCTGCCGAAGCTGGAATTGTCGCCGGCGATGATGTTCAGTCACGGTCTGGCCCGCGCCGGATACATCGAGGTTCCCCGGGATCCCAACCTGGCCTACGAGTTTCTCAACGTCTGTCTCCGGACCGTTCAAAGCTACGGTGTCGAGATCGACGCCCGCCGCTACAACGGCGAGGCTCTCGACGGGCTACGGGACATGGCCGGTTCCTCGGTCGAACTGTCCCAGCGGCGGCTGGAGTTCTACGCGGACCCCGACGACGTCACACGGATCTATTTCCGTGATGCCGAACGGACATGGCACACCCTGGAGTGGGAACACGCCCGCGGCCTGGAGATGCCGCTCAGCGGGGAAGCGTTGCAGTTCGCCCGGCGACTGGCCGCGCAGAGGTATACGTATCCCAGCGACCGGCTGGCCATCGCCCAGCTGCTGGAGCGGTGGAATCTGGGACTCGGCGACTCGCTGGTGGAACGGCGCATGGCATTGCGTCTGTCCCGCGAACAGACGTCCTTCGACCTGCCCGCTCAAAGGACGGAAGCGGTCACCGCACTGCCGTCGGTTGCCCGGGTGCTATCCCTGCCCGAGCAGGCTCTACCAGCGGACGACCTGCCAGAAGAAGTCGTCGAGGAAGGCGATGACGACGCCGACAGCCTCGAGGAACTGGGCGAGGAAATCGACTTCTACGCCACTGCCCTGAAGGACGTGGATGCCGATGACTAGTCGCATTCAGTCGGGGCCGGAGGCTGGCGACCTGCAGGGAAAGCTCGACCACCTCACCCTGTCACGCAAGGAAGGCTTCCGCGCTCTCGCGCAGGCCCCGTCCCGCCCACGCCCGGAGGCACTGTCGCGCCGGCAGCTGAAGCGGCTGGGCGAGGACGCGCTGGCGGCCTACAACCGGTCCCGCCGCAAGTGGCACGCGAACCTCGGACCCTTGGCGACGCCTCAGATGGAAGCCCTGCATGAGGACCTGTGGGACATCTTCGACAGTAACGACCAGGACGGCGACAAGGTGAAGGGTGGGATCGCCCTGGACGCCTTTCCCGGCCTCGGCAAGACCACCGCTGTCCTCGCCTTCGCCCGGAAACTGCACCGTCGCATCGTCAAGGAGGAGGGCGAGTACACCCAGGAGGGCCACGAGCGCTGGCCGGTCTGCCGCGTCGGGCTCACCTCCAACACGGGAATGCGAGATTTCAACCGTGCCATCCTCGAATTCTTCGGCCATCCCGGAAGGTTCCGGGGAACTTCCGCAGATTTCGGCTACCGGGCGTTGGATTCCGTGTTGTCATCCGAGACAAAGCTTCTGATCATCGACGATCTACACTTTCTCAGGTGGCGGAACCGAAACGGCATCGAGGTGAGCAATCACTTCAAATACATTGCCAACGAGTTCCCCGTCACACTCCTGATGATCGGAGTCGGCCTGGCGAAACGGGGACTGTTCAGCGAGGGAGAAAGCTACGAGGACGGCGTGCTGGCCCAGACAGGCCGGCGGACCACACGCCTGGACATGGCTCCTTTCGCCATCGACTCCCCCGCAGGCCGGGCCGACTGGCGCAATACGCTCCTCGCGATCGAGGAACGGGTGATCCTGGCAGACAAACACCCGGGAATGATCGCAGATGACCTGTCTGACTACCTCTTCGCTCGCAGCACCGGGCATATCGGCTCGCTGATGACCCTGATCAACCGCGGCTGCCAGAGGGCGGTGCGGACCGGCGTCGAACGTCTCGACGCCGGGCTGCTCGACAAGGTGAAGAACGACGCGGCCTCCGAGCAGGGACGCGCCGAACTGCAGCAAGCGCTCGAATCCGGGCGTCTGGTCAGCCGGCCCGGAGGGCAGTCATGACCCGTCCTCGCACGTTGGCCATTCGCGTCATGCCGCTGCCAGGCGAGAGTCTGGACAGTTGGCTTGAGGCCCTCGCTCGCCGCAGTTGGGTGCCTTTGCCGTCGCTGACGAGGGTTCTCGGATTCTCACACCACAACCCTGCTCAGCTCGTTGCACGCTCCTCACCCGAGGATCTCAGGCGACTAGAGTCCCAGCTCAGCCTTCCTGAAGGAATCCTCAACGCTTCCGTCCTCGAGCACGGCCTCTTCGTCAAGCGCAATCCAACTTTCCGCTACTGCCCGAGGTGCCTGGACGAAAACCGAGGGCGGTGGCTCACCCGGTCGTGGCTTCCATGGTCATTCGCCTGCACCAGACACCGGACGCTTATGCATGACAGTTGCCCGGGCTGCCAGAGCCGTTCCCGGAGCCGACTTCTCGGTGCCGTTCACCTGCATTCGCCTGGGCAATGCATGCTCAACTTCAAGTCTCGTGCAAGATGCGATCAAGACCTCTCGATGGCGCCACTCCTCCGTCTCAGTGCAGATCACCCTTTGCTCACGACGCAGAAACAACTGGACGCGATTCCCGTTCGTGATGCTGCCGGCGCATCAGGAATCTTCACTGCTGTCGACGGGCATCTCACCGGCCTGTTGGCATCCATGTCCGAAACCGACCTCGAAGAGATGGAAAGCATCGCGCCGGGACACTGGGAGGGGCTACTGTCCTCCCTTGTCGCACACCGCACCACATTCCACGCATGGCGCATCAAGACCCGCGCCGAGAGAACCCTTACCCGAGAATTCCTGGAAAGGGAGTACCATCAGGCCGGAAAGACGATCGCCGAGATCGCTCAAAGCTGCCAGGTTCCTGTGGATCTGGTCACCAGGCAAGCCAAGAAGCTCGGAATCAAAACTCGCCCCGGCGGAAAAATCCCGCTCGACGTAGATTACGACTGGCTGCGGGTCGAGTACAGCGAAAAATATCAGGGAATCGTCGAAATCGCCGAGATCCTGGGATGCGAGCAGACAACCGTCCGCACCCATCTTCGGAAGGCGGGCGTGGAAGTCCGCCCCCGCGGCCTCCGCGGCCAGTCCGAGGCGACAATGAATCTCTCGGAAAAGATTCCTCCCGACATCAGGAAACTGGTCGAAAACACCCATAATGGATGGCTCCGGCTTCGCCGGTTCCAGATCCACATGCAGTTTCCGACCCTGTCCGCAGCCGCCCACTACGTGAACCTTCTCCCCGGAAACCTCGCCATGCAGTTCAACCGGCTGGAAGCAGACCTCGGCGAAGCCCTATACGTCCGGTCGGTCCGTCACGCACCCCAACGCCCTACAGACCGGGGCGCGGCCCTCCTGAAAGACCTCGAACGCAGCGATGTCAAAGAGCTCATGCACCGCGCGCTCGGCTCAGCCATCGAACCACTCCCGCCTGCGCAGAAACTCAAGAGTGCCCAGGAGTCCGTCGACGGAGAACGCACAGCTCTGACAGTGCTACCGGCGCAACGGATCCGCATTCCACCGCCGATGCTGCCCGTCATCCGTTACCTCCTCGGCCACTCGTCCGAGAGCTACGCGGCGAAGATCCACAACGACACCGGCATTCCCTTCGAGACCATCTTCAAGCAGCTCAAGCTCCTGGAACGAGCCGGCTGGGTCACAAGCCGAGCCGAAACACCAACTGAACGCGCATACCGAAGACAAGGCGGCCGCGGCCGCACCTACTACACACCGACCCCAGCAGCACGCGCACCACACGTCGTCGCGCAACTCGCCATCGAAGCCTCGTGGAAAATGACATCCGCTCGGGACGGCTTCCCTGACACGAACCGGGGACTCAAGCATGAAACCGCTGGTCAAGTTTCCTGACCAGGACTCAATTGAGAGGAACCTACAC
>NZ_JBIAMB010000043.1:0-6152 GCF_042873895.1 Streptomyces sp. NPDC004435 | reverse complement strand
GCATCTTCCGCAAAGCCCGCTGCAGTCCCAACCGGATGACCGCCATAGCCGCAGCCATCCTCACCCTGGAACGGCAGCGCTGAAAATGCTCACTGCTCTTGAGCCGCCCCCTGCGGGCCGACGATCGCTCCACCCAGAGCGGAGCGGCTCTCAGGAATTGGGGCTCTCACTGGCTGTTGCGGTCCTTGGCCCGGTCGACCTGGCGTAGCAGCAGGTCGGCGAACTGGATGATCTGGGCCGCTTCGATCGGGTCGTCGAAGTCGACGGTGCGGTGGCTGGAGGGGTTCTTGTACCGGCCCATGGCTCCGGCGAACAGCGCGGAGTCGGCCTCCTGCTCGCCGCCCTCTGCGCCGGCGTCGGCCAGCGGCCCGCCGGGCTTGCCGTTCTGGTGCGGCTGGAACGCCTTGCGCATCAGCGCGACGCCGACGAGGGAGTTGTCGAGCCCGGAGTCGGCGCGGACGGCGACCTTGACGGCCTTCATGGCGGCGAAGTACGCGGCGTCATAGTCCTCGAGGTCAGGTCGAAGTTGGTCCGCACCGTCTTCTCCCGGTTCGGGTGGAGCAGGACGCCGAGCCGCGTGCGGGCCTCGAACCGGGCCAGCCCTTTCGGGTCTCCGCCGCCAGTTGCCTGCTGTCTCGGGAGAGCCGCCGGAAGTTTGCGGACTGATGAGGTACGCGGGACAGCAGCGCGTGGGCCTCCAGTTAGCCCCACGCATCGGACAGCCGATTCATCAGCAGGTTGATGTCCCGCCCCTCCTGGAACGCCGTGCGGGCAGCGCTATCAGCCCGTCGTACTGAGGGTCGCCGCTTCCCTGGGCGGGCTTCCGCAGTAGGAGAAGCGCGGCATCGCGGGTGGGTGGTCCGCCGAGCCGACCTCGCCGCTTCCGAGAGGCGGACTGGACGGGTCTCCGAGGCCTGCAACGTGGTCGACGGCTGCTGCATCGTGCCGCGCCCCTGTCGGTTTGGCTGAGGTTGTCGAGTAGTGATCCCCATGACCTCTCTCAGCCTGGATCCCGGAAGGCGGCTCCATGCCGCTGACCTGCAGCGCTTCACTGAATCGCGCCGATCACCTAGGAAGAGTTCCACATGTCGAGACATTACAATTCGCCAATTCGCGAATCCCATTCGGAAGAGATCCGGCCAGCTTTCTGTTCAGTCTATTCGTATTTGCAACAATGCATTCCGGATGACAATTTGACATTGTATGAACTAAACCTTCGACGGCGTGAGCCTTGCCACAGGCAAGGTGGGGCCCAGTGCCTCGAATGGGATAAATTGAACATTTAATCGCATACTAACTAACTGGTTATTAAAACTCGTAAATGCGACAAGTAATGCACGGGCTAGTCAAGCCTCTATTTCCCCATCTCCTCTATGTCCCGATGAGATCGCCCTCACTCGCCATCCTGATTAGCTTTCGTTTCATCCGCAGGGCTAACCGCTTCGCAGCCGGCGGAACTCGGACTGGTGGACAACGGGATGGGATTTCGAAATGAACCGCGCTTGGACGAAGGCTGGAATCGTGGCCATGTCCACTTCCGCGCTCCTGCTGGGAGCGATGTCGGCTCAGGCGTCAGCCGCTGGGAGTGAGAGGAAGAACGCCTCAACCGGACAGTGCCTGGCGGCGCACACCGAGCTGGGGTCCTGGTATGTGAACGCACGCTCCTGCAATCAGGCGAACGGAACGACCTCGTGGTCGATATCCGGTGCGCAGGGAGGGACGCGAGTGTTCCAGAAGCCCGACGGATACTGCCTGGATTCCAACGCGGCGGGCAAGGTCTACATGCTGAGGTGCAACGGCGGAAACTACCAGAAATGGCAGGAGGTCTATGCCTCCGCCGGCTGGAAGTACAAGAACGTCGCCACGGGGCGCTACCTCGACAATCGCAGTAACTCCGTTTACACCGAGCCGGCAAACGGCGGTCTCAACCAGGTCTGGAAGGTTGACTAGGCCATCGCGCTTCCGGGTGAGCTGTCCGGAACAACCAGAACCGCAATCCTAAAGAAGGTATGAAGATGATCAGTCGCAAGATCGGCGCTCTGGCCGCAACCGTTATCGCCTCCGTGGGCATGACGGCTACCTCCGCCACGGCTGCTACGGAGGCCACTACGGCTGGCGCAACTCGCATAGAGACGAAGGCCGCGCCGGGGCTTTGCATCGGGGTGATCGTCCAGGTTGGAAGCGGGCGAGGGGCGGAAGACGTAATTAGGTCCTGTGGTGCTAGTCACAGCATGATGGGATGGACAGTCGGTGGCACGTCTGGCGGTGTCAGGACCTTCACCCATGATGAGCATCGCTATTGCCTGGACTCTAACAGTTCGGGCAGTGTCTACATGCACTCGTGCAACGGCGGCAATTACCAGAAGTGGCAGCAGGTGTATGTTGCCGCCGGCTGGAAGCTGAAGAACGTCGCTACTGGACGCTATCTGCAGACCAACAATGGCGGAAATCCGATATCGACCGGAGCATCCTCGGGCTCTCTGAACCAGTCGTGGGGCATTTGGAACTACTGATTGAGGCGCGTTCCGCCTTTTCGAACGGGAGGCGGAAGCGCGACTAGTGATCGGAGCGGCCCTTTTCCCCAGGGGAGAACCGGCGCTTTCATGCCGAAGGGGCTGGGTCTGCGGACCCAGCCCCTTCGATATTGCTCTGGGCATTCTATCTCAGGCGGGCGCGAATCATTCCAGAGAGAGTCTTGACTTCCTCGATGCGCAGAAGCTTTGAGAAGGCAAAGAACAGCACGAAGAAGGAGAATATTCCGCCTGTCAGCGAAACCAAGAGCGGGAAGCTCCCTGCACCCAGAGTGGATACAGCAAGATCATAGATGCTCCAAGTCGCGATGGCCGCGGGGATTGAGGCCACGCAGAGGCGGGTGTATGTGCGCACGAGTCGGCGGCTGTCGAGTTCCCCTTCCAGCCGGCGCTGCAGCCGCCGCCATGCCACCCCGACGCCCGCAAGGTAGGCAAGCCCGTAGGACGCGGCCATGCCGGGAACAGCCCAACGGGCAGGAAGGAGGGCGAAACAGAGAGCGGCGCTACCTGCGTTGATGACCGCTACGATCGCAGTATTGTAGAAGGGGGTCCGGGTATCCTCGTAGGCGTAGAAGCCTCGAAGGATGACGTATTGAGCAGAGTATGGAATGAGGCCGAGCGAGAAAGCCATTAGCGCGTATCCGACGCCTTCTGCCCCGTCGCCTGAGCTGGCGTACAAGAGGGAAGTCAGTGGAATCCCTAGAGCGAGAAGCAGGAACGCGCAAGGGACAATGGCTACAGCAGAGGTTCGCAATCCGAATGAGATGTCATCAGCCACGGCCGAGTTGTCAGAATCCTGAGCGGCTCGAGAGATTCTCGGAAGTACTGCCGTCATGACGGAAACAGTGATGATCGCCTGCGGCATCTGCCAGAGCAGCAGGGCGTAGTTGTAAGCGGTGATGCCCGTACCAGAGTTCCCGCCATCTTCAGCCAAGTCGCCGGCCCAGGTGGCAAGCTGAGTGACAACGATCATGCCCAGTTGATTCACAAGGACGAACAGAACTGTCCATTTGGCGAGTTTTGCTGTCTTTCGGAGCCCACTCCCCCTCCAGTCAAACCGCAACTGGAATCTGAATCCAGCCTCGCGAAGATATGGAAGCATCGCCGCCGCCTGAACTACCAGGCCGAGGAGTGTCCCTATCCCCAACAGGCGCAAACCCTCGGGGGTGATATTCGCGGCGCTTACTCCCGAGGTCGAAAAGCTCCCGAAGGCCCAGATGAAGCCGCCGAAAGTTGCGATGACGATGAGATTGTTTAGTACCGGCGTCCACATCATTGCGCCGAATCGTTCGTGAGCGTTCAAGATTTGCCCCAGCACCACATGCACGCCCATGAAGAAGATGGTAGGCAGACAGTAGCGCGCGAAGGTGACTGCTACCTCCATGGTTTCTGGGTCTTCGGCAATCTTGGCGGACATCAACGAGACAAGAACCGGTGCTCCAAGCACCGCAAGCGCCGTCACCCCTCCAAGGAGCACCATCACTAGCGTCAGAAGACGGTTCGCGTATTCTTGTCCATTCCCGTCCTTGATGGCGCGAACGAGCTGGGGAATGAAAACCGAGTTAAGTGCTCCACCACCTACAAGAATGTAAATCATTGTAGGGAGAGTATTTGAGACTTGATACGTGTCGTTCAGGCTGCCGATTCCGATTGCGGCAGCCATGACCAGAGTGCGCAGAAATCCTGTAATTCTGGATACGATCGTGCCAGCTGCCATTAGTGCGCTGGACTTGAGTAGGTTTTGACCCCTGCCTCTTGGTGAACTCTTGGCGTGAGATCGCCGGCTGGGAGGGGAGCCATCAGCCGTATTGGGGGAAGTGGAGCTCTGCTGAGAACCGAGAAAGCTCAATTGCATTGTGTCGGTGTCAACCTTGGCAGGTTGGCCGGAGGTTGGAAGTCCCTGTTCTTCATGCCTGAAGTCGTCGGACCTGGCATCAGGGTGTAAGTTTTTACATTTGGGTCGGTATGCCTCGTCCATGTTCCCTCTCTCTTTGCTCGAATCTTACGGCGGGTCAGCAGCGGTGCGGGACAGCGTTCACCGACAGGTCCTCAGCTCAACGCGACGACCTTGATCGCCCGGAGCACCTCTCACTCCACGAACCCACCTCCTCGCACGTCGGGCTGGTTGCCCGTCAGCCCGGCAGGACCGTACAGGGCCCCACCTGCAATGCTGATGAACTGCGGCTATCCGCCGCGGAGGGTTATGCGGCGGTGCGTTCGGCGCGGGCGCGGCGGATGGCGGCATCGCGGAAGTCGTAGCCACCGCGGCGGGGCTCACGACCTGGGTGTGGAAGCGCCGCTCCCCCGGAACCGAAGACGACCGTGCGGACGATCCGGAGTCTTCCTGAGCCTGCTGGGTCTTCGTGTACCGGGGGCGGGGCCGAGGACGGCGGACAGGGCGCGGGGCCGTCCCCCACTCCATCCAGAGCGGCGCCGTTCAGGCTCGACGGGCAGGCGGAAGCGACGGCGGTCCGTAGCCGCTGTGGCCGTCACCGCAGCCGGCACCTCGGCGATCTCCTGGTCGACCTGGGTGAGCGCGGCGGCCAAGGGCCGCGGCGTCCGCGAGCTCGCACGCCGCCTCCGCCACCTGGTCGGCCTGCTCCTCGATGCCGGGCCCTGCCTGGTCCACCAGCCCCATGCCGTCCCCAACGCCGAGCGCGGCCGCGGAGACACCGCCGGGAACCCTGGTGCTCGTCGCTCGTCCCGGCCTGCGTGGCCGACGTGGTCTCCAGCCCGTAGCTGTCCGGCCGCTTGAAGAACCGCTGACCTGCTGCTCCTGCGGCGCGTGAGTCTCGGCAGGCCGGCCCGCGGCGGGAAGGGGCCGGCCCCCGCCCGTGCCCTGGTCCGGGCGGGGGCCGTTGAAGGCGGCGTGGACGATGACTTTGACCTTGTAACCGGCACCTGCTCCGACGAACCCCGTCTTGCTCTGCTCACCCGCACAGAGGCTCGCGAGATGGTCGAGCTGCTCCAGGTCCTGGAACAGCTTGCCCCGAACGACCACGGCCAGGCGGCCGGACAGCTCGCCGCCGACCTCGCCCGTCGCCTGCCTGCCCCGCAACCAGAGCCGCAGCAGAGCCGGGCAAGGCCATCTAAGGGAACTCGACCTCCGTCTCGCTCCCGGCAGGGCGGGGTGTGGGCCGATCCAGACCGAGACTGCCCCACGGGGCGCAGATCGCGCACATCTCCAGGTCCGGAAACTCCTGGAGCGCGATCACCACCTCGTCGCGGCTGAGCAGCCCGAATTCCCGGGTGTACTGGCCGCAGTTCCCCCGGTGCAGCATCGGGTGGCCCTGGACCGCGCGGGCGGGCTGGAGCTTCCACGTCGTCTCGCGGTGGGCCTGTTCCCGGCGCCGCTGATCCTCGGCCTCCTCCCGCTCGAGGTCCCGGATCGTGCGCTCCTCGACCGCGACCTGGGTAATACGCCTGTTCGATTTCCGAGGCTGGTGTGACGCCCCGGCCCGCAGTTACGGTCACCCCAACGGCGCAGCACAGGCGCCGCCCACAGGGAGGGGAGCGTCGTGAACAGTGAGCTCTTTCAGAGTGGCCACTGATCGAGTGACCCAGACCGAGTCAGGATGAGGACCGCAACGCACAGGGCTCCCGCGCCGTTGAGGGAGGTGT
>NZ_JBIAMB010000042.1:0-20578 GCF_042873895.1 Streptomyces sp. NPDC004435 | reverse complement strand
ACCCCGACATCGGCGCCGCGTTCTCCTTCAACACCGTCCTGTCCATCCCCTACGCCATCGACGAGATCGAACCGCTGCTCACCGCGATCAAGTAACACGTCCACCGCCGAGGCGGGGCGGGGGAGGGAGTCACCGTCCGGCACCTGGTGCCGGGGCGGGGCGGCCTCCCCCGCGGCCTGTCCTCCGTCCCGCCCCTCGCCGCAGCACCCCAGGGAAAGGCCACCACGCACGATGTTTGACGTCGAGTCGGACCCGACGCCCGCCACCGGAACGCCCCTGACGGGCGGGCAGACCGGCATCTGGCTGGCCCAGCAGATCGAGCCGGGAACCTCCGCCTACAACATCGTCTTCGCCCTGGACCTGCGCGGCGACATCGACCTGGACCGCCTCGGTACGGCCGTGCGGCGGACCGTCGCCGCAGCCGGCTGCCTCCATGTGCGCGTCGCCGCCGGCGAGGACGGCACACCCCGCCAGACGCCCGTCCCCGTCGCCTTCGACGTGCCGGTCGTCGACCTCCGCGGAGCCGCCGACCCGGAGGAGGCCGCCACCGCGTGGATCACCGCCGACCGCGACCGGCCCGTCGACCTGGAGGCCGGGGGACCGCTCTTCGCCCAAGCCCTGCTCCGGCTCGCCGACGACCGCGTCTGGTGGCACCAGCGCTACCACCACATCCTCGTGGACGGCATGGGCGTCGCCATCATCTCCCGGCGCGCGGGCGAGCTCTACACCCTGGGGGAGAAGGCCCCCGCCGACCCCGACTGGTCCCTGACCCGGCTGGTGGACGCCGACCGCGCCCACCGGGCCTCCGAACGGTACGCGGCCGAGCGCGCCTGGTGGCGGGAGCGCATGGCCGGCCGCGCCGAGCCGGCCCGCCTGGTCGAGCGGGCACCTTCGCTCACCACCCGGCGGCTGCGGCGCACCGTGGAGCTGTCCGCCGAGCAGACCGCACGGCTCCACCGGGCCGCCGGCCACGCGGGCACCCGCGCCACCCGCGTCCTGCTCGCGGCCGTCGCCGCCTATCTGCACCGGACGACCGGGGAGCAGGACCTCGTCCTCGGCCTGCCCGTCGCCGCACGCCAGGACGAGATCGCGGCCACCGTCCCCGGCATGGTCTCCAACATCGTCCCGCTGCGCCTGACCGTCCGGCCCGCCACCACCGCGTCCGCGCTCGTGGCCCACGTCCGCGACGCCGTCGCCGAGACCGTCGCGCACGGCCGCTACCGCGCCGAGGACCTGGCGAAGGACCTCGGACTCGTCGACGGCGTCGCCGAACTCGTCGGCCCCACCGTCAACCTCCTGCCCCGCTCCGAGGACCTGCGCTTCGCCGACCTCACGGCCCGGCTCAGGCCGGAATGGCTCGGCGCGGTCAGCGACCTCGCCTTCAGCTTCGGCGAGATCCCGGGCGGGAGCGGGACCTCCGTCCACCTGGACGCCGACGCCGCCGTCTGCGACGAGGAGACCCTGCGCGCGCACGAGCGCCGCTTCCTCGCCCTGCTGCACGCCTTCACCGAGGACCCGGACCGCCCGGTCGGCCGGCTGGACCTGGTGGCGGAGGACGAACGGGCGCTTCTGCTCGACGAGTTCGGCGCGGCACCGGTCGAGACCGCCGAGCTGTCCTGGCCCGCCGCGTTCGAGGCGCAGGTGCGCCGCTCACCGGACGCCGTCGCCCTCGTGTGCGAGGAGCGGGAGCTGACGTACACCGAACTCGACGCCGCCGCGAACCGGCTCGCCCGCCACCTCGTGGACCTCGGCACCCGGGCCGAGGACGTCGTCGCCGTCGCCCTGCCGCGCTCCCCGGAACTCGTCGTCGCCCTGCTCGCCGTGATGAAGGCCGGCGCCGCCTACCTGCCGCTGGACGCCGACCACCCCCGGGACCGCATCGCCTACATGCTGGACGACGCCGGGGCCCGTACCGTCGTCACCGCGCGGGAGCTCGCCGCCGAACTCCCCGAACTGCCGGACGTCACCCGCCTGCTGCTGGACGCCCCCGCCACCGCCGACGCCCTCGCGCGCCTCGACGACACCCGCCCCGATGTGCCGGTCGCCCTGGACCAGGCGGCGTACGTCATCTACACCTCCGGCTCCACCGGCCGCCCCAAGGGCGTCGTCGTCCCGCACGACGGCGTCGGCAGCCTCATCGCCACCGCCACCCACCGCATCGGCATCACCCCCGCCAGCCGCGTCGTCCAGTTCGCCTCCGTCGGCTTCGACGTGACCGTCTGGGACCTCATCATGTCGCTGTGCGTCGGCGGCCGGATCATCGTCGTCCCCGCCGAACGCCGCGTCGCCGGGCCCGCCCTCACCGAGTACATCGCCCGGCACCGGGCCACCCACATGATCCTGCCGCCCTCGCTGGTCTCCGCGCTGCCCCCGGAGTGCGAACTGCCCGACGGCGCCGTCCTGATCGTGGGCACCGAGGCCGTCCCCGGCGAGCTGATCGCCCGCTGGTCCGGCCGGGTCCGGGTGGTCGTCGCGTACGGACTCACCGAGGCCAGCGTCAACTCCACCCTCTGGCCCGCCGAACCCGACCGGCCCGGCGCCGCCCCGATCGGCCGCCCCGACCCCAACACCCGCGCCTACGTCCTCGACACCGCCCTGCGGCCCGTCCCCGTCGGCACCGAGGGCGAGCTGTACGTCGCCGGGCGCGGCCTCGCCCGCGGCTACCTCGGCCGGCACGGACTCACGGCGGAACGATTCGTCGCCGACCCGTACGGCACCCCCGGCAGCCGCATGTACCGCACCGGCGACCGCGTGCGCTGGGGAGCCGACGGCAACCTGGAGTTCCTCGGCCGGGCCGACGGCCAGATCAAGATCCGCGGCCACCGGATCGAACCCGGCGAGGTCGAGAGCGCCTTCATGGCCTGCCCCGGCATCGCCCAGGCCGCCGTCCTCGCCCGCGAGGACCACCGGGGCGTCAAGCGCCTCGTCGCCTATCTGGTCGGCGACGAGGGGACGGACACCGAGACCGCCGTCTCCGCCGCCCGCGCCCGGATCGCCGACACCCTGCCCGACTCCATGACGCCGTCCGCGGTCGTCGTCCTGGACGGACCGCTGCCGCTCACCCCCAACGGCAAGCTCGACCGGCGCGCCCTGCCCGAACCCCGGTGGACCGCCGTCAGCGGCACGGACGGACCGGAGGGACCGGTCGAGACCGTGCTCGCCGACCTGTTCGCCGAGGTCCTCGGCCTGCCCTCGGTCGGTGTCCACGACAGCTTCTTCGAGCTCGGCGGCGACAGCATCGTCGCCATCCAGCTCGTGAACCGCGCCCGCGAGGCGGGCCTCGCCCTCACCCCCCGCGCGGTCTTCCGGCACCGCACGGTCGCCGCGCTCGCCCGCGTCGCCGGCGAGACCGCCCCGACCCCCGCCCCCGTCGAGCTGGACGAGACGGCCCTGCCCGTCTCCCCGCTCCAGGAGGGCTTCTACTTCCACGCCGCCTTCGACGAGCGGGCCGCCGACCTCTACGTCGTGCAGGAACTCCTCGACCTCGAAGGAGCCGTCGACCCCGACCGACTGCGCGAGGCCCTCCAGCTGACGCTCGACCGGCACCCCCTGCTCCGCGCCTCCTACCGCCAGCTGCCCGGCGGCGAGGTCGTCCAGCGGCTCGCCGACCACGTCACGCTGCCATGGAGCCAGGCCGACACCACCGCCACCCCCCTCGCCGCACTGCTCGCCGCCGACCGGGCCGAACCCTTCGACCTGGCCCGACCCCCGCTGCTGCGGGCGACCCTGATCCGCGACGGCAGGCACCACCGCCTCCTGCTCACGCTGCACCACATCGTCGCCGACGGCTGGTCGGTCGCCCTCCTCCTGCGCGAACTGGCCACCGCCTATGCGGGCGGCGCGCTCCCCGAGCCCGTCGACCCCCGCCCCTACCTCGCGTGGCTCGCCGCCCGTGACCGCGACTCCGCCCGCGACGCCTGGCGCGGCGCCCTGGCCGGCCTGGACGAGCCCACCCGCCTCGCCGCACCCGCGGGCGCCACGGACACCGAGCGGACCCCCGCCAGGCCCGAACACGTCGACACCCGGCTGCCCGAGGGCTTCACCGCCGAACTCGACGCCTTCGCCCGCGCCCACGGAGTCACCCTCGGCACCGTCCTGAACGGCGCCTGGGCCCTGCTCCTCGGCGCCCTCACCGGCCGCCGGGACGTCGTCTTCGGCACCACCGTCTCCGGACGGACCACCGAGGTCCCCGGCGTCGACGCGGCCGTCGGCCTCTTCATCAACACCGTCCCGGTCCGCGTGACCCTGCGCCCCGACGAGCCGCTGGGCACCCTCCTGGCCCGGGTGCAGGACGAACACGCCGCCCTCCTCGACCACCACCACCTCGGCCTCGCCGACATCCAGCGCCTCGCAGGCGGCGGAGAACTCTTCGACACGCTCGTGGTCGTCGAGAACTTCCCGGCCGGCGACCCCGCGTCCGGACCGGAACCGGGAGCGCTGCGCGTCACCGGCACCGAGGTCCTCGACGCCGTGCACTATCCGCTCGCCCTCGTCGTGGAACCGGGCGACGGGCTGCTCCTGCGGTTCAAGCACGACGCCGCCCGTCTCGACGGGCTCGCCGTGGCCGTCCTCGCCACCCGCTTCACCGCCCTGCTGCGCACCCTGGTGACCGAACCCGGACGCACGGTCGCCCGGACGGACGTGCTCTCCGACCGCGAGCGCGGCCACCTCGCCGCGTCGAACGCCACCGCGCACGCCGTCCCCGACGCCACCCTCGTCTCCCTGATCGCCGCGCAGACCGCCCGCACCCCCGACCACCCGGCCGTCGTCCTCGACGACACCACCCTCACCTACGCCGAACTCGACCGGCACGCGGAGGCGCTGGCCGCCCGGCTGCGCGCCCGCGGCGCGGGACCGGAGACGTACGTCGCCGTCGCCGTGCCGCGCTCCGCCGAACTGATGGTCGCCCTCCTCGGCGTCCTCAAGGCGGGCGCCGCCTATCTGCCCGTCGACCTGGACTACCCGGCCGACCGCGTCGCCCTCATGCTCGCCGACTCCGGCGCGCGCACCGTCGTGACCACCGCCGACGCGGCCGCCCGGCTGCCCCGCGCGGACGGACCCGACCCCCTCGTCCTCGACCTGACGGACCCCGCCGGCGACGGCACCCGGTCCGGTGGCGCCCAGTCCGGCCGGTCCGCCTCCGGCGCGTCCGGACCGGTCGCCGGACCCGACCACCCCGCGTACCTCATCTACACCTCCGGCTCCACCGGCCGCCCCAAGGGCGTCGCCGTCACCCACCGGGCCATCGTCAACCGGCTCGCCTGGATGCAGGACGCCTACGGGCTCACCGCCGACGACCGGGTGCTCCAGAAGACCCCGTCCAGCTTCGACGTGTCCGTCTGGGAGTTCTTCTGGGCCCTGACCGCCGGCGCCACCGTCGTCCTCGCCCGCCCCGACGGCCACCGCGACCCCGCCTACCTCGCCGAGCTGATCCACGAGCGGCGGATCACGACGCTCCACTTCGTCCCCTCCATGCTGGCCGTCTTCACCCAGGTCATGGAGAGCGCCGCTCCCCGGCCCGACTGGGCCGCGAGCCTGCGGCGGGTCTTCTGCAGCGGCGAGGCGCTCACCGGCGCCCAGGCCGGACACTGGCGGGACCTCACGTCCGGCTCCGCCCGCGGGCCCGTACCGCTGCACAACCTCTACGGCCCCACCGAGGCCGCCGTGGACGTCACGTCCTTCCCGTACGAGGGCGGCACCGAGCTCGCCGTGCCCATCGGACGCCCCGTCTGGAACACCCGGCTGCACGTCCTCGACCCCTTCCTGCGCCCGGTGCCCGACGGCGTCCCCGGCGAGCTGTACCTCGCCGGCGTCCAGCTGGCCCGCGGCTACCACGGCCGGGCCGCCCTGACCGCCGAGCGGTTCGTCGCCGACCCGTCTGGCGCGCCCGGCGCCCGCATGTACCGCACCGGCGACCTGGTGCGGCGCCGCGCCGACGGTGCCGTCGAATACCTCGGCCGCACCGACCGCCAGGTCAAGATCCGCGGCAACCGCGTCGAACTCGGCGAGATCGAGGCCGCGCTGGCCGGCCTGCCGGGCGTCGCCCGCGCCGCCGTCATCGTCCGTGACGACACCCTCTTCGGCTACGCCGTCCCGGCCCCCGGCGCCGCCCCGGACGGACCGGCGCTGCTCGCCGCCCTCGCCGATGCGCTGCCCGCCGCCCTCGTGCCCGGCGCCGTCACGGTCCTGGACGAGCTGCCGCTGACACCCAGCGGAAAGCTCGACCAGAACGCCCTGCCGTCGCCCGAGCTCGCACCCAGGGCCGGCGGCCGCGCACCCCGCGACGAGCGGGAGAGCGCGCTCTGCCGGATCTTCACCGAGGTCCTCGGCATCGACTCCATCGGCGCCGACGACGACTTCTTCATGCTCGGCGGCGACAGCCTCACCTCCGTCGCCGTCGCCACCCGGGCCCGTGAAAGGGGACTGACCATCAGCCCGCGCGATGTCTTCGAGCACCGCACGCCCGCCGCGCTCGCCGCGACGGCCGCGCACGTGCCGGCCGAGCCCACCGCGGAACCGGCCCCCGAGGCACCGGCCACCGACGTGACCGTCTCCGCCGCCGACGCCGGGCAGGCCGCCGCCGCCCTCCAGGCGATGCTCGCGGCCCAGACCCTGTCCGGCGCCGCGGTCGACCCGGCCCTCAAGGCGCTCCTCGACCGGCTGACCGCGGCCTCCCCGGCCGAGCCCCCGGCCCCCGCCCCGCTCGGCGGCCTCGCGCTGACCCCGGAGGAGACCGCCCGCGTCGAGGCCACCGCCGGACTCCCCGTCGCCGACGTGTGGCCGCTCTCCCCGCTCCAGGAGGGCATGTACTTCCACGCCACCTACGACTCCGGCGACGCCCTCGACGTCTACCTCTCCCAGGAGACCCTCGACTTCGACCACGAGCTGGACGCCGACCGGCTGCGCGCCGCCTGCCGCGCCCTGCTGGCCCGCAACACCAGCCTGCGCGCCGGCTTCACCAGCGACGGCCTGCCCCGCCCCGTGCAGTTCATCGCCGACGGCGCCGAGATCCCGCTCACCGTGACCGACCTGACCGCACTGGCCCCCGAGGCGCGCGCCGGCCGGGTCGCCGAGCTCCTCGCCGCGGACCGCCGGCAGCGCTTCGACCTGTCCGCGCCGCCGCTCTGCCGCCTCCAGCTGATCCGCCAGGGCGACGGCCGCGACCGGCTCGTCGTCACCCACCACCTCATCCTCTGGGACGGCTGGTCCGCCTGGCTGTTCCTGGAGGAGCTGTTCACCCTGTACGAACGGGCCGGCGACACCGCCGGGCTGCCCGCACCGGGCTCGTACCGCGACTACCTGGCCTGGCTCGACCGCCAGGACACCACCCGTGCCCTGGCCGCCTGGCGCGACTCCCTCGCCGGCTTCGACGAGCCGACGCTCGTCGCCCCCACCGGCCGCGACGCCGGACCGGTCATCCCGGCCGACCACCACGCCGTCCTGTCCCGGGAGACCGGCGACCGGCTCCGCGCCCTCGCCCGCCGCCACGGCCTCACCCTCAACACCCTGCTCACCACCGCCTGGGGTCTCGTCCTCTCCGCGATGACCGGCCGCGGCGACGTCGCCTTCGGCACCGCGGTCGCCGGACGGCCCGCCGACGTGCCGAACGCCGCCGGCATCATCGGCATGTTCCTCAACACCGTCCCCGCCCGGATCGCCTTCGCCCCCGACGAGCCCCTGCTCGACCTGCTGCGCCGCACCCAGACCGAGCGCGCCGCCGTCATGCCGTACGAGTACGTGGGCCTCGGCACGCTCCAGCAGGAGACCGGCCACCGCCGCCTCTTCGACACCCTCTTCGTGCTCCGCTCCGCCGACGGCGAGGACCGGGCCGCCGAGCTGCGGCGCCGCCACGGCATCACCGGGGTGTCGAACGTGGACGGCACCCACTTCCCGCTGACCCTGATCGTCACCCCCGAGACCCGGCTGCGGGTCACCCTCGCCGCACGGCCCGACCTCTTCGACGCGGAGGCGTCCGCCGGCGTCCTGAGCCGGTTCACGACCGTCCTGGAGCGCCTCGCCGCCCTGCTCGACGCCCCCGACGCCGCCAAGGCCCGGACCGTCGGGGTGGACCTGCTGCTCCCCGCGGAGCACGCCGCCCTGGCCGCCGGACACTCCGGCAGCCGCGGGGACGTGCCGAACGAGACCGTCGCCGACATGCTGACCGCCCAGGTCGCCCGTACCCCGGACGCGGTCGCCCTGGTCTTCGGTGAGCGCGCCCTCACCTACGCCGAACTGGACGCGCGCGTCAACCGGATCGCCCGGCTGCTGCTCGCCCGCGGCGCGGGACCGGAGAAGGCCGTGGCGCTCGCGCTGCCCCGTTCCCTGGACATGGTCGCGGCCCTCTTCGCGGTCCTGCGCACCGGCGCCGCCTACCTGCCGCTCGACCTGGACCACCCGGCCGACCGGCTGCGGATGATGGTCGAGGACACCCGGCCCCTCTGCCTCGTCTCCACCGCGGCCGTCGCCCCGACCCTGCGGGGCCCCGAAGGCCCCGCCGCGCCCGAACTCCTCCTGGACGACGAGGCCGTGGCCGTCGAGCTGGCCGCCCTGCCCGGCGACGAGGTCACCGACGCCGAACGGCCCGCCTTCGCGCACGACGTCGAAGGACGCCTGGAGCACCCCGCGTACGTCATCTACACCTCGGGCTCCACCGGCCGCCCCAAGGGCGTCGTCACCCCCTACCGGGGCCTGACGAACATGCAGCTCAACCACCAGAAGGAGATCTTCGACCCGGCGATCGCCTCGGCCGGCGGCCGGCGCCTGCGCATCGCGCACACCGTCTCCTTCGCCTTCGACATGTCCTGGGAGGAGCTGCTCTGGCTCGTCGAGGGCCACGAGGTGCACGTCTGCGACGAAGACCTCCGCAGGGACGCCGAGGCCCTGGTCGCCTACTGCGACGCCCACCGCGTCGACGTCGTCAACGTGACCCCCACCTACGCCCAGCTCCTCATCGAGGAGGGCCTGCTCGACCAGGACGAGACGAAGGGCACCCACCGGCCCGCCCTGGTCCTGCTCGGCGGCGAGGCCGTCCCCGACACCGTCTGGGACCGGCTGCGCCGCACCGAGGGCACCTACGGCTACAACCTGTACGGGCCGACCGAGTACACCATCAACACGCTCGGCGGCTCGACGGCGGACAGCGCCACCTCCACCGTCGGCGTGCCGATCCGCAACACCCGCGGCCACGTGCTCGACGCCATGCTCCGGCCCGTCCCGCCGGGCACCCCCGGCGAGCTGTACATCGCCGGAACCGGCCTCGCCCGCGGCTACCACGACCGGCCCGGCCTGACCGCCGAGCGGTTCGTCGCCGACCCCTTCGGCGAGCCCGGCGAGCGCATGTACCGCACCGGCGACCTCGTCCGGCAGCGCCCCGACGGGCTGCTCGACTTCCTCGGCCGCACCGACGACCAGGTCAAGATCCGCGGCTACCGCGTCGAACTCGGCGAGATCGCGGGCGCCCTCTCCGCCCACCCGGCGGTCGCGCACGCCGCCGTCGTCGTCGACGAGTCCACCGGCGTCAAGCGCCTCGCGGGCTACGTCGTCCCCGAATCCGGAACCGGAGCCGTGTCCGGAAGCGTTTCCGGAGCCGTGTCCGGCACCGGCCCCGGAGCCGAGTCCGGCACCGGCCCCGGAGCCGAGTCCGGCACCGGCCCCGGAGCCGAGTCCGGCGAGGACCTGCTCCAGCGGCTCCGCGACCACCTCAAGGCCGCCCTGCCGGACTACATGGTCCCGTCCGCCCTCGTCACGGTCGCCACCCTGCCCCTCACCGTCAACGGCAAGCTCGACGTCCGGGCCCTGCCCGCGCCCGACTTCGCCGGCACCGCCGTCAGCCGCCCGCCGCGCACCCCGCGCGAGGAGACGCTCTGCGGCCTCTTCGCCGAGATCCTGGGCCTGCCCGAGGGAAGCGTCGGCATCGACAGCGACTTCTTCGAGCTCGGCGGCCACTCCCTCCTCGCCACCCGGCTCGTCAGCCGCGCCAGGACCGCCCTCGACGCCGAACTCGCCATCCGCGACCTGTTCGAGGCGCCCACCGTCGCCGAACTCGTCGAGCGCGCCGACCGCACCGACGCGGTGGTCCGCCCCGCCCTCACGGCCGGCGAGCGCCCCGACGAGCTGCCGCTGTCCCACGCCCAGCAGCGCCTCTGGATGATCCAGCAGATCGAGTGCACCTCCGCCGCCTACAACTTCCCGCTGGTCATGCGGGCCCGCGGCGCCCTCGACCGCGACGCCTGGCAGGCCGCCCTCACCGACGTGACGGCCCGCCACGAACCGCTGCGCACCCTCTTCCACACCACCCCCGACGGCCGCGCCGTGCAGCGGGTGCTCCCCGCCGACCAGGCACGGCCCGTGATCGACACGGTCCGCGCCACGGAGGAGGAGCTGCCCGGCCTCGTCGCCGCCGCAGTCGGCCGCCCCTTCGACCTCGCCGCCGAACTCCCGCTGCGGGCCACCGTCGTGGAGCTCGCGCCCGAGGACTACGTCCTCGTCCTGCTGCTGCACCACATCACCACCGACGAGTGGTCGGACCGCCCCTTCCTGCGCGACCTCGCCGCCGCCTACGGGGCGCGCACCCGGGGACTCGCCCCCGCGTGGGAGCCGCTGCCCGTGCAGTACGCCGACTACGCGCTCTGGCAGCAGCGCCTCCTCGGCGACCCGGAGGCCGACGACAGCCTCGCCGCCCGGCAGCTGGAGCACTGGCGGACGACGCTGGCCGGCGCCCCCGAGGAGCTGGAGCTGCCCACGGACCGGCCCCGGCCTGCCCGCCCGGCGTTCACCGGCGCCCAGCTGGACCTCGCCTTCGACGCCGAGACCCATGAAGCCCTGCGGCGCCTCGCCCGGGAGACCGGCGCCAGCATGTTCATGGTGGTGCACGCCGCCGTCGCCGCCCTGCTGCACCGCATGGGCGCCGGCACCGACATCCCGCTCGGCTCGCCCATCGCCGGGCGGACCGACGCGGCCCTCGACGACCTCGTCGGCTTCTTCGTCAACACCCTGGTGCTGCGCACCGACCTGAGCGGCGACCCCGGCTTCACCGAACTGCTGGCCCGGGTCCGCGCCACCGACCTCGCCGCCTTCTCCCACGCGGACGTGCCCTTCGAGTCCGTCGTCGAGGCGCTCAACCCCACCCGCTCCCTCGCCCGCAACCCGCTCTTCCAGGTGATGGTCGGCTACCACGCCCGCACCGGCGAGGAACTCACCCTGCCCGGCCTCGCCGTGGAGTACGTGCCCTTCCGGACCGGCTCGGCCAAGTTCGACCTGGTGTTCAGCTTCACCGAGCACACCCCCGCCGACGGCGCCACCGGCTCCCTGACCTGCCGCCTGGAGTACGCCACCGAGCTCTTCGACCAGGAGACCGCCGAGGAGCTCGGAGCCCGGCTCCGCCGACTCGTCGCCACCGTCGCCGCGGCGCCCGAACAGCCCCTGTCGACGGCGGACATCCTCACCGACGCCGAACGCCGGCTCGTCCTGGAGGGCTTCAACGGCACACCGCGCGAGGTCGACGAGGAGTCGTTCCCCGGCCTGTTCGCCCGCCGCCTCGCCGAACGGCCCGACGCCGTCGCCGTCGTCGACCGCGCCCGCTCCGTCACCTACGCGCAGCTCGACGCCCGCTCCGACCGCCTCGCCCGGCTGCTCGCCGCCCGCGGCGTCGGCGCGGAGAGCGTCGTCGGCGTGGCGGTGCCCCGGTCCGTGGACATGGTCGCCACCGTGCTGGCCGCCCTGAAGCTGGGCGCCGCCTTCCTGCCCCTCGACCTCGCCCACCCCGCCGACCGCCTCGCCTACATGATCGAGGACTCACGGGCCGCCCTCGTGGTCGCCACCGAACCCGTCGCCGGGAAGATCCCCGAGGCACCGGGCGTCCCGCTCGTCCTCCTCGACGCACCTGACACCGCCGCCGAGCTCGACGCGCTCCCCGACCGGCCCCTGGAGAACGGCCGGGTCGCCCTCGACCAGGCCGCCTACGTGATCTACACCTCCGGCTCCACCGGCCGCCCCAAGGGCGTGGTCGTGCCCCACGAGGGCATCTCCAGCCTGGTCGCCACCGCCGTCGACCGGATGGGCCTGCGCCCCGACAGCCGCGTGCTCCAGTTCGCCTCCATCGGCTTCGACGTCTTCGCGTTCGAGCTGGCGATGGCGCTCTGCCACGGCGGCCGGCTCGTCCTGATCACCGACGAGGCACGGGTCGCGGGACCCGCGCTCACCGACTTCCTCGCGGACCACCGGATCACCCACATGATCCTGCCGCCGTCGCTCGTCTCGGCCCTGCCGCCCGGCTGCGCCCTCCCCGAGGGCGCCACCGTCCTCGTCGGCACCGAGACCGTCCCGCCGGACCTCTTCGAGCGGTTCGGCGCCACCGCCGACCTGATCTGCGCCTACGGCCTCACCGAGGCGACCGTCAACTCCACGCTGTGGCCCGCCCGCGAGCACGGCGGCACCCCCGCGGGACGGGTCCCGATCGGCCGCCCCGACCCCAACACCCGCGCCTACGTCCTCGACGGGAACCTGCGACCCGTGCCCCCCGGCGTGGTGGGCGAGCTGTACGTCGCCGGACGCGGCCTCGCCCGCGGCTACCTCGGCAAGCCGGGCCTGACCTCCGAGCGGTTCGTCGCCGACCCGTACGGAACACCCGGCAGCCGCATGTACCGCACCGGCGACCGGGCCCGCTGGCGCCGCGACGGCAACCTCGACTTCCTCGGCCGGGTCGACACCCAGGTCAAGGTCCGCGGCTTCCGCATCGAACTCGGCGAGATCGAGGCCGCCCTCGCCGGACACCCCGCGGTCGCCCAGGCCGCCGTCCTGCCGGACCGCGACGGCGACATCGTCCGCCTGATCGGCTACGCGGTCCTGGAGCCGGAGGCCCCGGACCCGCAGGAGCTGCGCGCCCACGTCGCCGCCCTGCTGCCCGAGTACATGGTCCCCGCGCTCGTGGTGCCGCTCGACGGCCCGCTGCCGCTCACCCCCAACGGCAAGCTCGACCGCAAGGCCCTGCCCGCGCCCGACTGGTCGGCCATGACCGGCGACGTCCGCCCCGCCACCGAGTCCCAGGCCCGCCTCGCCGGACTCTTCCGCGAGATCCTCCGGCTCGACTCCGTCGGCGTGCACGACGACTTCTTCGCGCTCGGCGGCCACTCCATGGCCGCGATGCGGCTCCTCGGCCGCGTCCGCACCGAGTTCGGCGTCGAGCTCGGCATCCGGGACGTCTTCGACGCGCTGACCGTCGCCCGCCTCGCGGCCAAGCTCGACGGCGCGGCGGCCGCCCGCCCGCCGCTGCGCCCCGCCGCGCACGGCGACGAGCCGCTGCCGCTCGCCCCCGGCCAGCGCCCCCGGTGGGAGGCGTACCGGAGCCGGCCCGGCTTCGACCACGCTTTGGTCCTGCGCGCCCCGGACGGCTTCGACGGAGCGGCGCTCGCCGCGGCCCTCGACGACGTCACCGGCCGCCACGCACCGCTGCGCACCGCCTTCGAGGAGCGCGACGGCACCGTCCGCCAGCGCCCCGTCCCGGCACCGGCCCTCACCACCGAGGACTGCGCCGACCCGGAGGCCCGCCTGCGCGAGCTGGCCGCCGAGGCGCCCGACCTGACGCGGGAGGCCCCCCTGCGGGCCCGCCTGCTGACCGGCCCCGACGGCGCCCAGGCCCTGCTGCTCGCCCTGCACTACCTCGCCGTCGACGAGTGGTCCGTCGTCCCGCTCCTGCGCGACCTCACCACGGCCTACACGGCACGCACCCGGGGCCTCGCCCCGGCCTGGGCGCCGCTGCCCGTCTCGTACGCCGACTACACCCGCTGGGCCCACGAGATCCTGGGCGACCCCGCGGACCCCGACAGCCGCGGCGCGCGCCAGCTCGCCCACTGGCGGGAGACGCTCAGGGACGTCCCGACCCGGCTGACCCTCCCCGCCGGAGGCGCCCGCCCGGCCGCCGCCGATGATCCGGCGCTCCGGCCCGCGGAGCACGTCGGATTCGTCCTCGACGCGGAGCTGCACGCCGCCGTGGACGAGCTGGCCCGGGCCACCGGCACCAGCATGTTCATGGTGCTCCACTCGGCCCTCGCCGCCCTGCTCACCGCACACGGCGCGGGCACCGACCTGCCCATCGGCACGATGGTCGCCGGCCGCGCCGACGACCAGCTCGCCGACCTCGTCGGCAGCTTCCTCAACACGGTCGTGCTGCGCACCGACACCGCCGGGGACCCGACCTTCACCGAGCTGCTGACCCGGGTGCGGGAGACCACGCTCAGCGCCCTGGACCGGCAGGAGGTCCCCTACGACGAGGTCGCCCGCGCCGCGGGCCTGCCCGTGGAGGGGCCGCAGGTCATGGTCGTCCACCACGAACAGGCCGACCTGGAACCGCTGGAGGGCGGCGTGGGCACGCTGGACGTGGTGCCGACCGGCTGGTCCCGCGCCGAACTCACCCTCGGCTTCCACGAACCGCGCGGCGAGGGCCCCGTGCACTGCGCCCTGATCCACGCCACCGACCTGCTCGGCACCGCCGAGGCCCGGCGACTCGCCGAAGAACTCCAGCGGCTGCTGCGCACCGCGGCAGCCCGTCCGGAACAGCCGCTGTCCGCGCTGTTCACCGCACCGTCCCCGAGGAGTGACCACGCATGACCACCAACCCGTTCGAGGATCCGCAGGGCACCTTCCTGGTCCTGGTCAACGACGAGAACCAGCACTCGGTCTGGCCTTCCTTCGCCGACGTCCCGGCCGGCTGGCGCACCGTCGCGGGACCTGACACCCGCGAGACCTGCCTCGGGTACGTGTAGGAGCACTGGACCGACCTGCGCCCCGCGAGCCTGGCCGCCGGCCAGGACTGACCGCCCGGCACGGGCACCGACGGCCGCGGCCCGCGGAGGGAGACCTCCGCGGGCCGCGGCCGTGCGTCGGGGGCGGGCGCGATCGGCCCGCCGGTGGCTCTACCGCCCGCCGCCGAGCGCGGACCCGGCTTCCGACCGGTCCCCGTGACCGGGCGCGGGCACGTCACCGGTGGCTCGCTTCCCGCTCCGCGAGGGGACGTCCGCGCCCTGGCGGCTGTCGGACCAGGCGGTCCACAGTTCGGCGTACCGGCCGCCGGCGGCGACGAGTTCGGTGTGGGTGCCGGTCTCGACGATCCGGCCGTGGTCGAGGACGACGACGCGGTCGGCTGCGGCGGCCTGGGGGAGGCGGTGGGCGACGACGACGCCGGTGCGGCCTTCGAGGGCGCGTTCGGCGGCTTCCTCCAGGACGCGGGCGCCTGCGCTGCCCGCGTCGGCGGTCGCCTCGTCCAGGATCGCGATCGGCGGATCCGCGAGCACCAGCCGCGCCAGCGCCACGTGCTGGGCCTGCGCGACCGTCAGCCGGTGCCCGCCCTCACCGACGACGGTCTCCAGTCCTTCGGGCAGGGCCTGCGCCCAGTCGAGGGCGCCGACGGTGGTGAGGGCGGTCCGCAGCTCCTCGTCGGTGGCGTCCGGCCTGGCGAGGCGGAGGTCGGCGGTGAGCCGTCCGGCGAAGACGTGCACCTCCTGGCTGATCAGTGTCACCGCCCGCCGCACGCCTTCCGGGCCCAGTTCACGCGTGTCGACCCCGCCCAGGGAGATGGATCCGCTGCTCGGGGTGTGGATGCCGGCGATGACCTTGGCCAGGGTGGTCTTGCCCGCACCGCTCGCGCCGACCAGCGCGACCCGTTCCCCGCTGCGGACGTCGAGCTCGATGTCCGCGAGGACCGGGCGTCCGTCGGTGTAGGAGTGGCCGAGGCCCGTCACCTTGACGGCGCCGTCGACGGGCGTGTTCCCGCCTTCGGGCGCCGCTTCGGCGGGGAGGTTGGCGACGCCGATGAGGCGGGCGAAGCTGGCGCCGGCGGACTGGGCGTCGTCGATGAGGTAGAGGGCGGCGTTGACGGGGTTGAAGAGGCTGTGGAAGTAGAGGGCGGCGGCGGTGGCGGTGCCGATGCTGACGGCGCCGTTCTGGACGAGGAGGAAGCCGGTGCCGAGCATGGCGGCGAGGCCGATGAACTCGGCGAGGTTCAGTCGGGAGAAGAACCCGGTGACGATGTGCAGCCCGCGCAGCGCCACGTCCCGCGCGGCCCCCGACCGTTCCTCCAGGAGCGCCGCGTGCGGCTCGTTGAGGCGGAAGGCGCGTACGGTGCGGACGCCGCCGATGCTGTCGAGGAGCTGGTGCTGGAGGGCGCCGGTGGCGACGCGGTGGCGGGCGTAGACGGGGGCGGCGCGGCGCAGGTACCAGCGGACGGACAGGATCTGGACGGGTACGGCGAGGAGTGCGGCGAGCAGGAACCGCCAGTCGAGGACGGCGAGGCCGACCAGGGTGAGGACGATCGTCAGGGCGGAGCGGGTGAACTCGGGGAGGGCCTGGCGCACCGACTTGGCGATCATGGAGACGTCGCTGGTGACCCGGGAGACGAGGTCCCCGGAGCCGGCCGCCTCGACCCGTTCGAGGGGCAGCCGCAGCGCCCGCTCGATGAACCGCTCGCGTACGGTCGCGAGCACCGTCTCGCCGAGCCGGGCGACCATCACCCCGCCGACCACGGCCGCGGCGCCCCGCGCCAGGGCCACGACGACGAGGAGGACCAGCGGCACCGTCAGCGCGCGCGGCCCCTCGCGGTCCACCACGAGGTCCACGATGTGCCCGAGCAGCGGGGCGGTCAGCAGGCCGATCCCGGTGCCGGCGACGAGCACGAGGGCGGCGGCGACGGCCAGGAACCGGTGGCCGCGCAGGATCACGCGCAGCGCCGCGAGGCACTCCGCGCCACCGGCGGTCGGGAGGAGCGCGCGGCCCGGGTGGTCCGTGCTGGTTCCGCTCATGTCGGTCTCCGTCCGTGTGTCGCCGGTCGGGCGGGTGGTCTCCGTGCCGCTCGCGCGGTCTTCGTGCACGGCGGTCATGCGAGCACCGCCGTGCGGTAGGTCTCGTTCGCGGTGACGAGCTCGGCGTGCGAGCCGTCGGCCGTCACGGTCCCCCCGTCGAGGACGACCACCCGGTCCGTCACCGCGAGGAGCGCCGGACTGGTCGTGATCAGGACGGTGGTGAGCCCCCGGCGGCTGTCCCGCAGGCGGGCGGCGATCCGGGACTCGGTGACCGTGTCCACGGCCGTGGTCGGATCGTGGAGTACGAGGACCGGGCGGTCGGCGGCGAGCGCCCGGGCGAGGGCGACGCGCTGACGCTGCCCGCCGGAGAGGGACCGGCCGCGCTCGGCGAGCACCGTGTCCGCGCCGTCCGGCAGCAGCCGGGTCACCTCGTCCGCCGTGGAGGCGGCGAGCGCGGAGTCGACCGCCTCGGGCCCGGCGGCCCCCGCCCGTACGTTGTCGAGGAGGCTGCTCTCGAACAGGTCGGCGTCATGGGGGGAGACGAGCACGGAGCGGCGCAGCAGGTCCGGGTCGAGTTCGGTGAGCGGGACGCCGTCGAGTTCGACGTGCCCGTCGGCGGGGTCCGTCTCGCGGGCGAGGGCGAGGAGGAGGTCCTGGGCGGCGGCCGGGTCGCGGGTCACGATCCCGGTGAGGCTGCCGGCCGGGAGGTCGAGGTCGATCCCTCGCAGGTCGCCCAGGTGGACGTTCCGCAGCCGGACGTGCCCGGCCGTCGCACCGGCGGGGGCCCGCTCGCCGCCGGGGACGGCGGCGGGAGAGGCGAGGACCTCGGCGATGCGGCGGGCGGAGGCCCGGGCCTGGGCGAACTCGGCGTTCGCGTAGGCGAGGAGCTGGAAGGGCGCGAGGAGGAACTGCGCGAGTCCGACGGCGGCGACGAGATCGCCGACGCTGATGCTCCCGTCCATCGCCAGATAGGCGCCGACGATGCCGATGACGGCGATGAAGACGCCGGTCAGGGCGAGGAGCGCGCCCTCGTGCCCGGCGCGGCTGCGGGCGGCCCGCAGGGCGGCGGCGAGCGAGTCCTGGCTGGTGGTGCGGTAGCGGGCCACGGCCGCGGACTCGGCGCCCATGCCCTTGAGGACGCGGAGCCCGGAGACGAGGTCGGCGGCGACGCCGGAGGCGTGCGCGGCGCTCTCCTGCTCGGTCTCGCTGCGTTGTTCGAGGGGGCGGCTGATGCGGTGGCCGAGCCAGAGCAGGGGCGGGATGCCGAGCAGGACGAGGAGGCCGAGCGGGACGGAGATCCTCAGCAGGGCGACGGCGCTGACCACGAGGGCGGCGATCGCCGCGCAGCCGTACGGGAGCACGGTGGCGACCGAGCCGACGCGGCGGGCGTCGTTGGTGGCGATGCTGGTGAGCGCGCCCGGCAGCCGGTTCGCGTCGGCTCCGCCGCGCGGGTCGAGGACGCGGGCGCCGAGTTCGAGGCGGAGGCGGTGGGCGGCGTGCTCGCCGGCGCCTTCGGCGATCCTGGCGCTGGTCCGGTAGCAGGTGGACAGCACGAGGAAGAGGACGCCGAGGAGCAGGAGCCAGCGCAGCAGCGCCTCGGTGGAGCCGGTGGCGAACGCCGAGTCGATGGCGGCGCCGATGACCACGGGGACCAGTGCCTCGCACGCCTGGTGGGTCATGCCGAGCGCGGACGCCGTGACGACCCTTCGGCGTTGGCCTCTGATCGCCCCGCGGAGGACGAGTCCTCCGGTCGGTCCTCCAACGGGCATGTGACCCTCCATCCGGAGTCGTGAGAAGTTAGGTAAGGCTATCCTGCATATCGAACACTCGTGAGACGGTCGGACGTTCCTGCGGGTGAGAGCCCTGCCGGGCCATCTCGCCCTGCACGCAAGCGCGTTGACCCACTCACCACGTTCGGTTAGCCTCGCCTAAGTTACAAGCCTCATGGGCGTCGAGTCGCCACCTCATCCCTACAGCGCATGAACGATCGCGGTACACGCGCACCGCCGTCAGGGGGAATTCTCGTTGCCGGTCGAAACCCGGGCGGTGTCCGACGCGGAAACCGCCCCCCTCGCCCTCCCCAAGCCGCGTGGCACGTCCACGGCCCTGCGGGGCGCCGGACTCCTGGCCGTGCTCGCCGCACTTGTTCTGGTGGGGTTGTTGAGTGTGTGGACGGGGACGCGGGGCATTCCGTTCTCCGCCACTTGGAGCGCCTTGTGGAATCCCGACGGGTCGGAGACGTCGGTGATCATCCATGACTACCGGATTCCGAGGACGCTGCTCGGGCTGCTGGTCGGGGTGGCGCTGGGGTTGTCGGGGGCGCTGATGCAGGCGTTGACCCGGAATCCGCTGGCGGAGCCGGGGCTTTTGGGGATCAGTCTGGGGTCGTCGGCCGGGGTGGTCGTGGCGATCGCATTCCTGGGCGTGGGCTCGGTGCTCGGGTATGTGTGGTTCGCGTTCCTGGGTGCGGCTGTCGCGTCGGTGGTGGTGTACCTGCTGGGGTCCGCGGGCCGTCAGCTGGCGACGCCCGATCGTCTGGTCGTCGCGGGAGCGGCGGTGACGGCGGTGCTGTACGCGTTCAACTCGGCGGTGCTGCTGCTGAACCCGCGGGCGTTCGACCAGTTCCGGTTCTGGACGGTGGGTTCGCTCGCCGGACGCTACTTCGATGTCGTGTGGGTGATCCTGCCGTTCGTGGCGGCGGGGCTGGTGATCGCGCTGCTGCTCGGGCCCTCGCTGAACGCGCTGGCGCTGGGTGACCAGATGGGGCGGGCGCTGGGCGTGAACGTGAACCGGACGAGGATCCTGGGGGCGGTGGGGGTGATGCTGTTGTGCGGTGCCGCGACCGCTGCTGCGGGGCCGGTCGGGTTCGTCGGTCTGGTGGTTCCGCACATCGCGCGTTTCGTCGTGGGTCCGGACCAGCGGTGGGTGCTGGCGTACTCGATGCTCCTGGCTCCCGTGTTGCTGATCGGGGCGGATGTGCTGGGGCGGATCATGGGCGCGCCGGGTGAGGTTCAGGTCGGGATCGTGACCGCGTTCCTGGGAGCGCCGGTGTTCCTGGCGCTGTGCCGTCGCCGAAAGCTGGTCATGCTGTGAACACCACCCACGAGCAGATCGAGAAGCCGGAGGGGCGGCGGTTGCACCGCCCTCGCGTGATCACGGGGACCGTCCTGCGGACCGGCGGAGTGTCGGTACGTGTCCAGGGCCGGGCGCTCGTGGTGACGGCCGGGCTGCTGACTGCCCTGGTCGCGGTGATGCTGGTCAGTCTCGCGACCGGCGACTACGAGTTGTCGGTCTCCGAGGTCGTCCGGGCGTTGATGGGGCGGGATTCGGGTGGTGCGGACTTCATCGTGAACACGCTGCGTCTGCCGCGTGTTCTGACGGCGCTCGCGGTGGGTGCGGCGCTCGCGGTCAGCGGCGCGCTGCTGACGAGCCTGACCGGGAACGCGCTGGGCAGTCCGGACATCATCGGTTTCACCAACGGTTCCGCGGTCGGCGCGCTCGTCGTCATCATCCTGATGCACGGCAGCATGACCCAGATCGCCACCGGCGCCCTGATCGGCGGTCTCGCCACCGCCGCCGCCGTCCACCTCCTCATGCTCGGCCGCGGCCTGCACGGCTTCCGCCTGATCGTCACCGGCATCGGCGTCAGCGCCCTGCTCCTGGCCGTCAACTCCTACCTGATCACCCGCGCCACCTTCCAGGAAGCCCTCGAAGCCCAGGCGTGGCTGATCGGCAGCCTCGGCAACCGCGGCTGGATCCACGCCAACGCCATCCTCCTGGCCTGCGCG
>NZ_JBIAMB010000041.1:0-22054 GCF_042873895.1 Streptomyces sp. NPDC004435 | reverse complement strand
GGGGGGGGGGGGGGGGGGGGGGGGGGGGGGGGGGGGGGGGGGGGGGGGGGGGGGGTGTGGGGGGGGGGGGGGGGGGGGCCCCCCCCCCCCCCCCCCCCGCGACCCGGCCCGCGTGCCGCTCGACCATCGACTCGAAGGTCTGCCGCGCCGTCCGCCCGTTGCCGAACGCCGGGCCCTTCGGCAGCTTCTCGAAGTACCTCAGCAGGGCGTCGTCCGCCCCGTCGGCGAGCCGGTACTCGTGCTCGTCGGTCTGCTGCCGCACGATCCGCAGCAGCTCCTCCGGGGTGTAGTCGCCGAAGCTGATGGTCCGGGAGAAGCGGGACGCCACACCGGGGTTGACGGTCAGGAACCGCTCCATCTCGGCGGTGTAGCCGGCGACGATCACCACGACCGCGTCCCGGTGGTCCTCCATCAGCTTCACCAGGGTGTCGATCGCCTCGCGCCCGAAGTCCCGGCCCGAGTCCTCCGGCGACAGCGCGTACGCCTCGTCGACGAAGAGGACGCCGCCGCGCGCCCGGTCGAAGGCCTCCTGGGTGCGGATCGCCGTCGAGCCGATGTGCTCGCCGACCAGGTCCACCCGGGAGACCTCCACCAGGTGCCCGCGCTCCAGCACCCCGAGCGCGGCCAGGATCTCGCCGTAGAGGCGGGCGACGGTGGTCTTGCCGGTGCCCGGGTTGCCGGTGAAGACGAGGTGGCGGCGGACCGAGGCGGCCTTCAGACCGGCCTCCTGCCGTTTGCGGCCCACCTCGATCATGTTGGTGAGGGTCCGCACCTCCAGCTTGACGCTGTCCAGGCCGACCAGCGCGTCCAGCGCGCCGAGCACGTCCTCGGAGGAGCGGGGAGCGGGCACGGTGACGGACGCCGGGGCCGGAGCGGCCGCAGGGGCGGGTGCGGCGGCGGTACGCGGCGGGGGGTAGGCGCCGAGCAGGCCGGGGGAGTGCTGGGCGGCCGTCAGGACCGGGGCCGGCACGACCGGTTCGGGTACCGGCGGGGTGCGGACGGCGCTCTCGTCGCCGGTGCAGTCCTCGACCGTGGGTCCGTCCTCGGGGAACTCGTACCCGCCGCGCGCGCAGCGCTCGGTCCGGCAGCGGCGCAGCACGGTCCGGCAGCCGTCCATCACGTGGAAGCCGTAGCCGCCGCTGCCGGTGACCCGGCAGCCGTGGAAGGTGCCGCGGCCCTCCGCGGACACGTAGAAGCCGGCCTCGGCGGGGGAGGTGACGACACAGCGCTCGACCGTGGGGTCGGCGCCCTTGGTGACGATGACGCCCGTCTGCACGGTGTCGATCGTGCAGTTGGCGAGGGTGCCGCCGCTGCCGTGGTCGCGGAACCAGGCGCCGGTCGACGCCTCCTTGATCCGGCAGTCGTCGAGCTGGGCGGTGGCGCCGTCGCTCACCGACACGGCGGTGTTCCGCACCTGGGTGAGATCGCTGTCCACGACGTCCACCCGGGAGCCGCGGTCGAGCACGAAGAGGGCGTCGGGCACGTCGTGCACCCGGCAGGCGTCGAGGACGGCGCAGGCCCCGTCGCTCACCCAGACCGCCGGATAGTCGCCGGTGCTGTCGTGGATCTCGCACTGGTGGGCGTCCACGCGCGTGCCGGGGTCCCAGACGGAGAGGCCGTTGCGCCCGAAGCGGCGCACCGTCGAGCGGGTCAGCGTGAGCACCGAGCGGGACCGCAGGTCCACCGCGTTCTCCGGCACGTCGTGGATGTCGCAGTCGGAGAGCGTCAGCACGGCGTCGGTGTCCAGGGTGACGCCGTCGGCGGAGGTGCGGTGGACGGAGGAGTCCACGAGGTGCGCGCTGCCGCGGCCCGCGATCTGCACGCCGGCGCCCTTGATCTCGTACACCTCGCAGCCGACGCCCTCCAGGGCGCTGCCCTCGCCGGTGACGGCGATTCCGGCGCCGGAGGCGTGGTGCACCCGGCAGCGTTCGAGCCGCGGGTGGGCCCCGCCGCGCACCGACACCCCGGCCTGGCCGGCGGAGACGACCTCGCACTCCTCGAAGACGCCGCCGGCACCGTCGACGGTCGCGATGCCGACGCCGGCCGGGTTGTCCACGGTGCAGCGGCGGACGGTCGGGCGGGCCTGCCCGCGCACCTCGATCCCGGCGGCGGAGCGGGTCATGATCCGCAGGTCGAGCAGTTCCGGCGTGCCGTCCTCGACGAGCAGCGCCGGGGCCGCCACGTCCTGGCCCTCGATGTGCAGGTCCTGGACGATCGCGGACGCGCGCAGCGTCAGCGGCACCCCGTCCGGCGGCGCGATCCGCACGGGCCCCGCCCCGTCCTCCGGCCCCCGCAGGGTCACCGCCCGGGTCACGACGAGGTTCTCGCGGTAGGTGCCGGGCGCGACGGTGAGGACGTCGCCGTCCCCGGCCGCCTCCAGGGCGGCGGCGAGGGAGGCGTACTCGCCCGTGCGGCGCCGCCACCGCGACGTGCCGGTGTGCGTCACCTGGACCGTGCCGTGTGCCATGGGTGTGCTCTGCCCCCGCCTCGTGCGATTGGATCCAGGATCCGGTCTCCTGGATGGTGGATCCGATGCCCCACCGTAGCGCGCGTGGAGGCGCGGGGTTGACGGGTCGTCGAGCCGCACCCGTACGGGGCACGGAAGGCAGGGTTCCGGTCGCCGTCAGCTGCCGGTGCCGGTGCGGCCCCAGTCGGGGCCGACCGAGGCCCAGGCGCGGTCGAGGCGCGCGTACCGGCGGAAGCGCAGCCGCCGCATCACGAGCCGCCGGACGAGTTCGACGCCGAGCCCGGCGAGAACGGCCGCCGTCAGGCCGGCGACCCAGGCGTGGGCGCGGGCGGTGTCGCGGGCCAGGGGGGCGGCGACGGCGCGGCCGTCCCGGTCGGTCCAGAGCCGGAAGGTGTCTCCGGGGGCGTCGCTGCCCCGGGAGGTGGTGACGGTTCCCGTGCGGGAGGTGCCGTCGGGCGCGGCCCAGCGGGCCACGACCGCGCGCCGGAACCGCTGCTCGGAGGTCCGGGCCTCGGCCGCGAGGGCGGGAGGGGCGGGGCGCAGGACCCGGGCGGTGGTCTCGACCCGTCCTTGCTGCTGGGCGCGGACCGCGCGCTGGAGGGACGCCTGGGCGGAGGAGCCGGCCGTCCAGCCGGCCAGGGGCACCCCCACGCACAGCAGGACGACGGCGGCGAGCGCCACCCACGCCTCGACCAGGTCCGTGGTCCGGCGCAGGGGATTGCGCCGCCAGCGCCAGAGTCCGGAGATCGCACGCATGCCGGAACCCCCTTGTTCGTCGTTCCTCGGACGAGTCTGCCCGCGCGGCGCCGGGTTCGCCTGTCGAGAGCGGAGGGGGTGGGGCGGTGCGGGTCAGTCGAGGATCTTCACCGGGTCGCCGACGCGGACGGTGCCGCGGTGCTCGGGGACCACGTTCTGGCCGAAGACGAGCTTGCCGTCCAGCCTGCGGTGCGCGGCGAGCGTCCGGAGCGGTTCCTTGCCGCGCGCGGCGGTGGTCTGGTCCGTGGTGGTCACGACGCACCGTCCGCACGGCTTGGCCACCCGGAAGGTCACCTCGCCGACGGTGAGGCGGGTCCATCCGTCCTCCGCCCACGGCTCGGTCCCGCCGACGACCAGGTTCGGCCGGAAGCGGCTCATGGGCAGCGGGCCCTCGGCGGCGTGGTCGCCCCGGGCGATCAGCGCGTTGAGGGCGTCGAGGGAGGCGGCGGAGGTGACGAGCAGCGGATAGCCGTCGGCGAGGCTCACCGTCTCGCCGGGGAGCGCGTACGCGGGATCGACGGGGCGCCGGTGCTCGGGCGCGTCCAGGTGGACCAGGCGCGCGTCCGTCTCCAGGAAGGCCGAGAACCAGACCGCGGCCGTCTCGCCGGCGGGGACCGTCTCCACGGGCTTGTCGAAGATGTCGACGGTGAGCGTGGCCGAGGGCTCCGGCACGGCGACCACGAGGGGATCCCGGCCGGGCGCGGTCAGCCGCAGACCGCCGTCGGCGAGGGGTACGGCGGTCGCGAGGGCCAGCCGGGGGTGGCGGCGCTGGGTCATGACCGTGCCCCGGGCGTCGACGACGGCCCAGCGGCGGTCGTGCGCGAGGCCCCACGGCTGCACCTCCGCCTCCGCGCGGTCGAGCGCGCGGAGGGACTTCACCGGGTGGACGTGGACGGAGCGGAGGACGGGATCAGGCATGTCCTCATCCTGCCAGCCGCTCCGTCCCCGGTGAGACCTGAGCCGGGCGGGCCCGTCAGTAACCGCCGCCCTGGTAGGGACGGTTGTACGGGTCCTGGTACTGCGCGGGAGCCGGGACCGGCGCCGGTGCGGGGCGCGGGGCGGCGGGGCGCATCGCCTCGTAGCCGCCGGCCATCGGGCGGGCCGGCTGCGGGACCGGTCCCCCCGGGTAGCCGCGCGGCGGGGCGGGCTGCTGCGGGATGTACGGCGTGGGCGCCGGCTGGAGCGGCGCGGGCGCCATCTGCGGGGCCGCGTGCGGGTACCCGTACCCACCGCCCTGGTAGGCGGGCGCCGGATGGGGGGACGGCGCGGACGGGAGGGCGGGCAGGGCCGCCGGCAGCGCCGGCAGATAGGAGCCCGTCGGGGCGGGCGCCGGATAGCCGAGGGGGGCCGGGTATCCGGTGGGGGCCTCGTACGCGGCGGGCACTCGGATCGGGGCGATCTGAGGCGTGCCCCGCTCCGCGACCAGGGAGTCGTAGATAGGGGTGTCCGGGAAGGACGGCGCGGTGTGGTAACCGCCTCCATAGCTGGAGCGGGGGGAGGTCATGGCACATAAGTTAAGCCCACGATCTGCCGATTGGGGAGCCTGCTCATCACCTTCTTTGACAGGCTTCTGACGGCAGTGGATCCCCAACCAGAGCGAACATGTCAAAATCGGGCACATTCTTGTCCCATGATCGCGTAAAACCCGAGCTGGGAGGGGGTTACCGGCAGGTTGCCCCGTCAGGCGCCGAGAAGCGCCTCCGGTATGAAGAACGGATAAAGAAAAGGCGACCGGAAGGAGTGAGGGAAGTGATCTTGGGTATGCCGAATCGTCAATCCCGCGCCACGGCGCACGTCGCGCACGCGCCGAATTCGCGGCGTTACTCCCCGTGTCGGGAAGCGAATTCCCCGCCCCCCGCGCCGGCGCTTCCCGAGTAGAAGCGCCCCTTCCACGCCCCGCCGCGTCCCCGGTAGTGCCGTACCGCCGAATCGACCGTCATCAGAAGGTAGAGGAAGGCCGTGAACGGCAGCAGCGGCGCCGTCCACGGGGGCAGGCGGTAGTAGCGGAGCATCGGCAGGTACGTCCCCGCCATCACGGCCCACGCCGCACCGCCCGCCCACGCGGCCCGCGCGTCCCCGGACACCACCCCCGCCGTCAGCGCGACCGGCGGCACCAGATAGACGAGCGCGAGCCCGGCGACCGTCCCCAGGAGCAGCGGCGGGCTGTACCGCAGCTGGGCGTACGCGCTCCGCGCCACCATCCGCCACAGCTCCCCGAGCCCCGGGTACGGGCGCACCGAGTCCACCCGCTCGGCCAGCCCCAGCCAGATCCGGCCACCCGCAGCCCGCACCGCCCGCGCCAGCGCCACGTCGTCGATGACCGCCGTGCGGATCGCGTCCGGCACCCCGGCCGCCACCGCCGTCTCCGTCCTCAGCAGCACACAGCCGCCGGCCGCCGCCGTCGCCCGCGGCCGGTCGGCGTTGATCCACCGGAACGGATAGAGCTGGGCGAAGAAGTAGACGAAGGCCGGGACCACCAGGCGCTCCCAGCCGCCGGCCACCCGCAGCCGCGCCATCTGCGAGACCAGATCCCGGTCGTCGCCCAGGGCGGCGGCCACGAGCCGCCGCAGGCTGTCCGGCTCGTGGGCGATGTCCGCGTCCGTCAGGAGCAGGAACTCCGGCCCCCGCGCGCGTGCAAGCGCCATCCCGTGCCGCAGCGCCCACAGCTTCCCCGTCCACCCCGGCGCGGGTTCCCCCGGCGACGCCACCGTCAGCGGCAGCCCGCCGTGGCGCGCGGCCAGGCCGGCGGCGAGGCGGCCCGTCCCGTCCGTGCTCCCGTCGTCCACCAGGACCACCTCGGCCCGGCCGGGATAGTCCTGGGCCAGCAGCGACGGCAGGCTCAGCGGCAGGACCTCGGCCTCGTCCCGCGCGGGCACGACCACGACGACGCCGGGCCATCCCTCCGGGTCCACGCGCGCGGGGGAGAGGACCCGTCGGGCGCGGCCGCCCCGCGGCAGGCGCTGGTCCGTGCGCCAGAAGAAGCCCTGACCGAGCAGGAGCCAGACCCAGACGACCAGGGAGGCGGACGCGAACCAGGCGAGGATGCTCATTTGCCGCAGTCTGCCCCAGAAAGGCGGGGATACAGGGGCCATCGGCTAGGGTGACCGGGTGAAGATCGCGCTCATGGACTCCGGAATCGGCCTCCTCCCGGCAGCCGCCGCGGTGCGCCGGCTGCGTCCGGACGCCGAGCTGCTCCTCTCCAACGACCCCGACGGCATGCCCTGGGGGCCGCGTACCGCCGAGGACCTGACCGGACGGGCGCTCGCCGTCGCCCGCGCCGCCTCCGACCGCCGGCCGGACGCGCTGATCGTGGCCTGCAACACCGCCTCCGTCCACGCCCTCCCCGCCCTGCGCGCCGCCCTCGAACCGTCGATCCCGGTCATCGGCACCGTCCCCGCGATCAAGCCGGCCGCCGCGGCCGGCGGCAAGGTCGCCATCTGGGCGACCCCCGCCACCACCGGCAGCCCCTACCAGCGCGGGCTCATCCGCGAGTTCGCCGCGGGCGCCGAGGTCACCGAGGTGCCCTGCCCGGGCCTCGCCGACGCCGTCGAGCACGCCGACCCCGAGGCCATCGACCGGGCCGTCGCCGCCGCCGCCGAGCTCACCCCGCCGGACGTCCGCGCCCTCGTCCTCGGCTGCACCCACTACGAACTCGTCGAGGACCGCATCCTCGCCGCCCTGGCCCCCCGCCGCCGCCCCGGACTGCCGCCCGTCGTCTTCCACGGCTCCGCCGACGCGGTCGCCGCCCAGGCGCTCCGTCGCATCGGCGCCGCACCGGCCCCCGCCGCCGACCCGACCGGCACCCTCTCCGTCCTCCTCAGCGGCCGTCCCGGCTCCCTCCCGGCCGCCGCCCTCGACTACGCCGCCGGACGCCTCCTCGCGGCCGCCCCCGCGCCCACCGCCTGACCTGTGGCTCCGGGTGACCGGACCACTCCTCTCCGTCGCGCTGAACTTCGCACCACTGGGTAATCTTCCCGATATGAGGCATTTCAGGAAGCAGCGCACCGGAGGCCCACCGACAGCCGTGTGGACCGGCCGCGCCACCAACCGCTTCCAGTGGATCGCCGCCCTCGCCGGCGCCGCCTTCATGGCGCTCGGCATCACCATCGCCGTCGAATCCGCCTGGACCTCCGGCATCCTGGCACTCGCCATGGCCGTCGTCGGCTGCCTCGCGGCCGGACTCCTCGTCCTCTTCGGCACCCTCGCCTTCGTCCACGTCGAGGTCCGCGTCGACGCGGACGCCATGGAGGTCCGCTGCGGACACATCGGCGTCCCGCGCCGGACCATCCCCTTCACCGAGGTCCTCGACGCCGACTACGCCCCCAGCGTCACCCCCCGCCACTGGGGCGGCTGGGGCTACCGCTGGCGCCCCGACCGCGGCACGGCCGTCGTCGTCCGCCGGGGCGAGGGCCTGGTGCTCCTGCTCGCCGACGGACGCACCTTCACCGTCACCGTCGACGGCGCCGAGGGCGCGGTCGACTCCATCCGCCACCACCTCCGCCGCCCCGCCCCGCCCCAGACCCCCGCCGGCGCCTGACCGGCCCGCGCGCGTACGGTTCGTCGCCTTCGCCGACCGGACCGGGCGCCGGGCCCGTCCCCGTACCGTGCCGGACCAGGCGTCAACAGGGTCGCCCCGTACACTCCGCAAGGTGAGCACCACCATCTCCCCCGAAGCCGCCGGAGCCGCCGACGACGCGTCCGCGAGCGAGGACCGGCCGCGCCGCTTCGGCCGGGCCACGCGGTTCGTCCGCCCCGGAGCCGCCCTGCTCTCCGGCGTCCTGCTCTACCTGAGCTTCCCGCCCCGCCCCCTGTGGTGGCTCGCACTGCCGGCCTTCGCCCTCCTCGGCTGGAGCCTGTACGGGCGCCGCCTCCGCGCGGGCTTCGGTCTCGGCCAGCTCGCCGGACTCGGCTTCCTCCTGCCGCTCCTCGTCTGGACCGGCGAAGAGGTCGGCCCCGTGCCGTGGCTCGCCCTCGCCGCGATCGAGGCCCTCTTCGTCGCCGTCGTGGGACTCGGCATCGCCGCCGTCTCCCGGCTCCCCTGGTGGCCCGTCTTCGCCGCGGGCGTGTGGATCCTGGGCGAGGCGGCACGCGCGCGCGTGCCGTTCGGCGGCTTCCCCTGGGGCAAGATCGCCTTCGGCCAGGCCGACGGCGTCTTCCTGCCCCTCGCCGCCGTCGGCGGCACCCCGGTGCTCGGCTTCGCGGTCGCCCTCTGCGGCTTCGGCCTCTACGAGGCGATCCGCGTCGTCCGCCTCCACCGCGCCACCGGCACCGTCCCGCGCGGACCGCTCGCCGCCGCCGCGCTCTCCGTCCTCGTCCCGGTCACCGGCGCCCTCGCCGCCCTGCCGCTCGTCAGCGACACCGCCGAGGACGGCACCGCCACCGTCGCCGCCATCCAGGGCAACGTCCCCCGCCTCGGCCTCGACTTCAATTCCCAGCGCCGCCAGGTCCTCGACAACCACGCCGCCCGCACCCGCGAACTCGCCGAGGAGGTCGAGGCCGGGACGAAGCCGCAGCCGGACTTCGTCCTCTGGCCGGAGAACTCCTCCGACATCGACCCCTACGCCAACCCCGACGCCGCCGCCGTCATCGAGGGCGCCGTCGACGCCGTCAAGGCCCCCACCGTCATCGGCGCCGTCATCGCCCCGCCCACCGGGAAGCTCCGCAACACCCTCATCCAGTGGGAGCCCGGCCGAGGGCCCGTCGCCACCTACGACAAGCGGCACGTCCAGCCCTTCGGCGAGTACATCCCGATGCGGCCGGTCGTCCGCCTCTTCAACAGCAACGTGGACCGCGTGGCCCGCGACTTCGGCCCCGGCGACAAGGTCGGCGTCTTCGACCTCGCCGGCACCAAGGTCGGCCTCGCCACCTGCTACGAGGCCGCCTTCGACTGGGCCGTCCGCGACACCGTCACCCACGGCGCCCAGCTGCTCACCGTCCCCAGCAACAACGCCACCTTCGGCCGCAGCGAGATGACCTACCAGCAGCTCGCCATGTCCCGGGTGCGGGCCGTCGAGCACAGCCGGGCCGTCGTCGTCCCCGTGACCAGCGGCGTCAGCGCCGTGATCCGCCCCGACGGGGAGATCGTCTCCCGGACCGAGATGTTCACCCCGGACTACCTCGTCGAGGAGGTCCCGCTGCGCTCCACGCAGACCCCCGCGACCCGCCTCGGCACCCTCCCGGAGGCCCTGCTCGCCGCCGTCGCCGCCGCCGGACTCGGCTGGAGCGCGGTCCGCGCCGTACGGGCCCGCCGCGCGCGGTCCTGAGCCCGGGGACGGCCCCGGACGGATGATCTAGGGTCGGCCCATGGCAACCCCTGACTTCATCCGAGAGCTCCGCAAGACCGCCGGGCACCAGCTGCTCTTCCTGCCCGGCGTCAGCGCCGTCGTGTTCGACGACCGGGGCCGGGTCCTGCTGGGCCGACGCGCGGACACCGGGGCGTGGGCCGTGATCGGCGGCATCGTCGAACCGGGGGAGCAGCCCGCGGACTGCGCCGTCCGCGAGGTCGAGGAGGAGACCGGGGTCCTGTGCGTGCCCGAGCGGATCATCCTCGTCGAGACCCTGCGCAAGCCCGTCGTCTACGCCAACGGCGACATCTGCCAGTTCCTGGACGTGACCTTCGCCTGCCGGGCCGTCGGAGGCGAGGCCAGGGTCAACGACGACGAGTCGATCGACGTCGGCTGGTTCGAGATCGGCGCCCTCCCCGAGATGAAGCGCTTCTCCCACCGGCGGATCGAGAAGGCGCTCGGCGACGGACCCACCTCGTTCCGCACCGCGCACGCACCCTGAGGCCGGACGCGCGCCGCCCCGGACGCGCGAGGTCCACAGAGTCGTCCACAGGAGCCGTCCACAGGAGCTGTCCACAGGGCTGGTGCGCCCCCTCCTCCGCCGGGTATCCCTGTCTCCATGTCCCACGAACACGTCTCCTACCTGGAACTCCTCGCCCGGGGAGCCGCCACGGAGGCATACGACCGGCCCGCGCTCCTGGCCCGCGCGAGCGGCGCGGGTCCCGAGGCGCTGGCCGGGCTCGAAGAGGCCAGGCAGCTCGCCCTGCGCGTCCGCGCCGAGCTGGAGGGCCGGCGACGCCGCGAGGCCGAGCTGTCCGCCCTCTTCGCCACCGCCCACGACCTCGCGGGACTCCGTGACCTCGACGCAGTGCTGCGCGCCATCGTCCAGCGCGCCCGCGCCCTCCTCGGCACCGAGGTCTCCTATCTGAGCCTCAACGACCCCGTGGCCGGCGACACCTACATGCGGGTCACCGAGGGCTCCGTCTCCGCCCGCTTCCAGCAGGTCCGGCTGGGCATGGGCGAAGGACTCGGCGGCCTCGTCGCGCAGACCGCCCGCCCCTACGTCACCGAGGACTACTTCGGCGACGCGCGCTTCCAGCACACCCGCACCATCGACACCGCCGTCCGCGACGAGGGCCTGGTCGCCATCCTCGGCGTGCCGCTCACCCTCGGCAGCCAGGTCATCGGGGTGCTCTTCGCCGCCGACCGGCGGGCCAGGGTCTTCGAACGCGAGCAGGTCGCCCTCCTCGGCTCCTTCGCCGCCCACGCCGCCGTCGCCATCGACACCGCCAACCTGCTCGCCGAGACCCGCTCCGCCCTCGCCGAACTGGAGCGGGCCAACGACATCATCCGCGCCCACAGCGCCGTCATCGAGCGCGCCGCCGAGGTCCACGACCGCCTCTCCGAGCTGGTCCTGCGCGGCGGCGGGGTCCACGACGTCGCCGGGGCCGTCTCCGAGGTCCTCGGCGGCACCGTCGAGTTCACCGAGACCACCGCGGGCGCCGCCCGCCGCGCGGGCGGACACGCCGTCCGCGACGGCGACGACTGGGTGGCCGCCGTCTCCGCCGGAGGCGAGCACCTGGGCGCGCTCGTCCTGCGCGGCAGGCCCGACCTCGACCCCGTCGACCTGCGCACCCTGGAGCGGGCCGCGCTCGTCACCTCCCTGCTCCTGCTCGCCCGCCGCTCGGCCGGCGAGGCCGAGCAGCGGGTACGCGGCGAGCTGCTCGACGACCTCCTCGACGCACCCGACCGCGACCGCGGCCTGCTCCGCGAGCGCGCCGCCCGCCTCCGTACCGACAGCGACGCCCCGCACGTGGTCCTCGCCGCCCGCGTCGACCGGGCCGCCGCCGACGGGGGCGGCGAGCCGCCCGGCCGCGAGAGCGCCGACCGGCAGCGCCTCAGGTCCGCCGCCTCCCACCTCGCCGCGACCCGGCGCGGCCTCGCCTCCGACCGCGACGGCGGGACGGTCCTCCTGCTGCCGCTGGGCCCCGGCGAGGACGCCGCCGAACTGGCCCGCCAGACCGCCGCCCACCTGGGCGGAGCCCTGCGCGAACCCGTCACCGTCGGAGCCTCCGCGCCGGTACGGGCCCCGCTCGACCACCCGGACCAGGTGGCCGGCGCCTACCAGGAGGCCCGCCGCTGCCTCGACGCACTGCGGCTGCTGCACCGCGCGGGCGAGGGCGCGGCGGCCGAGGACCTCGGCTTCCTGGGCCTGCTGCTCGCCGACAGCCGGGACATCGGCGGCTTCGTGGAGCGCACGATCGGCCAGGTCGTCGCGTACGACCGGCGCCGGGGCACCGACCTGCTGCGCACCCTGGACGCCTACTTCGCCAGCGGCATGAGCCCCGCCCGTACCAAGGAGGACCTGCACGTCCACGTGAACACGGTCGCGCAGCGCCTGGAGCGGGTGGGCCGCCTGCTCGGCCCGGACTGGCAGGCGCCCGCCCGCGCCCTGGAGATACAGCTGGCCCTGCGCCTGCACGCCCTGTCGGCTCCGCCCGCCGGCCGCTGACCCCGCACCCGGGGGTGCGGCGCGCCGCACCCCCGGGTGATCAGCACGGAGGCCCGGATCGTGCTACGGTGGACTTGTTGCAGTTGTGGTACCCATGAACCTATGTGCGCCTGACCGGAATGCTTTTCCGCAGGCGCATATTTCGTTTTTACCGGCATCTCCGGATGGGGCCTCTGCCTACAGAAGGAGAAGGTCATGGCACAGGGAACCGTGAAGTGGTTCAACTCGGAAAAGGGCTTCGGCTTCATCGAGCAGGACGGCGGCGGCCCGGACGTCTTCGCCCACTACTCGAACATCGCCACCCAGGGCTTCCGTGAGCTCCAGGAGGGCCAGCGGGTCTCGTTCGACGTCACGCAGGGCCAGAAGGGCCCGCAGGCGGAGAACATCGTCCCCGCCTGATAGCCGGACGTTTTCCGTCGCTCACCGGGGTTCGCACCGTCGCGGTGCGGACCCCGGTTTGTGCTGTTCGAAGAAAGGCAGAGAAACCTATGTCCCGCAGGCCCCGGAAGCCGAGCAAGCGCGGCTCCGCCCCCTCGGCCCCGGCCTCGTCCCCGGCCTCGTCCGGCGAGTTCCGGATGCCCGAGAGCGCGACGCCCGCCCTCCCCGCCGCGGAGGACTTCGCCGCTCTGGACATGCCCGCGGGGCTGCTGGCGACCCTCACCGCGCAGGGCGTGACCACGCCCTTCCCCATCCAGGGCGCCACCCTGCCCGACTCCCTCGCCGGCCGTGACGTGCTGGCGCGTGGGCGCACGGGCTCCGGCAAGACCCTCGCGTTCGGTCTGGCGCTGCTCGCCCGGACGGCGGGGCTGCGGGCGCAGCCCAAGGCGCCGCTCGCGCTGGTGCTCGTGCCGACCCGCGAACTGGCCCAGCAGGTCACGGACGCCCTGGCGCCGTACGCGACCGCGGTGAACGTGCGGCTCACCACCGTCGTCGGCGGGCTGTCGATCACCAAGCAGGCCACCACGCTGCGGCGTGGCGTCGAGGTGGTCGTGGCGAGCCCGGGCCGCCTGAACGATCTGGTCGAGCGGGGCGACTGCGTCCTCGACGACGTCCGCATCACGGTGCTGGACGAAGCCGACCAGATGACCGACATGGGCTTCCTGCCGCAGATCACCAAGCTGATCAAGCAGGTGCGGCCGGACGGGCAGCGGATGCTCTTCTCCGCCACCCTGGACCGCAACATCGACCAGCTGGTGAAGCGCTTCCTCACCGACCCGGTGGTGCACTCGGTCGACCCGTCCGCGGGCGCGGTGACCACGATGGAGCACCACGTCCTGCACGTGCAGGACGCGACCGACAAGAAGGCCGTCACCACGCGGATCGCGGCCCGTGACGGCCGGGTGATCCTCTTCCTCGACACCAAGCGGTCGGCGGACCGGCTCGCGAAGCGCCTGCTGTCCGTCGGCGTCCGCGCGGCGGCCCTGCACGGCGGCCGGACCCAGCCGCAGCGGAACCGGACCCTGGAGCAGTTCAAGACCGGCCAGGTCACGGCGCTGGTGGCGACGAACGTCGCGGCCCGCGGCATCCACATCGACGACCTCGACCTGGTCGTGAACGTGGACCCGCCGGCCGACCACAAGGACTACCTCCACCGTGGTGGCCGCACGGCCCGCGCCGGCGGCTCCGGCAGCGTCGTGACGCTGGTCCTGCCGGAACAGAAGCACGAGTTCAGCCGGCTCATGAAGGACGCGGGCATCGCCCCGCGGACGACCCGCCTCCGGTCCAGCGACGAGGAGCTGGCCACCCTCACCGGCGCCCGCGAGCCGTCCGGCGTCGCGGTCACCATCGAGGTGCCCCAGCCGACCGCGCCCGCGTCCTCCCGCCCGGCCCGCAAGTCCACCGCCGAAGGCGGCCGTCCCTCCCGGCGGCGTCGCGGTGGCGGCGGCGCGACGGCGCAGGCCGAGGCTCCCACGCGTACGGGTGGCCGCGGCGCCGGCCGCCGGACCGCCGCGGGTGCCGCCGGCACCGGTGGTACCGGTGGGACCGGTGGCGTGAAGGCCGGCGCCGGCGGCCGGGCCACCGCGGGCGCGAAGGCGTCCACCGCGGGCGGCGCCGGGACCGGCGGCCGCGTCCCCTCCCGTCGTACGGGATCCGGCGGGGCGGCCAAGGGCGGCGAGGCGGGCGCGAAGGCCGGCGGCCGGAGCGCCGACCGCCGTCCGCGCCGCCGCACCTCCGCCCAGGGCGGTACGTCGGAGCGCTGACGCCCTCCGGCGTGTTCCTGCGAGCGCACGGGCCCGGCTCCCCTCGGGGGGCCGGGCCCGTCGCCGTCACGGGGCCGCTCCGCGGGCCGCAGTCGCGGTCGGCGGCGGCCCGTCCGCCGCGGTAGGCGGCGAACCGTCAGTCGAGGTAGTCGGCGACGAGCTCGGCGAACGCCTCCGGGGTGAGGACCTCCACGCCGAGCTTCTCGGCGGCGACCGCCTTCGAGCTGGGCCGGCCGCCGGCGGCGGGCGCGGCGACCAGACAGCTGGTCCTGGCGTTGACCCCGCTGCCGGCCCGGCCGCCGGCCCGCTCGATGAGCTCGTTCATCTGCGAGCGGCCGTAGCCGTCCAGCCTGCCGGTCATCTTTCCGGTGACCACCACCGTCCTGCCGGCCAGCGGCCCTGCGACGGGCGCGGAGCCCTCGTCGGCGGCCCCGGCGGCCCCGGCGGGAGCACCGGGCGCCTCGGGCTCGGTCATGTTGACGCCCGCCGCGATCAGCTTGTCGACGACCGGGGCGAGGGCGGCCAGCTCGGCCACGACCACGGGCGCCTTCTCCGGGCCGATGCCCTCGACGGCCAGCAGGTCCTCGGCGCTCGCCGCGCGGATCGCCTCCATCGTGCCGAAGTGGGCCGCGAGCCGCCGCGACATGCGACGGCCGGTGCCCCGGACGCCGAGCGCGCAGAACACCCGGCTGAGCGGGCGGCTGCGGGCCAGCTCGAACTGCTCGACGAGCTTCGCGCCGCGCCGGGCGCTGCCCGCGGCCACCGTCAGCTGCTCCTCGGTGAGGGTGAACAGGTCCGCCACGTCCGTGACCAGGCCGGCGTCGATCAGCGCCTTCACGTAGGTCTTGCCGAGGCCGTCGATGTCCAGGACGTCGCGCCCGGCCGCGTACTCGATCAGTGGGGCCAGCGCGCAGCCCGCGCCCTTCGCGCACCGCCACCGCTCCTGGCTCTTGTCGATCTCGCCCGCGCAGTTCGGGCAGACGGCAGGCAGCGGGACCGGTGCGGCGCCCTCCGGGCGGAGCTCCACGACGGGCGCCTGGACGCGCGGGATGATGTCGCCGGCCTTGTGGACGGTGACCGTGTCGCCGAGGTGGAGACCGCGGCGGGCGATGTCGGCCGGGTTGTGCAGGGTGGCGCGGGAGACCGTGGAGCCGTCGATCTCGACGGGGTCGAGCACGGCGGTCGGCGCGAGCACGCCCGTGCGGCCCACCTCCCACACGACGTCCCGCAGCACGGTCTGGCGCTCCACGGCCGACAGCTTGTAGGCGATCGCCCAGTAGGGGAAGCGGCTCCCCAGCCCGGCCTCGGCCTGCTCGGCCGCGCTGTTCGCCTTCACGACCACGCCGTCGATGCCGAACGGCAGCCCGGCGCGGAGCGCGCCGATCGCGTCGACCCGCTCCTGCGCCTGGGCGATGGTGTCGACCACGTGCAGCCCGGCCGGGGTGTCGGCCGTCGTCCGGACGCCGGCCGCGGCGACCGCGGCCAGCACCTCGGCGTGCGTCGCCCCGGCGGGGAGAAACGATCCGCCATCCAGCTCGACGGCGCCGTACGCCCAGAACGTCATCTCCAGCCGGTACGGCCGGTCCTTCGCCCGCAGGGTGCCCGCGACCGCGTTGCGCGGGTTGGCGAACGGCGCCCCGCCGTGCGCCGCGCGCACCTCCTGCGCCGTCTCGAACTGCTCCCGCGTGAACAGCACCTCGCCCCGGACCTCGAAGGTCACCGGCTCCGGCAGCCGCTCGGGCAGACCGACCACCGAGCCCACGACATGACTGACGTCCTCGCCGTGCGTGCCGTCGCCGCGGGTGACGACCTGGGTGAGCCGGCCGTCCCGGTACCGGGCGGCGACGGCCGCCCCGTCCAGCTTCGGCTCGACCGTGAACCCGCCCTCGACGGCCCGGCCGAGGCGCCGCTGGAGCGACGCGTCCCAGGCGATCAGCTGCTCGGGTCCGAAGACGTTGTCGAGGCTGAGCAGGCGCGTGGTGTGCGCGACGTCGCCCTCCGGCGCGGCGCCGTCGGCGACCAGCCCCGTCGGCGACCCGGGCGCCTCGCCCGGGTGATCCGCCTCCCACGCGAGCACGGCCAGCCGCAGCGCGTCGTACGAAGCGTCGTCCAACGGGCTGTTCTCTCCCGCGTAATAGGCGCGCGACGCGGCGCGCAGCCGCCCGAGCGCGTCCTCGTAAGCGACGGAACCGGACAGGACAAGGTGCGCCTCGACGGCGGGAGATGAGGTCATGGACTCATCTTGGCGCCAGGGTCTGACAACGCCCTCCCACAGCGGAGCGGGCAGGCGAGCGGGCAGGCGAGCGGGCCGACGAACGGGACGAAAGCAGGTGGGGCGGATGCGTCGGGGACCCTACGATCCCGGAGTGCGTCCGACGTCGATAACTTCAGCGGGTCACCGCCCCCCATCATCCCGCCCCGCTCCCACGAGCCCCGAGGCGGCGCTCGAATCGGCCGCCGCAGCCGGCGGGCCCCCACCGGAGTGGCGGGAGTGGCCGAGCGAGGTGCTGGTGCCCGCGGTGCGGGTCGCGCTGTCGGCGGCGGAGCTCGTACGGGATCCGGGGGTGCTGGCGCGGGAGGAGCGGGGCGAGGCGCTCTACCAGGCCGTGCGGGCCGCCGAGCCCGGCGACGCGGTGGAAGCCGCCGCGCTCGTCCGCGCGCTGGCGGGCAGCGCGGACGCCATGCTGGAGGGGGAGGCGGTGCGGCTGGCCCGGTCGGGGCTGCACCGCCGGCTCCTCGATCCGGCCTTCGTCCGGGAGATGCTGACGGGGCTGCTCGGGGCGCGCGCCGGGGATGTCGTGAACGGCGCGCTCGCCGCGCTCGCCGAACCCTGGGCCGCCGTCGAGCCGCTGCCGCCCGCCCGCCTCACCGGGCTCCTCGGCCCGGTCACCGCCGACGCCGCGCTGACCACCGCGGCCGCCCACGGGCTGGGGGAGGTGCTGTGGAGCGCCGCGCTCGATCCGCACCAGGCGCCCGGCGTACGGAGGCGTGCCCTGGCGCTGTACGGGGAGACCGCGCGGCGCGAGGACGTGCGCGCCGTCCTCGACCTCGCCGGGGAGGACCCGCTGCTGCTCGCCGGCCCGGGGACCGACTGCCTGCGCGCGATGCACCGGCGCGGCCACTTCGTCACGGACCCCGACGTCCCGGCCGTGCTGGCCCTCGCCCTCGCCGACCACACGATCCCGGCCCGCACCGTGGCGACCGTCCTCTTCACCGCCCGGCGCGAACTGCTGCGCCTGCTGGTCGACACCGCGCCGCACGACCCCCTGTGGCCGCGCCGGCTCGACCTTCTCGTCGCCCTGGACGGACAGGGCGTCGGCGGTCTGCCGGTGGCCGCGGAGATCGCACGCGTCCTGCCGCTCGCCTCCGCCCCCGGTCCGTTCCTGCGTGCCCTGCGCGCGCTCCGCGACCCCGGGACCGAGGACGCCGTCCTCGCCGCCCTCCCGCACGCCCCCGCCGACGCGCTCGACGCGCTGGAGGCCGTCGGCGGGGAGCGGACGGTACGCGTCCTGGGCGCGGCCCTCGGCCTCGACGGGCCTCCGGAGCCGACGCCGGCCGAGCGCGCGGTACGGCCCTTCCGGCACCGGGCCCTGGAGCTGGTCTGGCTGCTGGCCACGGATCCCGAGGTGCGGCGGCGGCTGCTCGTCCGGGTCGACGCGGCCGAGCTGCCACGCCGGATGGCCGCCGACCTCGGCGGACCCGACGAACGCGAACTCGCCCTCCTCGCCGCGCACCTGGACCCGGCCCGCCCCGTCGCCGCCCTCACCCGGCTCGCCGCGCACGCGGGCCCGGACCTGCTGCCCGTCCTCGCCGACCTGCTGCTGCGGATCGCGGGGGAGGCCGCCTCGGCGTGGGAACCCGGCGGCGAGGAGCCCGTACCCGGCGCGGAACCGGTGGTGCCGACCGAGGCCGACGAGGCGCTGCGCGGCCTCGGACGACGGCTGTACGAGCGCGGCCGGATCCGCCCGCTGTGCCTCCTGGACGTCCCCGACGCCGACGCCGCCGGGCAGGCGCTCGTCACCGACCTGACCCTCGGCCTGCTCGACAGGGACGGGCTCACGACGGGCGAACAGACTGTCCTTCTGCGCCTGTTGACCGACCTCCCGCGCGCGCCCCACCCCGTGGTCCGGCGCCGGGCGCACCGGTTCCTGCGCCACCCCGACCGGCACGTGCGCAAGCACGCCGTCGTCCTCCTGGCGCGCGACACGGAGGGCGACGGCGTCGAAGCCGTGTCGGCGACGCTGCTCGCGCTGACCGGACCCGACCGCGACCCCCAGACCGTACGCCGGACCCTGGAGGCCCTCGGGGACGCCGGGGCGCGCTGGGCGTCCGACGCGATCGCCGCCTGCCTCGACCACCCGACCATGAACGTCCGCAAGACGGCCGCCCGAGCCCTCGCCACCGCCGGCACCGCCCGGGCCGTGCCCCGGCTCCTCCACCGCCTCGGCCGCGACGACAACCCCGGCCTGCGCACCCTCCTCCTCGACGCCCTCCGCGCCCTCCTCGGCGACGCCCTCCCCGCCACGGTCACGGCCGCCGCGACCGGCACGACGGACGCCCGCGTCCGTGACCGCCTCCTCGCCGCGCTCGCCGCGCTCCAACCCGAACCCGACCAGGACGCGACCGACCTCGAACGCCTGGCGGAGCACGGCTGGGACCCGGACGCCGCCCTGCGGCTCGCCGAACGCCACGCGCCCGGCGGGCCCGCCGCCCTCCGCGCCGCGCGGCTGCGGGCGACCCGCCCGTACCTCCCCGAGTGGCTGGCGCTCGCCGCCGGCTCGGAGCGGGCCCGGCGGGCCGTCCTCGGGCTGCTGCCGGATCCGCTCTGCCCCGGCCCCCGTCCGGCCCACGAACGGGACACGCTCGCCCGGCACGTCACCGTCCTCCTCGACGGCCTCGCGGAAGCGGAGGGGGAGACCCGGGACGGGCTCATCGGCCTCCTGGAGACGATCGCGGAGCGCCCCTCCGTCCGCTCGCACGTCACCGCCGCCGTCAGATCGTCGCCCCCGCCGCGCCCCGGCCGGCGGTCGACGCTGAAGCTCCTCCGGCTCGCCGGAGCGGTCGTCGTCCGCGCCGACCTCGACCGAGAGCTCGCCGTCGCGGCCCTGGACCCGGACCCGCGCCGGGCGGGTGCGACGCTGCTGAGGAACGCGTTCGAGGTCACCGAGCCGACCGCTCGGCGGACCTGGCACCGCGAACTCGCCGCCGCCGCACGGGATGTGCGCACCCTGTCCGCCTACCGCGCCCGGGGAGAGGCGGCCGGATCGCGCGAGCTGCTCGCCGCCCTCATCGAGGTCCATTCCGAAGCGCCCCGGGACGTCCAGGCCGCGCTGCTCGACTGGATGACGGACCTTCAGCCGCTGGGCGCCCCGCCCTGGACCCTCACCGAGGACGCCCGCGCCGCGAACTCCGCGCCCCGCGTGATCCACCCCGCGGACCTGGACCAGCCGCGCTCGGCCGCGCAGCGGGAACGCCTGCTCGCCCTGCTCGCCTCCGGCACCCCGGAGCAGCGGAACACGGCCGCGCACGCCCTCCTCTCCTGGCCCGAGCCGGGGGCGCGCGCCGCCGTCCTCGACGCGTACCTGAACGGCCGGACCGACGCACCCGTCACCGGCGCGCACCTGACCGCGCTCGGCCACGCGCTGGCGGAGGCCGATCCGGAAGCACTCCTCGACGGCGCCGGAACCGCGCGGCCCGCCCGAGTGGCCCGGATCGCCGCCGGCGTCGACGCCGGACGGCTCCGACGGCTCCTCCCGGTCCTCCTCGACCTGTGGCAGCACGGGCCCGAGGGCGCGCGGGCGGACGCGCGGGTCGCGCTGCGCCGCGTGCCGGCCGACGTCCTGGCCGTCCACCTCGAACCCCGCCTCGCGCTGGGGGAGTCGGGCCTGCTCGACCTGCTCGCGGGCCGGCGTCTCCAGCGCACCCCGCTCCTCGACCGGCTGAGCGAGCGGCACCCAGGGACGCGGCTCGTCCTCGTCGACGGCCCGCTGCCCGGCCCGGCGGCCGCCGAGCGCAGCGCCTGCGCACTCCGCACCCTGCGTGAACGCGCGCCCGCACCCGTACCGGCGGGATCCCCCGCCCCGTCCTCGTACGAGGAGCTGGTCACCCTCCTGCGGTCGCCCGAGCCCGCGCGGATCCGGCGCACGCTGGCCCGGCTCGCGGAGCGCTCCGCCGTGCTCGAACCGGCGCGCCTCGAAGAGCTGCTGCGGGAGCTGCTGGCGCACCCGGAGACCGGCGTACGGCTGCACGCGCACCGGACCTCGCGGGCGCTGCTCGACCGGGAGGCACACCTGCGGCTGACCGAGCTCCTGCTCGGCGACGCGCGGTCCGACGTGGTGCGCGGGGCGATCCGGGTGCTGTCGCGGGCGCGGTGGACGCCGGCGGTCCCGGCGTTCGTCGCGCTCCTCGACCACGGGCGGGCCACCGTGCGGCGGGATGCGGAGGAGGCCGTCCTGCACGCGGGACCGGCCGCCGTCCCGCTGCTGCGCCGGTCCGTCTCCCGCGCCCGCCCGGACCGCCGGGCCGGCTACGAGCGCCTGCTGGAGCGCATCAGGGAGGCGGAACCGGAACCGCGGTAGGCGGACCCGGCGGAGGGGCGAGCGGCGAGCGGCGGACGGGCGCGGGAACGCCGCGGGGGCGGCGTACGCCGACGGGTGTCGGGTACGCCGCCCTGGCGGCCGGGAGAGCCTGGGTCACCTGGGGTCGCGGTTGAAGACCGACTTCGACCAGAGGTAGCCGAGGACCGTGAGGCCGGCGCACCAGGCCACCGCGAGCCAGCCGTTGTGGCCGATCTCGGTGCCGAGGAGGAGGCCGCGGAGGGTCTCGATGGCGGGGGTGAAGGGCTGGTACTCGGCGATCGGCTGGAACCAGCCGGGCATCGAGTCGATCGGGACGAACGCGCTGGAGATCAGGGGGAGCACGATCAGCGGGAGGGCGTTGTTGGAGGCGGTCTCGGCATTGGGGGAGACCAGGCCCATGCCGACGGCGATCCAGGTGAGCGCGAAGGCGATCAGGGCGGTGAGGCCGAAGGCGGCGAGCCATTCGAGGGCGGTGGCGTCGGTGGAGCGGAAGCCGATGGCGACGGCGACGGCGCCGACGAGGACCACGCTCATGAGGCACTGGAGGACGCTGCCGACGACGTGCCCGACGAGGATCGAGGGCCGGTGGATCGCCATCGTCCGGAAGCGGGCGATGATGCCCTCGGTCATGTCGTTGGAGACGGAGACGGCGGTGCCGACGACCGTGCCGCCGATGGTCATCATCAGGATGCCGGGCACCACATAGGCGACGTACGCGGCGCGGTCAGCGCCCGCGCCCATGCCGGCGCTCATCACGTCACCGAAGACGTAGACGAAGAGCAGCAGCATCATCACCGGGGTGAGCAGCAGGTTCAGCGTCAGGGACGGGTAACGCCGGGCGTGGAGGAGGTTGCGCCGCAGCATCGTGGACGAGTCGCGGACGGCGAGGGAGAGGGCGCTCATCGGGTGGACTCCTGCTTCTGGTCGGACGGGCCGGCCGGGCCGGTCTGGTGGGGGACGTCGCCGGCGGTGAGGGCGAAGAAGACGTCGTCGAGGTCGGGGGTGTGGACGGTGAGCTCGTCGGCCTCGACGCCGGTGGAGTCCAGCCAGTCGAGGATGGCGCGCAGCTCGCGCTGGCTCGCGCCGCTGGCGATCTGGAGTTCCAGGGACTCGTCGTCACGGGTGACCTCGCGGAGGGCCGCGGCGGCGGCCTGGTACGCGGTCGGGTCGGTGAAGCGGAGGCGGACGTGGCCGCCGGGGATCTGGCGCTTGAGCTGTTCGGCGGTGCCTTCGGCGACGATGCGGCCGCCGTTGAG
>NZ_JBIAMB010000040.1:0-33934 GCF_042873895.1 Streptomyces sp. NPDC004435 | reverse complement strand
CCCGTCGAGCGCATGATGCGCGACGCCAAGATCACCCAGATCTACGAAGGCACCAACCAGATCCAGCGCATCGTCATGGCCCGCAACCTCCCGTAGGCCCGGACACGGCCCCCGGCGCGAAGCCGGGGGCCGCGCACCCCGGCCCTACTCGACCGTCTCGCCCTCGGGCACCCGGTAGCAGCCGGAGACCACGGAGACGTTCAGCTTCGGCGGCTCGTCCTTCGCCCAGTAGGTGATCTTGACGCTGTGCTTCTCGGCGTCGTCGTCGGCCGTGAGCGTGAGGTTCCGGTTCCGGCTGGTGTCGGGCTCGAAGCCGACGACCTCCCAGCCCAGACCGGGCATCGACGTCTTCAGCCGCTCCATCACACCGTCGAGCCCGGAGGACGCCGCGGGCGTGAGGGTCCACGTGTGGAAGGTGCTGAAGTGCGTCTCCGGGTCCTTGCCCGGGCACTCGTCGGTGATGACACCGGCCTTGGTGGTGCTTCCCTCCAGGCCGATCAGGTCGTGGATCTCGCTGGAGACACCCTTCGTCGCGTCGATGGCCTGATCCGTGCCGCTGATGCCCGCGGACGGGGTCCTGTCTCCGCTCATGCCGCATCCAGTGAGGGTCGTGAGCGTGAGGGAGGCGAGGAGCGCGGCGGCGCCCAGCCTGGTCAGGTTCATGCCCGCGGTCACTTCTCCTTGGCCTGCCCGCCGACCGGGTCGGTGTCCCCGTACTTCGCCGCGAGAGCGTCGAGCTCCTGCTTGACCGTCTCGTCGGTCTTCGCCAGGTCGTGCCCGGCCGCCTTCAGGAGCCCGCCCAGCGCGTCACAGCGCGCGCTCACGTCACCCACGTACTTCTTCCAGGACTCGTACAGCTCCTTCTGCGCCGCCGCGCTCTGGATCCCGCCGCCGTCCCCGAGGCCCGCCTGCCCGGAGTCCAGCCGGGTCAGGGCGGTGGTGACGCCCTCCTTCAGGCCCGCGACCCCGTCGCCGGCCTTCACCCACGCCTTCTTGTCCGTCCTCAGGTCGTCCGAGTAGCCGCCGCCACCGCCCCCGTCCGGCGCGGCGACGGCCTGGTTCAGCCGCATCGCGGTCGGCCCGGTCCCGGCCGCCGCCTCGCTCTTCAGTTGCTCCCACTCGTCCCACGGCACTGTGGAACCTCCCCGTTTCCCCGTCGGTCGCTGCGCCCGCCGACCGTTCGCGGCGGACGAGAAAGCGGCCGGCACCCCCGACGGGGTGCCGGCCGTACGGTACGTCAGCGGTTCGACGTCACCGTGACCTTCTGGTCGTTCTTGATCTGCTCGACGAGCTGCTTCACCTTCGGCATGTCCCACTTCAGGGAGCCCTGCGGCGCGCTGCCCGCGATCGGCATGTTCATGGACACGCCGTCGCCCCCGCTGATCCCCTTCATCGCGAAGAACATCTGCCCGAGGTCGTACAGCGACATGTCCTTGTCGACGATCAGGGTGTCGAGGCCGGCGCCGAGGGTCGGGTACAGCGCGAAGGGGTTGAGGATCGTGCCCGGCGTCGCCGCCTGGTTGGCGAGCGCGGACAGGAACTTCTGCTGGTTCTTGGTCCGCGCCAGGTCCGACTCGGCGAAGGCGTACCGGGTACGGACGAAGGCGAGGGCCTGCTCGCCGTTCAGGGTCTGCTTGCCGGTCTGGAAGTCGGCGCCCGACTTCTTGTCCTTGAAGCCCTTCTCGATGTTCAGCTCGACGCCGCCGAGCGCGTCCACGATGTTCGCGAAGCCGGCGAAGCCGATCTCCGCGTAGTGGTCGATCCGCAGCCCGGTGTTGTACTCCACCGTGCGGACCAGCAGCTCGGGGCCGTCCATCGCGTAGGCCGCGTTCAGCTTGGAGCCGCCGCGGGCCGGGAAGGACTTGCCGGACTCGGAGCCGACGAAGTTCGGGATCGTCACCCAGGAGTCACGGGGCAGCGAGACCATCGTGTTCCCGCTGGAGCAGGCGGCGAGGATCATCATCGAGTCGGTCCGCTTGCCCTCCGCGGAACCGGTGTGCAGCTTCTTCTTCTCCTCGGACGACATGCCCTCGCGGCTGTCGGAGCCGACGATCAGGTACGTCGTGCAGTCGCCCTCGGCCGGCCGCTCGATGACCTTGGACAGGTCCACCTCGTTGCGCATCTGCGAACTGGCCCACGCGTAGGTGCCGATTCCCCACGCGAGGACGCCGACGACCAGCACGATCGAACCGATCTTGATCCGCTTGCGCCAGTCCGGCGCGGGACCGGCGGGACGGGCGCCCGGGCCGCCGGGTCCGGCAGGTCCCCCCGGACCGCCGGGCCCCTGGCCGCCGCCCTGCGGGGAGCCGTAGACCTGTCCGGAGCTGTACCCGGAGTCGTACCCCGTGGCCTGCGCCTGAGTGAAGTTCGGGTTGTACGCCTGCCCCTGGTCGTACCCCTGCTGGTACTGCGGGGACTGCTGTTCCTGCGGTCGTCTCCGCACGTGCCGCATCGGGCGGGCGCCCTCGGGCTGCTCAGGCCACTCATTCATGCGGACCAGTGTGCCGGTCTCCGCTTTCCGGGCGACAGGCCGGGTGGAAAATAGGACCGGTGCTGTTGCGAAGCTGATGCAAAGCGGACAACGCCGATACCCGGCATAAGGTGGAGGACATGACAGAACAGGGCCACATCCCGGGCAAGCCCACTTCGGCCTCCCGCACCACCCTCAGCCACATCATGACCAGCCACGACACCAACCTCCTCGGCACGGTGCACGGCGGTGTGATCATGAAGCTGGTGGACGACGCGGCGGGAGCCGTCGCGGGCCGCCACTCCGGAGGCCCGGCCGTGACCGCCTCCATGGACGAGATGGCCTTCCTGGAGCCCGTCCGCGTCGGTGACCTCCTCCATGTGAAGGCCCAGGTCAACTGGACCGGCCGCTCCTCCATGGAGGTCGGCGTCCGCGTCATGGCCGAGCGCTGGAACGACACCACCCCGGCGACCCAGGTCGGCTCCGCGTACCTCGTCTTCGCCGCGGTCGACGGCGACGGCACGCCCCGCACGGTCCCCCCGGTCCTCCCGGAGACCGAGCAGGACAAGCGCCGCTACCAGGAGGCGCAGATCCGCCGCACCCACCGCCTCGCCCGCCGCCAGGCCATCCTGGAACTCCGCGAACGCCGGGCCGCCGAGGGCTACGAGGACTGACCCCGCCCGCCCGGCGTCACGGGCACACCACCTGGTCCCCGGTCACCGCCTCGAACGGCCCCCGCGTCGGCGCCGTCTCCGCACGGACCGCCGTGACGCCCTGGTACGACGACCCCACCGTCACCCGCAGTGTCCCGCCCCGCCCCTTCACGGCCTTCAGCTCGGCCCCCGGAAGGGCGGCGGCCAGGGACTTCGCCGACCGGTCCCAGCGGGGGTCGTACTCCACCAGCGTCCGGATCCGCGCGGGTCCCTTCGCGGACAGCGGACTCCGGGTGGTGTCGAAGCCGGTGCCGCGCAGCGCGTCGTCCGCCTTCCGCCCCAGACCGTCGATCCGGGTCCCGTTGTAGACCTGCACCCGGATCGTCCTCGGCGCCACGTCCACCACGACGGCCTTCGGACCCTTCCGCTCCGCGGACGCCTGCCGGGTGGCCAGCGGCCGGTCCTCCCGCACCGCCGCGAAGAGCTTCTGCGCCTTGTCCGGGTCCCACTTCACCGTCGACCCGACGCCCTTCACGGGGAAGTCCATGTCCCTGACCGGCACCGACACGAACTCCGACGACGCCGGCGTGAAGCCGCGCATCGCCTTGGCCAGCGCCAGCAGCTGATCCGTGCCGAAGCCCTCGTCGGCCCGCACCGAGCCGAGCAGGGTCGTCGCCACCTCCCGGAACCGCACCGGGTTGAAGAGCACCCCGCCGCTGGTCAGCCGGTCCACCAGGGCCGCCAGGAACTTCTGCTGCCGCTGCATCCGGCCGATGTCCGCGGCCCCGTCGATGTACCGGGAGCGCACGTACTGGAGCGCCTGCCCGCCGTCCAGCTCGTGCGTGCCGGCCGCCAGCCGGAGCCCGGTGTACGCGTCCTTCACCGGCTTCGCCGTGCAGATCTGCACCCCGCCGACCGCGTCCACCGTCCGCATGAAGCTGGTGAAGTCGACCTCCAGATAGTGGTCGATCTTGACCCGGGTCATCGCCTCCACCGTCCGCACGGTCAGCGCGGGCCCGCCCTCCGAATAGGCGGCGTTCAGCTTCACCGGATGCGCCCGGTGCCTCTCCCCGCTGTTCTGGTCGGTGTGCGCCGGAAGCTCGGCGTACGAGTCCCGGGGCAGCGAGACGACGCTCGCCCGCTCCCGGTCCTCCGAGATGTGCACCAGCAGCACGGTGTCGGTGCAGCGGCAGGGCGCCCCGCCGAGCCGGTACTTCTCCTTCTGCTCGGGCGTGATCCGGTCGCGCCCGTCGGTGCCGACGACCAGCACGTTCATGCCGGTGCCCGCCCGCGGCCGGTTCTTCATGTCCTTGAAGGGGTCGACCCGGGTGATCCCGGTGTCGAGGCCGGTGACCACCGCGTGCCCGATCCCGCCGGCGGCCAGCACCACCACGGAGAGCGCGGTCGCCATCCGCATCCCCCAGCGGGGCCGCCGCCGGGGGCGCCGCGCCGGGGCGGGACGGGCTCCGCGCCGGGGGACCGGCGGCCGGCCGGCCGTGCCCCGCGGGCGGGGCGGACGGGGCGTGCGGGGCGGTGTGGGCACGGACGGACACCTCCGCGGCGGGGACAGGGGGACCGTGAGCACCGTAGGCCCATACGATCAGCCGCCAGGGTCACCGCCCCCGGTGGCGCGCGTCGGTGTCCCCCGTTCGCGGTAACGCGACCTGTTCGGCGAACCCCGCGCCTCCGCATCCGTGAAGATGCCGGTCCTCGACGGGGAGCGGTCTCCGCGCGACGCGGTCCGCCCCGCGGAGCGCCGCGGGTACGCCGACGGCCGGGCCCCTCGTCACCGAGGAGCCCGGCCGTCGGCGTCGGTCCGCCCCGTACCGGCTCAGCTCACGCCGTCCCAGCGGTAGACCGAGTACACCTCCATGCACTTCGCCTTGTCGTTGGCGCCGTCCGGCACGTCGTCGGCCGACCGCTTGGGCACCTTGTAGGCGGTGCCCTCGCGCCAGTCCGCGCCGACGACGAGGGTGACGTTCCCGATGGTGCCGTCCGCGCGGACGGTGGAGGTCGGCAGGCCGAGGGCCTTCGCCACGGACTCGGCGTCCGCGCGGCCCTGGTCGCCGGCCGCCTTGGGGTAGGCGACGACCGTGCCCTTGCTCGGCTTGGCCTCCTTCGAGGTGTCCGTCCGGCTGAAGCCCTTGCCGGTCAGCACGTCCTTGATGTTCCCGGCGCGGCCCTCGACGGCCGGCAGGTCGTTCCCCTCGGTCCCGTTGACGACCGTGACGGCGAGGGAGGAGGGCGCCGCGGCCGTCGGCTTCGGCTTCGCGTCCGCCGGCTTGGTCTTCGGCTTCGCGGGCGCCTTGTCGCCGTTCTTGTCCATGGCGACGTCGTTCCGGAGCAGATCCCAGATCTTCTCCGCGTCCGTGGCCCTCGGCTGGAGCCACGCCTTCGGGTTCTGCGGGTAGGGATCGGTCGGGATGGTGATCGTCGACAGCCGGTCGACCTTCACGTTCTTGAGCTGCATGCTGAGGTCGAAGAGCTTGGCCACGGTGTCCAGCCCGTCGGAGACCTGGAGCGCCTTGGTGCCGGTCTCCGCCAGTCCCATCAGCCGGCCGGTGTCGGTCCAGGCGTTCTGCTGCTGGAGCTTCTTCAGCATGCCGTTGAGGTACATGTGCTGGGCCTTGGCGCGGTTCTGGTCGCTGCCGAAGGCGTGCCGGGTGCGCAGCCACTGGAGGGCCTGCTCGCCCTTGACCTCGGTGGTGCCCTCCTTCAGCTTGAGGCCGGAGCCGCCCTTGACCTGCGCGGTCGACTTGTCGTGCACGCCGGTGGTGACGCAGACGGGGACGCCGCCGACCTCGTCGGCCATCGCCACCACGCCCGCGAAGTCGACCATCAGCCAGTGGTCGATGTAGACGCCGGTGAGCTTCTCCCAGGTGGTGAGCGTGCACCCCGGACCGCCGCGCGGGAGCGTGGAGTTGATGGGCTGGTCCACGGTGGCGGGGAAGGTCTCCTTGCCGTCCTCGCTCTTGCACTCGGGTATCGGGACGACGGTGTCGCGGGGGATCGATATGAGGGAGGCGTTCTGCCGGTCGGCGGAGACGTGCAGCAGCATCTGGACGTCGGCCCGGGGCTTGTCGTCCCGCAGGTCCTTGCCGCCGCCCAGGGCCACGTTCGCGTCGGACGAGCGGTCGTCGGAGCCGATCAGCAGGATGTTCAGCGGCGTGTCGCCCAGCGCGTTCGGCACCGCCTTCTTCACCCCGCTCTCGCCGCCCGCGCGGCCACCGCTGCGGATGTTGCCGTTCAGGTGCTCGTAGTAGGCGTAACCGGCGCCGGCCGTTCCGAGCACCAGGATCGCCACGCCGATCGCCGACCAGCGCAGCACCTTCCGCTTGCCGGCCTTCTTGGCCTGCTTGCGGGCCGCCGCGCGGCCACCGGCCGTGCCGGCCTCCGCACCGGCGCCCTCGGCACCCGCCGTGCCGCGCCGGCGTGCCGCCCGGCCGCCGGGTACGGCGGGTGCGTCCGGCCCCCCGGCCGGATCCTGCTCCCCGCCCGCCCCGGTCGCCTCGGCGGCGCCGTGCAGTTCGTCGTCCCAGCCATGATCTCGGGCGTGCGGAACGCTCGGCTGCCGCGTCCCCTCCCGTCGCACGCTGTTCTGTCCCACCCCAGGTCCCCTCATCGTCAAGGGCGCGCCGCGACCCGTTGTTCCCGGGTCACTGGGCGCACACCTTCTTGTCCGCTGCTACCTGACCGACGTCCGGCGCCTTCGTCGGAGCGGTCATGGGCACCCCCGCGCCCTTGAAGTCGGCGCCGAGGACGAGCGTCATGGGCTCGCGCTCCCCGGCGGCCGTGGTGCCCTGCTTGAGGGCGGTGGCCTGCAGACCCATCATCGCGGCGAGCGCGCGGGCCTGGTCGGCCTGGTTCGGTGCGTAGCTGAGCGTGGTCTTCGCCGCCTTCTCGGGGGCGTTGCTCTTGTTGGTCGAGCGAAGCACGCCCTCTTCGTTCTGGAGCCAGCTGATCGTCGACTGGGCGGCGCCCGTGATGCCGCTGCCGTTGTAGACGTCGACGCGGACCTCGGCGGCCGGGGCCTTCGGGCCCTGGAGGAGCTTCGCCTGTGCCTGGCTCTTCGCCTTCTTGGCGTCGGCCTCCTTCTTCTTCACCTCGGTGAAGGAGACGTCCTGCTCGATCATGCTGAAGATCTTCGGGGCGTTCACGGAGTCGAGGACGACGGTGGCGCGCTTGTTCGGCGGCTCGTCCGGGTTGTCGACCACCGGCACGGTGAGGAAGGTGATGTTCTTCAGGTCGACCTTGGCGATCTCCTGCGCCAGGGAGACGAGCTTCGTCGCCTCGCCGATGCCCTGGTCGACGGTGAGCGACTCGGTCGCCGCGGTGGCCACGTCCAGCAGCCGCGTCGGGCTGTCGAGGGTGTCCTCCTTGAGCTGCCGCATCATCGAGGCGAGGAACTGCTGCTGCTGCTTGATGCGGTCGAGGTCGCTCTCGTTGCCGAGGCCGTGCCGGTTCCGGAGGAACGCGAGCGCCTGCTCGCCCTGGACGCGGTGCTCGCCGGCGGGAAGGTTGAGTTTCGAGTAGTTCTTGTCGTGGATCGGCTTGGCGAGGCAGACCTTGACGCCGCCGACGGCCGTGGAGAGCTTCTTGACGGCGTTGAAGTCGACCATCATGAAGTGGTTGATCGGCAGGCCGGACATCTGGGTGACGGTCCGCATGGTGCAGCCGGGGTCACGGCCGTTGACCCCGAAGGACTCGTTGAACTTGGTCTTGCCGACCGAGCCCGGGATGACCTTGGTGACCCCGTCGACCTTCGTCGGGCACTCCGGGATCTCGGTCTTGAGGTCGCGCGGGATGCTCATCGCCGTGGCGTTGGTGCGGTCCTCGGCGATGTGGATGAGGAAGGTCGTGTCGGCGTGGCCGGTGACGTTGGTCTTGTTGCCGTAGGTCTCGTTGCCCTCGCCGGTGCGGACGTCGTTGCCGATGACGAGGATGTTGAGCGGCCCCTTCATCCCCTCCGACTTCACGGCCGCGTCGCCGACGTCCACGACGCCGATGTTGCCGTTGAGCTTGCTGTAGATCGCGTACGCGCCGACGGCGCCGCCCACGAGGACGAAGGCCATCGTGCCGCCGGTCCACAGCAGGACCTTCTTCTTGCGGCTGGCGCCCTGCTTGCGCTTGCGGCGCCGCTGCGGCGGGACCCGTCCGCCACGGCTCCCGTCACCGGTCGTGCCGGGCTCGGTCTCCGGTTCGGCCGTGCGGCGGCGCCGCTGGCCGGGAACGGGAGCTTCCGCCGGGGCGGTTGGCCGGGCCGCGGAGCGGGTACCGGTACCGGAGGCGCCGGCACCGGCGCGGGAGCCATCGAGCGGCGGCTGCTCAGCGGAGTGGTCCAGTCGCAGTTCGTAGTTGCCGGTCTGCGGGTTGAGCACCCACTGGTCGGCGGGGTCGATCTCGTCCGCCCGTCCACGGCTGTGCGCGTCCACGGTTCCTGTCCTCCGTCGGTGCCACGCGGGGCGCCTCCCCCTGTGGGCGCCACTCGGTCGTTCGATCCTTGGCTGAGTGCGACCACGCGGTCGGGTGCACCGGATCGCGTCACACTATCCGCCCAGTTCAGCGCGGGGCGACGTCAGTGACAAATTCCACGCCCCTTACAAGGGGGCAACTCTGCCCAAACCACATCGCCCCCTTCCTCTCCTTTGGGTCCCCCTTTACCCAACGATCACCCGGCCCACTAGGAGCACACCCCCTCCGCCGCGTTCCGTCCGGTGAAGGTGGGCGTCGACGTCGGCACGGGCGACTCCGCGTCGTCCGGCTTCCCGTCGGAGGATGCGCGGGAACCCTCTTCCGGTTCCGCCTTCCGCACCACGACCGGCCTGTCCTCACGGAGTTGACGGAACAGCTCGCTCGCGGCGGGCTGTACCAGTTCGTCCCTGTTCGCGTTGTATGCGTACGGGCGTCGAGGCACCGTCAGGAACTGCACCTTCTCCGTCGGGATCGCCCGCATGGTCCGCGCCAGGTCGTACAGGTCGCGCAGCGAGTCGAGCCCCGGGTCGGTCGTGAGGGACTTCGTGGCCGCGTCGAGCACCGGGTACAGCTTCGTCGGGTTGAGCAGCACCCCGTCGCTCTGCACCTTGTTGACCAGCGCGCCGAGGAACATCTGCTGCCGGTCCATCCGTTCGGTGTCGCTGCCGTTCCCGAGCGACTTGCGGGCCCGTACGAAGCCCAGCGCCTGCTCCCCGTCGAGCGTCTGGCGCCCCGCCGGCAGCTTCAGCTTGGCGTCGGTGTCGTTCACGGGCTCCTGGAGGCAGACCTCGACGCCGTCCACCGCGTCCACCATCTTCTTGAAGCCCCGGAAGTCGATCACCATGTGGTGGTCGACCCGGATGCCGGTCAGCTTCTCGACGGTACGGATCGTGCACGCCGTCCCGCCCCACTCGAACGCCCAGTTGAACTGCGCCTTCTGCTCCCGGGTCCGGCCCCCCTCGGTCCTGGCGCAGCTCGGGATCGTCACCATCAGGTCGCGGGGGATCGACACCGCCGTCGCGCTCGACTCGTCGGCCGCCAGGTGCAGCAGGATCACGGTGTCCGACCGCTGGGTGCCCTTGTCCCGCCCGTACTTGCGGTTCCCCTCGCCGGAGCGGGTGTCGGAGCCGATGAGGAGGATGTTCTGCGCGGCCGTCACGCCGGCCGCGGGGCGCTCCTTCTCGTACCGCCGCAGTTCGTCGGCGGCGGTGGTGTCCGTGGTGATGTTGTCGTCGAGCTTCCGGTAGAACCACCACCCGGTCCCGGCCGCCCCGAGCAGCAGCACCGAGACGCCGAGCGCGGTCCACCGCAGCCAGTGCCGGCGCGGCCGCGAAGCACCCGGCCCGGCACCGCCGTCCCCGGAGGCGCCGCTCTCGGAGACATCGCTCTCGGAGGCGTCGCCCCCGGAAGGCTTCTCGCCGGAAGGTTCGTTCTCGTCGTCCGGAGTCGGTTCCGGAGTCGGTTCCGGCGTCGGTTCCGGGTCCGGTTCGGCGGGTGTGCCAGCGCGGTCCGTCACGTCGTCGTCCGTCCTTCGAGGCGTCTCGGGCGCGCCGGGCGCCCGGCGTCCGCACAAGGGAGACGGCCGGACCCGACGCGGGGTTGTACGGAGGAGACGACTCCCCCCGGGCCGATCATGTACCGCGCCGGGCCCGCGGTCGCGGGTACGCGGCGCGTCGATCGGCCGAACGGGTGCACCGGACGCACCGGACGCGCCGGGGGACCGCGTCCCCCGGCGCCCGCGCCCCTCAGAGCGCCGTGGCCGTGACCCGCTCGCTCTCGATGCGCTTCTCCAGCGCCTCCGGCGCCAGCTCGCCCATGTTCCGGCACAGCACCACGGAGCCGCCCGCGGCCAGCGGCGCGTACAGCCCGGCCGACAGCCCCTCCCAGCCCTCGTACGGCAGCCCGGAGAGCAGCCGCGACCCGGGACCGAGCCCGAGCCGTACGGCGTCCAGCCGCGCCTGCTCGACGAGCTGGACGCCACTGCGGTCCGTACCGTCGACGACGAGCGCGGACGCCTCCGCGTCGACCGGGACGAAGGGCGCGAAGCGGTCACCCTGTCCCGGCACCTCGACCGCGTAGTCCGCGTATCCCGCGGGCGCGGCCGGGAAGCGGCGCCCCAGCGGCGCCAGGGAGAGCGCGATCCGTTCCCCGGAGCAGGCCAGTCCCGCCTCCAGCGTCCGGGGCTCCGCCACCACGAGGTCCGCGTCCGCCGGGTCGCCGCCCAGCTCGGCCGTCACTCCGACCGAGGAGCAGGCGAGCAGCCAGACGGCGGTCTGCCAGTGCGCGGGCAGCAGCAGCGCGAGCCGGTCGCCGGGCTCGGCGGACAGCTCGCCCTGGAGCAGATTGGCCGTCTTCGCCACCCAATTGGCGAAGGTGGCGACGGACAATTCCACCCGTTCACCGGTGGCGTCGTCGTAGTAGGTGACCAGAGGGCGGGCGGGGTCCGCGGCGAGCGCGGATCGCAGCAGGTCGGCGGGGGTGCGGTCGCTGGCGTTCACGCCGCACAGGGTACGCGGGCCGGTGCGCCGGCCTGGGCCGTTCCGGTGACGGCGTCCTCCGGTCGGCCTGACGCGCCGTCCGTCTCCCGGCGCGCGCCCCGCCCGCCGGCTGCCCACGATCGGCCCATGCGTGCCTCACTCGCCTCCTCGATCGCCGTCGCCTGCGCGACCGTGCTCGCCCTGCCGGTCACCCTCGCCGCCCCCGCGACGGCCACCGCGCGCCCGGCGGCGGCCGCCTTGCCACCGACTCAGGACGAGCTGCCGGGCTCCACCCAGTCGCTGCCGCTCCGTCCTCTGGGCGCCTCCGTCCGCTCCTTCGGTTCCGACCCGGGCGCCGCGCCCGAACAGGGCCTGACCCGACGGGACGTCAGACCCTTCTCGCTCGTCGGCGTGGTCTGGAACGACCCGGCCGCCGTGCTCCACGGGACCGTCCAGGTCCGCACCCGCTCCGCCGCGGACGGCACCTGGTCGTCGTGGCAGGACGTGGAGACCCACAACGACGAGCACGGCGCCGACCCCGAAACCGCCGAGGGCGCCTCCGGGACCCTCCGCGGCTCCACCGCCCCGCTCTGGGTGGGCGACTCGGACGGCGTCGAGATCCGCGTACAGGCCGAGCGGGCCGAACCAGGGGGAGTGAGGGCGGCCGTGCGGCTGCCCGCCGGGCTCCGCCTCGAACTGGTCGACCCGGGCGAGGAGCCGGCCGCCCCGGCCCCCGGCACCCAGGCAGCCCCGGCCCCCGGCACCCGGGCGATGGCCCCGCCGGCCGTCCTCACCGCGGCGGAGGCCGCCGCGAGCGGTGTGAACACCCCACTGGCCCCGTACGGCTCGACCACGATCCCGGACGCCCTCCCCGCGGCGGGACTCGACACCGTCCAGGGCGCACCGATCCAGAAGGAGATCGTCCGCAAGGAGATCACCCAGGAGACGGAGGTCCAGAAGGCCCGGGAGGCGGCCGCGCAGGAGGCGGCCGCCCAGGCGGCGAAGGCCCCGTACATCGGCCCCCGCCCCGCGATCATCACCCGCAAGGGCTGGGGCGCCGACGAGTCGATCCGCGAGAAGAGCTTCGTCTACACCTCGACGATCAAGGCGGCCTTCGTCCACCACAGCGCCACCGGCAACAACTACACCTGCGCCCAGGCACCCTCCGTCCTGCGCAGTATCTACCGCTACCACGTGAAGAGCAGCGGGTGGCGTGACTTCGGCTACAACTTCGCCGTCGACAAGTGCGGAAACATCTACGAAGGCCGGGCCGGCGGCGTGGCCAAACCGGTCCTCGGCGCACACACCCTCGGCTTCAACACCAACAGCATGGGCGTCGCCGTCCTCGGCACCTTCACCAGCACCACCCCGCCGGCCGCGGTCGTGACCGCCGTCGCCCGCCTGACGGCCTGGAAACTCGGGCTCCACGCCATCAACCCCAAGGGCACCGTGACCCTCGTCTCCGGCGGCGGCAACCTCTACGCGAAGGGCAAGCAGGTCCGCTTCAACGCCATCGCCGGACACCGTGACGGATTCGCCACGGAGTGCCCCGGCGGCCGCCTCTACGGCAAGCTCGGAACCGCCCGGACCTCCTCGGCGAAGTACCAGGGACGGAGCTGATGGGGGCGGGCGGGCAACCATCCGCATAAACTGACCGGTCATATCCCACGGACGACCGAGACGGGCGCGCCGACCGGCCCCGAACAGGAAGCAGAGACGACAGGTGACAGAAGCGATCCTCCTGGTCGGTGGCAAGGGCACACGGCTGCGACCCCTCACGGTCAACACGCCCAAGCCCATGGTCCCGGCGGCGGGCGTCCCCTTCCTGACGCACCAGCTGGCCCGGGCCAAGGCCGCCGGCGTCGAGCACATCGTGCTCGCCACCTCCTACCTCGCCGAGGTCTTCGAACCGCACTTCGGCGACGGCTCCGACCTCGGCCTGAGCCTGGAGTACGTGACGGAGGAGGAACCGCTGGGCACCGGAGGCGCGATACGCAACGTCGCCTCGCGCCTCCACTCGGGCCCCGACGACCCGGTCCTGATCTTCAACGGGGACATCCTCACCGGCCTCGACATCCGCGCCCTGGTGGCCACCCACGCCGACTCCGGCGCGGACGTCTCCCTCCACCTCACCCGCGTCGAGGACCCCCGCGCCTTCGGCCTGGTCCCGACCGACGCGACGGGCCGGGTGACGGCCTTCCTGGAGAAGCCGCAGACCCCGGAGGAGATCGTCACCGACCAGATCAACGCCGGCGCGTACGTCTTCCGCCGCTCGGTGATCGACTCGATCCCCGCCGGCCGCCCGGTCTCCGTCGAGCGCGAGACCTTCCCGGAGCTGCTGGCCTCCGGAGCCCACCTCCAGGGCATGGTGGACTCGACCTACTGGCTGGACCTCGGCACCCCGCAGGCGTTCGTCCGCGGCTCGGCCGACCTGGTCCTCGGCCGCGCCCCCTCCCCGGCCGTCCCCGGCCGCTGCGGCGACCGCCTCGTCCTCCCCTCCGCCCGGGTCGCCCCCGACGCGAAGCTCACGGGCGGCACGGTGGTCGGCGCGGACGCCACGGTCGGAGAGGGCGCCCGGGTCACCGGCTCCACCCTCCTGGCCGGCGCCGTGATCGAACCCGGCGCGGTGATCACCGACTCCCTCATAGGGGCCGGCGCCCGCATCGGCGCCCGCTCGGTCCTGACGGGCGCGGTCATCGGCGACGGGGCCCACGTGGGCCCCGACAACGAACTCCGCGACGGCATCCGCATCTGGTGCGACGCCACCCTCCCCGCGGGCACGGTCCGCTTCAGCTCGGACCAGTAGCCGGGCCGCCCGCCGCCGCCGTTCCGTCGCGCGCGCACGGAACGGCGCCCCCGCGGGCGCCTCCGCGCCCCCGCACCCCCACGCGCGCCCGGCTACGCTCGTACGCATGGCCGGCCGCTTCGTACCACGACCCACCCGCACCACCACGCGCGGCGGCGACATGGACGGTCCGGGGGGCGGGCCCGCGCACCTGGACCTCCGCCTCACCCTCGGCCCCCTCCGCAGGGGCCCGTACGACCCCACCTTCCGCGTCACCGGGGACGGCGAGATCTGGCGTGCCACCCGCACCCCGGAGGGGCCCGGCACGCTCCGCGTCCGCGCGGTGGACGGCACGGAGGCCGAGGCCGACACGTACGGCCCGGGCGCGGCCTGGCTCGACGCCCACCTCCCCGCCCTCCTCGGCGCCGAGGACGACCCCACCGCCTTCGTCCCCCGCCACCGGCTCGTCCTGGCGGCCCACCGCCGCCGCCCGGGCCTGCGCCTCACCCGTACGGGACTGGTCCTGGAGTCCCTGATCCCGACCGTCCTGGAGCAGAAGGTCACCACGACGGAGGCGTACGGCTCCTGGCGCGACCTGGTCCGCCGGTACGGCGAGCCGGCCCCGGGCCCGGCCCCCGAGGGGATGTACGTGATGCCGGACGCCCGCACGTGGGCGAGGATCCCGTCCTGGGAGTGGCACCGGGCGAACGTCGACGACAAGCGCGCCGCCACCATCGTCCGCGCCGCCCGGGTGGCCCCCCGCCTGGAGGAGGCGGCCCGCATGGACCCGCCGGCCGCCCGCGCCCGCCTGGAGCTGATCCCCGGCATCGGCCCGTGGACCTCCGCCGAGACCGTCCAGCGCAGCAACGGCGCCCCCGACGAGGTCACCACCGGCGACCTCCACCTGCCCGGCATCATCGGCTGGGCCCTGGCGCGCGACCGCACGGCCGACGACGCGGCGATGCTGGAACTCCTGGCCCCCTACGCCGGCCAGCGCCACCGGGCGGCCCGCCTCATCCTGCTGAGCGGCCACACCCCGCCCCGCCGCGCCCCCCGCTTCGCCCCCAACGACATCACCCGCATCTGAGGCCGGGGGCGCCGGACGGCGGCGGGGTCAGCGGACCTCGACGAAGTCCGCGGCGACCCGCCCCGGCCGGTCCTTCGGCGGGGCGGCGGGCCGCCCGATCGCGACCGCGCCCATGGGGTCCCAGTGCTCGGGCAGCCCCAGCACGTCCCGTACGACGTCCCGGCAGAACATCGTCGAGGACACCCAGGCGGAGCCGAGGCGCTCGCCGGCCAGGGCGACGAGGAAGTTCTGCACGCCGGCGCCCGCCGCGACGACGAACATCTCGCGCTCGGCGGCGTCGCGGCGCGGGTCGCCGTAGTGGTGGGAGCCGTCCATGACGAGGCAGGGGACGGCGAGGTAGGGCGCGTTCCGCAGGACGTCCCCGCGCCGCACCCGCTTCGCGATGGACTCCTCCGACTTCCCGTCCCGCCGCAGGTCCGCGATCCACGCGTCCCGCATGGCGTCGAGCAGCCGCAGCCGCGACCCGGGGGACTCCAGGAGGACGAACCGCCACGGGGTGGTGTGGTGCGGGGCCGGCGCGGTGACGGCGGCGGCGACCGCGCGCCGCACCGCCCCGGGGTCGACGGGGTCGTCGGTGAACTCCCGTACGGTCCGCCGCAGGGTCACCGCCTCCCGTACGGCCTCCGAGGTGCCCAGCCGGAACATGTCGTCGGCGGCGGTGCGCACGAGCGCCCGCGCGCCGGGCTCCCCGTCGTCGCCGACCAGGTGCGGCAGCCCGCGCACGACCGCGACGGGCACGCCGGTGGCCTTGCCCTTCACCAGGTCGCCGGCGGCGGCGAGTTCGTCGGCGGTGGCGACGACGGTGACGTTCAGCTCGTTGCCGTGGGAGTCGGTGCCGCCCCGCAGGTCGTCCAGGACCCGCACCCCGGCCGCGCCGATCGCCACGTCGGTGAGCCCGGAGCGCCAGGGCCGCCCGAAGGTGTCGGTGAGGACGACGCCGACGTCGACGCCGAGCGCCTCGCGCAGCCCGTTCCTGATCCGCAGCGCCGACCCGTCGGGGTCCTCCGGCAGCAACAGCACCGTCCCGGCGGCCGTGTTGGAGGCGTCGACGCCGGCCGCGGCCATGACGAGCCCCTGCCGGTTCTCGACGATCCGCAGGGTGCCGCGCCGCGCCACCACCCGTACCGTCTCGGCGTCGATGGCCTCCTCGCGGTCGTCGGCGGCGACGATCCGTCCCTCCGCCTTGCTCACGATCTTGGAGGTGACCAGCAGGACGTCGCCGTCCTCCAGGCCGGGGGAGGCGGACGCGATCAGCTTGGCCAGGTCGTCCCCGGGCGCCACCTCGGGCAGCCCGGCTACCCCCCACACCCGGTACGAGGGCACGGGCGCCGCGGCGGGCACCGTGGGGTCCGCCGTCACCCGCGGACCTCCTCGGCGAGCGCGAGCGCGGCCCGCGCCATCTCGGCGGTGGCGTCCACGTCGGTCATCATCAGCGGCACGGCCCGGCAGGCGATGCCCGCCGCCTCGACGTCGGCGACGGAGCCGGCGTCCACGGTGTCCACCAGCCAGCCGTCGACGAGCCCGGAGCCGTAGTGGCGGGCGACGGCCGCGGCCGTCGACTCGACGCCGACCGCCGCGAGCACCTTGTCGGCCATGCCGCGCACGGGGGCGTCCCCGACGATGGGGGAGAGGCCGACGACCGGCGCGGGCGCCGCGGCGACGGCCTCGCGGATGCCGGGCACGGCGAGGATGGTGCCGACGCTGACGACCGGGTTGGACGGCGGGAAGAGGATGACGTCGGCCCCGGCGATCGCCTCCAGGACGCCCGGCGCGGGCTTGGCCGCCTCCGCGCCGACGGCCACGACGGCCTTGGCGTCGACGGAGGCGCGCAGCTTCACCCAGTACTCCTGGAAGTGCACGGCCCGCTGCTCGCCGTCGACCTCGATCGCCACGTGCGTCTCGACGCGGTCGTCGGACATCGGCAGCAGGCGCACGCCCGGCTGCCAGCGGGCGCAGAGCGCCTCGGTGACGGCGCTCAGCGGGTAGCCGGCGCCGAGCATCTGGGTGCGGACGATGTGGGTGGCGAAGTCCCGGTCGCCGAGGCCGAACCACTCGGGTCCGACCCCGTACGCGGCCAGTTCCTCCTTGACGGCGAAGGTCTCGCCCTCGCGGCCCCAGCCCTGCTCCTCGTGGATGCCACCGCCGAGGGTGTACATCACGGTGTCCAGGTCGGGGCAGACCTTCAGCCCGAAGAGATGGATGTCGTCACCGGTGTTGCCGACGACCGTGATCTCCGCGTCCGGGACGGCCTGCTTGAGACCGCGAAGGAAACGGGCACCACCGATGCCGCCGGCCAGAACCACAATGCGCATGCACGCAGTGTGTCAGGCGGAGAGGGCCTCCCGGCCGGCCGGGGCGCACTGCCCCTGGTACGACTCGTGCATCGGCATCTCGGTGAGGCCGGGGAAGTACACGTGGAGGCTGACGGCCGGCTCCAGCGAGTCGTTGACGACCTCGTGGACGTAGCCGGGCGCGAAGATCCGCTGTGTGCCGGGCCGCAGCGTGCGCGCGCCCCGGTCGGTGCGCTCCGTCAACTCGCCCTGGAGGACGGTGAGGACGCCGGAGGAGCGGCCGTGGTCGTGGCGTCCGCTGCCCTGGCCGGGCACCCAGGAGAGCAGCCACACCTCGTAGCCGGGTCCCGTGCGCAGGCGGTGGTACCAGCGGGTGGTGGCGTCGTACTCGACGTGCGGGGCCCAGCGGGAGCGGTCGGCGGCGATCTCGCGGGCGAGGCCGGCGAACTCGGCCACGGTGACGGGGTGCTCGCGCTCGGGCTGGAGCAGGTGCGGGACCTCCATGAGGTCGCCGGCGATCTGAAGGTCGCTGTCCATGTTCATGGGCGGGGTGGTTCCTCAGCAGAAACGAAGAGCGGTGGGGGTCACGGCACAGGGGGGTGTACGGGTGAACCGGGTGACGCGGGGTGACGCTGGGGGAAGACGCTGGAGCGCGGTGGCATCAACAGCTGGAACAGCAACAGCAACAGCGGGCCTGGACAGCGCGGCGGTACCCACGGGCGTGGGTCGCGGAGGGCGCTGCGGTCGCTGGCATGCCACCAAAGGTGGCCGGAGGGGCACCCGACTGTCAACTCAATGCCCGATTTGGGGGTAATGTTTCACCTCATCCGGTTACTGTGCCGGGAGAAAGGTTTGTTCAGCCCCGGACCAGGCAATACGGCGCAGCAGTCGTGCCCGTAAACATGGCTGGCGGCTGGATCGTTCGTGATCGGACTGTGATCCGGATCGCTTCCATGGCTGGATCGCAACAAGATCCAAGTCTCGTACGTCCTTCTGGGCGGAGGCACGACACCACGGGATCCGCCGGTGGCATGTGTCAGGTTTTTGGTGATTTGAACACTTTCCGCATAGGCTTGGTTCCGCAGAGTGAATACGGGGCCCAATAGCAGATCTCGGCTTGACTCGCACAGAGCACGAACTTGTAATTTCACTCGTGTCGTTCGGCCGTTTCGATCACGGCGACATCACGGGACGCACAGACAGACGAGGGGCGCAGATGACCGAGTTGTTCCAGGAACTGCTGGTCGAGGACGCGGACGAGGAACTCGGCTGGCAGGAGCGCGCGCTGTGCGCCCAGACCGACCCCGAGTCCTTCTTCCCCGAGAAGGGCGGCTCGACCCGAGAGGCCAAGAAGGTCTGCCTCGCCTGCGAAGTCCGCTCCGAATGCCTGGAGTACGCCCTCCAGAACGACGAGCGCTTCGGCATCTGGGGCGGCCTCTCCGAACGCGAACGCCGCCGCCTCAAGAAGGCCGCCGTCTGAACCGCCCGTCCGGAAACCACCCCACGGTCCGTCCCTGTGCCCGGCACAGGAGGCGGACCGTTCCTCGTCCCCGGGCGATCGTTCCTCGTCCCCGGGAGACCGTTCCTCGTCGCCGGGCGGCCGTGCCACCGGCGCCGTAGCGGGCCGGGCACGGACGGGCCCCCGGGGCGGCATCCGCCTCCCGCACGCCCGCCCCAGGACCCGCACAGCCGAGCCCCCGCACCCGCAACCACTAGTGTGGGCCTCCGTCCGAGACGCTCCCCCCGCCCCACCGCGGGCGACCCCGGCCGGAGGGCCCGTACCTCAGATGTCCTCAACTCCCGAGTTCCCCAGGCACGTCGTCACCGCCGTGCTCGTCACCCACGACGGAGCCCGCTGGCTGCCCGACGCGCTCTCCGGGCTGCTCGCCCAGGAGCGCCCGGTGCAGACCGTCGTCGCCGCCGACACCGGCAGCGCCGACGACTCCGCGCAGCTCGTCGGCGACGCCATCGGCGCCGACCGCGTCCTGCACCTCGCGCGCCGCACCGGCTTCGGCGCCGCCGTCGACGAGGCCGTCCGCACCGCCCCCGTGCTCGGACCCGAGGACCTGCCCTACCTCAAGCGCCCCAGCGGCTGGGACCCCGTCAGCCGCACCTGGAACGACGAGGCGTACGACCTCCCCGAACTCCCGCACGGCGAGCCGGTCCAGTGGCTCTGGCTGCTCCACGACGACTGCGCCCCCGAGCCCGGCGCCCTCGCCGAACTGCTGCGCGTCGCCGACTCCGACGCCTACGCCGCCGTCGTCGGCCCCAAGCTGCGCGGCTGGTACGACAGGAAGCAGCTCCTCGAAGCCGGCGTCACCATCGCCCGCAGCGGCCGCCGCTGGACCGGCCTCGACCGGCGCGAGCAGGACCAGGGCCAGCACGACCAGATCCGCCCGGTCCTCTCCGTCTCCACCGCCGGCATGCTCATCCGCCGGGACGTCTTCGAGGAGCTCGGCGGCTTCGACCGCCGCCTGCCCCTCATGCGCGACGACGTCGACCTCTGCTGGCGCGCCCACTCCGCCGGCCACCGCGTCCTCATCGCCCCCGACGCCGTCCTCCGGCACGCCGAGGCATCCGCCCGCGAGCGCCGCTCCGTGGACTGCGCCGGCCGCACGGCCGCCAGCCCGCACCGCGTCGACAAGGCCGCCGCCGTCTACACGCTGCTGGCCAACACCTCGGGACGCGCCCTCCCCTACGTCTTCCTGCGGCTCGTCCTCGGCACCGTCCTGCGCACCCTCGGCCTCCTCGTCGGCAAGGCCCCCGGCCAGGCCGTCGACGAGATCATGGGCCTGCTCGCCACCCTGCTGCGCCCCGAGAAGATCCTCGCCGCCCGCAAACGGCGCAAGAACCCCGAGGTCCCGTCCGCCGAACTCCGGCCCCTCTTCCCGCCGCCCGGAGCCACCGTCCGCGCCGCCGCCGAACAGCTCGCCTCCCACTTCGGCGCCGACGAGGCGGACTCCGGCGGCTCCCGCCACGGCGCCGTCGAGTCCGGACCCGGCGGCGACGACGCCGACTTCCTGGAGATCGAGCAGTTCGCCCGCCTGAAGAAGATCGCCCGCAAGCCGGGCCCGGTCCTCTTCGCGCTCCTCCTCGTCGTCTCCCTCGTCGCCTGCCGCAACCTCTTCGCCGGCGGCTCCCTCGCCGGCGGCGTCCTGCTGCCCGCCCCCGACACCGTCTCCGAACTGTGGGGCAAGTACGCCGACGCCTGGCACACCCTCGGCACCGGCGGCACCCAGAGCGCCCCGCCCTACCTCGGCATCCTCGCCGCGCTCTCCGCCCTCTTCCTCGGCTCCACCTCGACCGCGCTCACCGTGCTGCTCGTCTGCTCGGTCCCCCTCGCCGGCTTCACCGCCTACCTCGCCGCCCGCGGCCTCGTCGGCTCCCGCCTCCTGCTCGCCTGGGGCGCCATCGCGTACGCCTTCCTGCCCGCCGCCACCGGCGCCCTCGCCACCGGCCGGCTCGGCACCGCGATCCTCGCGATCCTGCTCCCGCCGATCGCCCGCGCCGCCGTCGCCGCCCACGGCTTCAACCGCCCCGACCGCGGCAGCTGGCGCGCCACCTGGGCGTACGCGCTGCTGCTCACCGTCGCCACCGCGTTCACCCCCGTCGTGTGGCCGCTCGCGGTCCTCCTCGGCCTCGGCGTCCTCGCCGTCCGCCGCGACGACATCACCGCGTACGGGCTCCGCTTCCTCGCCGCCGTCGGCACCCCGATCCTCGCGCTCGCCCCCTGGTCGCTCTCCCTCCTGACCGACCCCGCAGCCTTCCTCCACGAGGCCGGCCTCGACCTGCGCACCGGCACCGCCTCCGCCCTCGACCTGCTCGCGAGCAACCCCGGCGGCCCCGGCACCACCGGCGGCGTCCTCCTCCTCGGCCTGGTCCTCGCCGCCCTCGCCGCCCTCCTCCGCGAGGAGCGCCGCTTCGCCGTCCTCGCCGCCTGGACCGCCGCCCTCGCCGGCCTCCTCCTCGCCGCCCTGACCAACGGCGCCGACGGCACCGGCTGGGCCGGCCCCGCCACCCTCGTCCTCGGCTCCGCCCTCATCGCCGCCGGCATGCTCGGCGCCGAGGGCGGCCGCACCCGCGTCGCCGCCCACGGCTTCGGCTGGCGCCAGCCCGTCGCCGCCCTCATCGCCCTCGCCTGCGCCCTCGGCCCCGCCGCCGCGGCCGTCGGCTGGATGATCGGCGGCGCCGACGGCCCGCTCACCCGCCGCGACCCCGTCCAGGTCCCCGCCTTCGTCGCCGAGGAGAGCCGCCAGGAGGACCAGCCCCGCACCCTGGTGCTCTCCGGCAGCTCGCCCGGCGCCGTCGACTACACCCTGGTCCGCGGCTCCGGCGCCCGCCTCGGCGACGCCGAACTGACCGCCACCGCCGAGCCCGACCCCCGCCTCGACTCCGTCGTCGCCAAGCTCGTCGCCGGCTCCGGCGCCGACCAGACACAGGAACTCAGCGCCTTCGCCATCCGGTACGTGCTCGTCAAGGACGGCTCGCCGCGCCAGATGAGCCGCGTCCTCGACACCACCCCCGGCATCTCCCGGCTCAGCCAGCTCGACGGCGCCGCCCTCTGGCGCGTCGACCGCGAGATCGCCCGCGTGATGATCGTCCCGCCCGCCGCGAAGCCGGGCGCCGAGCAGGCCGACGACACCCCCGCCGCCAAGGCGGTCCTCGTCCCGGCCGGCGCCGTCGAGGCCCACGCCGACATCCCGGCCGGCCCCTCCGGCCGCGTCCTGCGCGTCGCCGACCGCGCCGACGAGGGCTGGACCGCCACCCTCGACGGCAAGGAGCTCACCCCGACCACCCTCGACGGCTGGGCCCAGGGCTTCCAGCTCCCCGCCGAGGGCGGCCGCCTCGACCTCACCTACGACGAGCCGTTCACGCACACCGTCTGGATCTGGACCCAGCTCGGCCTCGCCGTCCTCCTCGTCGTCCTCGCCCTGCCCGGCCGCCGCCGCGAGATCGACGACGACCTCCCCGAGGAGGAGACCGCCATTCCGGCCCAGGCCACCGACGGCGACGGCCGCCGCGCCCGCCGCCTGCGCGCCGCCGCCGAAGCCGAGACCGCCGCGGCGGCCGCCTCCGCCGAAGCGCCCGACGCGTGGCCCGACGCCCCCGACACCGAGCACCCCGACGCGCCCCCCGCCATCCCCGGCCAGCAGACCGCCGAACCGGACGAGTGGGACACCGCCGGACAGGACCCGGCCTACGCCCAGCAGCAGTACACCCCCGCGTACGACCAGCAGGGCTACGCCCAGGAGTACGCAGACCCGTACCAGCAGCAGGCGTACGCCTACCCCCAGCAGGGCTACGACCAGCCCCAGGGCTACGACCAGGACGGCTACCCCGCCCAGGGCTACCCCCAGCAGGGCTACGACCCGCAGGACTACGCCCAGCCCCAGGGCTATGAGCAGCCCCCGGCGTACGACCCCCAGCAGAGCCCCCAGGGCTACGACCCGCAGAACCCGCAGGGCTACGACCCCCACACCGGCCACCCCGGCTACGACCAGGGCTACGGGTACCCCCAGGGCCACGAGACCGAGCAGCGTCCCGACGGGAGCAGCAACCAGTGAAGCGCACCACCCTCTCCCTGATCGCGGTCGCCACCGCCCTCGCCGCCGTCACCGGCATCGCCGCGATGACCGCCCCCGGCGAGCCCGCCGCCGCGTCCGCCGCCCCCGCACCCCAGGCGGCCCGCCTCCCCGTCGAGCGCACCAGCCTGCTCTGCCCCGCCCCCAGCGTCTCCGAGATCGCCGAGACCCTCACCACCTCGTACACCCCGCCCGGCACCGTCGCCCCGGCCGCGGCCACCGGCGAGGCGTCCAAGCCCACCGCCGTCCTCGGCATCGCCAAGAACCCGAACGCCGCGGGCAAGAAGGGCAAGGCCCCCGCCTCGGTCACCACTCCCGGCAAGCCCGTCTCCGTCGAGACCGACGGCGCCGTCGGCCACGGCCTCGCCGGCACCGCCACCGGCACCCTCGCCCCCGGCTGGACCGTCCAGCAGACCACCCTCGTCCCGGCCGGCGCCGCCCGCGGCCTGCTCGGTGTCGGCTGCTCCGCCCCCGACACCGACCTCTGGTTCCCGGCCGCCTCCACCGCCAAGGGCCGCGCCGACTACATCCACCTCACCAACCCGGACGACACCCTCGCCGTCGCCGACATCGAGCTGTACGGCCCCGAGGGCGAGCTGAAGACCACCATCCCCGAGGGCGTCCAGATCCCGCCGCGCTCCACCGTCCCCGTCCTCCTCGGCCCCCTCGTCACCGGAGGCGCCCAGGAGAACCTGACGGCCCACGTCACCACCCGCAGCGGCCGCGTCGGCGCCGCCCTCGGCTCCGCCGCCGACGGCGTGGGCAGCGACTGGCTCTCCGCCTCCGCCGACCCGGCGGCCCGCGCCCTGCTCCCCGGCATCCCGTCCGACGCCACCGGCGTCCGCCTCGTCGCCTTCGCCCCCGGCGACTCCGACGCCGACCTGAAGATCCAGCTGGTCACCCCGAACGGCAAGATCGTCCCCGTCGCCGCCGAATCGCTGCACGTCAAGGCCGGTATGACCGCCTTCGTCGACCTGCCGGACCTCACCCGGGGGACCGCCGCCTCCCTGCTGCTCACCCCGACCGACCCCAAGAAGCAGGTCCCGGTCGTGGCCGCGCTCAAGGTGGTCCGCGGCAAGGGCTCGGACACGGAGATGGCCTTCATCCCCGCCGCCGCCCCCGTCACCGCCCGCGCCACCGTCGCCGACAACCGGGCCAAGGGCACCGCGCTCACCCTCACCGCTCCCGAGGGCGCCGCCCAGGTCAAGGTCACCGCCTCGGCCGGCACCCAGGGCGGCACCCCCGCCACCCGCACGGTCTCGCTCAAGGCGGGCACCACGACGGTCCTCACCGACCTCGCCCCCAAGGGCGTCAAGGGTTCCTACGCGCTGACCGTCGAACCGGTCGCGGGCGGCGGACCGGTCCACGCGTCACGGATGCTCACCGTCACGGAGGACGGCGTCCCGATGTTCACCGTCCAGACCCTGGTGGACGACCGCGGCACCGTCGAGGTCCCCACCGCCCGCCAGGACCTCAAGGTCCTCGACGACTGACGACTACGCCTGACGGCCGACGGCTGACGTCTGACGGCCGACGCCTGACGGCGGGCGGCCGACGCTCGGCGGCAGACGGTCACCGGTCACCACCGGCCACCGGTCGACGCTCCGCCGGTACGGGCTCAGTCCTGCCCGTACCGGGGATCGACGGACTCGGGGGAGAGACCGAGCAGCTCGGCCACCTGCTCCACCACGACCTCGTGCACCAGCACCGCCCGCTCGTCCCGCGACTTGGAGCGGATCTCGACCGGCCGCCGGTAGACGACCACCTTCGCGGGCTCCCGCTTCTCCGCCGGCACCGAACCGCCCAGCGGTACCGTCTCGCCGGACACCACCGGAGGCACCTCCATGATCATGAACTCCACGTCCTGGAGCTGCGGCCAGCGCCGCTCCAGCCGCTCCACGGAGTCCAGGACCAGATCGCGGAAGGTGTCGGCCCGGCTCACCGACAGCGGGACCTGCGGCGGCGCGACCGGCCCCCGCATCCCGCGGCCGTGCCGGTCGCGGCGGCGGACCCGCGGCTCGGCCGGCGGCTCCCCGGAGCTCTGCGGGGGGCCCGGCGGCCCGGGCGGCACAGGAGTGTCCATCACTGACGCAGCGTAACTCTCCTGGGTCACTCCGCACCGTGGCACGGGCCCGCCGAACGGCGCGCCCCGGCCCGCCCCACCCCCACCCCCTGTCCAAACCTGAACATTCCGGCAGCCCCGAGGAACGATTCGGCACCCGCTCACGATCGGCCATCCGGCCGCCCCTGACCGGATTTCTCCATCAACCTGTCCGGAACGCCCCCCGCGCCACCCCCCGTGCGCCCCCTCCACCGCAGGTCAGAACGGGCACCACTCGAACGGGGGTGTCGGACGTCACACCGCGACACGGGCGAGTGACCTGGGGGCGAGTCGTCGCGGCCCGCTCAAGAGTGCGGTACCGTCCAACGTCGTGAGCCCTGTACGTCGCTGTTCGCGCACCGCGTGCGGCCGCCCTGCCGTCGCGACACTGACGTACGTCTATGCCGACTCGACCGCGGTCCTCGGCCCGCTCGCCACCTACGCCGAGCCCCACTGCTACGACCTGTGCGCCGAGCACAGCGAGCGCCTCACCGCCCCGCGCGGCTGGGAGGTCGTGAGGCTCTCCGACGGTTCCGCCCCCGCCCGCCCCAGCGGCGACGACCTCGAAGCCCTGGCCAACGCGGTCCGGGAAGCGGCCCGCCCCCAGGAGCGCGCCGCCGAGGCCGGCAAGCCCGGCGGACGGAGCGGCGACCCCATGGAGGTCGGCCGCCGCGGACACCTCCGGGTGCTCCGTTCCCCCGACAACTGACCCCGGACCCACCCCGGCGGAGTCCACAACAGGCCACCGCCGCGTGTCCCACCCCCCGTCCCGGGTAGTTTGGGCGTTCCGCACACGCGCCGCACACGCGTGCCGAGAACTCAGGAGGGTGGATCCGTGACTGCCGATCTGTCGCAGATCGTGAAGGCGTACGACGTCCGCGGGGTGGTCCCGGACCAGTGGGACGAGAAGCTCGCCGAACTCTTCGGCGCCGCCTTCGTCCGCGTGACCGACGCCGACGCCATCGTCGTCGGCCACGACATGCGCCCCTCGTCGCCCGGACTCTCCGACGCCTTCGCGCGCGGCGCGGCCCGCCTCGGCGCCGACGTCACCCTCATCGGGCTCTGCTCCACCGACCAGCTGTACTTCGCCTCCGGCAGCCTCGGCCTGCCCGGCGCCATGTTCACCGCCTCGCACAACCCGGCCCAGTACAACGGCATCAAGCTGTGCCGCGCCGGCGCCGCCCCCGTCGGCCAGGACACCGGCCTCGCCGACATCCGCGCCCTCGCCGAGCGCTGGCTGGAGGAGGGCGCCCCCGAGGCCGCCGCCACCCCCGGCACCGTCACCGAGCGGGACACCCTGACCGACTACGCCGCCCACCTCAAGGCGCTCGTCGACCTCACCGCGATCCGCCCGCTCAAGGTCGTCGTCGACGCCGGCAACGGCATGGGCGGCCACACCGTCCCCACCGTCTTCGACGGCCTCCCGCTCGACACCGTCCCGATGTACTTCGAGCTCGACGGCACCTTCCCCAACCACGAGGCCAACCCCCTCGACCCGAAGAACATCGTCGACCTCCAGGCCCGCGTCCTCGCCGAGGGCGCCGACATCGGCCTCGCCTTCGACGGCGACGCCGACCGCTGCTTCGTCGTCGACGAGCGGGGCGAGCCCGTCTCCCCCTCCGCCATCACCGCCCTCGTCGCCGCCCGCGAACTCGCCAAGCACCCCGGCGGAACGATCATCCACAACCTGATCACCTCCTGGTCCGTCCCCGAGGTCGTCCGCGAGAACGGCGGCACCCCCGTCCGCACCCGCGTCGGCCACTCCTTCATCAAGGAGGAGATGGCCAAGTCCGGCGCCGTCTTCGGCGGCGAGCACTCCGCGCACTACTACTTCAAGGACTTCTGGAACGCCGACACCGGCATGCTCGCCGCCCTCCACGTCCTCGCCGCCCTCGGCGGCCAGGAGGGCCCCCTCTCCGAGCTCGTCGCCTCCTACGACCGCTACACCGGCTCCGGCGAGATCAACTCCACCGTCGCCGACCAGGCCGCCCGCACCGCCGCCGTCAAGGCCGCCTACGGCGACCGGGACGGCATCACCCTCGACGAGCTCGACGGCCTCACCGTCGCCTCCGCCGACTGGTGGTTCAACCTCCGCCCGTCCAACACCGAGCCGCTGCTCCGCCTCAACGTCGAGGCCCGCGACGAGGCCACCATGGCCCGGATCCGCGACGAGGTCCTCGCCCTCGTCCGCGCCACCGCCTGACCCCGCCGCACCCCGCCGGACCGCGGGGAGCCGCCGCTCGCCGAGCCGCGACTCCCCGCCCCCGGCGGTAGGCTGACCAGCACCATTCACTTGGTACGAAGGGACACCCCATGCCGCTCGAAGCCGGCCTCCTGGAGATCCTGGCCTGCCCGGCCTGCCACGCTCCGCTGAACGACCGCACGGCGGACGAGACCCCCGAGCTGGTCTGCGCCTCCCCCGACTGCGGCCTCGCCTACCCCGTCCGCGACGCCATCCCCGTCCTCCTGGTCGACGAAGCCCGCCACCCCGCCTGACCGGCCGCGGCCGGCCGCTCCGGGCCGACGTTCCACCGCCCGGTTTGTGGGCAGGCGTTCCGCAAGGGCGGAACGGGTGGGCACAAACCCCCCAGGGCGACGCCCGCGCCCGTGACGCCCACCCGCAGCGCCCTGCGCCACACCGCGCCCGCGCCGCACGGCCCACCGCGCCGCCCGGCACCCCGCCCGGCACCCCGCACGGCACCCCGCCCCGCCCAGGAGGCCCGCCACATGCTGGACGAGACCCTGCTCGACGCACCGGACGCCCTCGCCCTGGCCGACCGCCGCGGCCTCCTCCGCGGCGCCGCGGAGGCCGGCGCCCGGGTCCGTACCGCCGCCCGCCACGCCACCGAGGCCGGCATCGCCGACCTCCACCCCGAGGGCCGCCCCCGCGCCGTCCTCGTCGCGGGACCCGGCACCGTCGCCGCCGGCGTCGCCGACCTGATCGGCGCCCTCGCCGGCGCCTCCGCCCCCGTCGTACGCCTCGCACCCACCGGCGTCGCCCCCGCCGCCGGGGCCCTCCGCTGGGCCCTGCCCGGCTGGGCCGGCTCCGTGGACCTGCTCCTGCTCCCCACCACCGACGGCTCCGAACCCGGCCTCGCGCTCCTCGCCGACCTCGCCTACCGCCGCGGCATCACCGTCGTCGCCGTCGCCCCCGAGGGCTCCCCGCTCTCCGAGGCCGTCAGCGGCTCCCGCGGCCTCTTCGTCCCCCTCGCCATGGCCCCCCACGAGGAACCCGACGAGTACGGCGAGAACCTCGCCGCCAGCCCCGGCGCCCTCTGGGCCCTCTTCACCCCGCTCCTCGCCCTCCTCGACCGCGTCGGCCTCCTCGAAGCCCCGCCCGAGGCACTGGAACGGGTCGCCGACCGCCTCGACCGCACCGCCGAACGCTGCGGCCCGGCCATCGCCACCTACTCCAACCCGGCCAAGACCCTCGCCGCCGAACTCGCCGAATCGCTGCCGCTGATCTGGACCGAGGGCGACGCCGCCGGCCCCGCCGGCCGCCGCTTCGCCGCCGTCCTCGCCGAACTCGCCGGCCTCCCCGCCCTCGCCGCCGAACTCCCCGAGGCACTCCCCGCCCACGGCGTCCTGCTCACCGGCGCCTACGCCGCCGCGGCCGACCCCGACGACTTCTTCCGCGACCGCGTCGAGGAGACCCAGGCCCTCCGCGCCCGCGTCGTCCTCCTCCGCGACCGCCCCGGCGGCGGCCTCAGCGCCGCACCCGCCGCCCGCGAACTCGCCCTCGGCCACGACACCGCGATCAGCGAACTCGAACCCGAGGAGGGCGACGCCCTGGAGACCCTCGCCGAACTCCTCGCGGTCACCGACTTCGCCGCCGTCTACCTCTCCCTGGCGACCTCCGGCCACATGGCCCCCTGACCGCGGAGCACGACACCAGCGGAGCACGACACAGGGACAGCGCCGAGGCCGCCACACCCCCGGCGTACGACCCCGGACACCCGCCCGCCCGCTCCCGGACGCCCGCGTGTCACCCACCCCCTGTCATCTGTCGTCTGGCACCGCCACCGTCACCGCACCGAGGAGCTGCAACCCACCATGGAACGCCTCGTCAACACCGTCCGCCCCTACGCCTGGGGCTCCACGACGGCCATCCCGGAGCTGCTCGGCACCGCCCCCACGGGCGAGCCGCAGGCCGAGATGTGGATGGGCGCCCACCCCGGTGCCCCCTCGATCACCCCCCGCGGCCCGCTCAACGACGTCATCGACGCCGACCCCGTACGCGAACTGGGCCGGGCCGCCACCGAGAAGTTCGGCCCCCGCCTGCCCTTCCTCCTCAAGCTCCTCGCCGCCGGCGCCCCGCTCTCCCTCCAGGTCCACCCCGACCTCGACCAGGCCCGCGCCGGCCACGCCGCCGAGGAGGCCGCCGGCATCCCGCTGGACGCCCCCCACCGCACGTACAAGGACGCCAACCACAAGCCCGAGATGATCTGCGCCCTCACCCCCTTCGAGGGATTCTGCGGATTCCGTCCCCCCGCCGAGGCCGCCGACACCCTCGCCGCCCTCGGCGTCGACTCCCTCAAGCCCTACGCGGACCTCCTCCTCGCCCACCCCGAGGACGCCGCACTCCGCGAGGTCCTCACCGCGCTGCTCACCGCCGAACCGGACGAGATGGCCCACACCGTCACCGAGGCCGCCGCCGCCGCCGAACGCCTCGGCGGCGCCCTCGCCCCGTACGCCGTCCTCGCCCACCACTTCCCGGGCGACCCCGGCGTCATCGCCGCGATGCTCCTCCACCACGTCCGGCTCCAGCCCGGCGAGGCCCTCTACCTGGGCGCCGGCGTCCCCCACGCCTACGTCTCCGGCCTCGGCGTCGAGATCATGGCCAACAGCGACAACGTGCTCCGCTGCGGCCTCACCCCCAAGCACGTCGACGTCCCCGAACTCCTCCGGGTCGTCCGCTTCGAGCCCGGCGACCCCGGCGTCCTGCGCCCCGAGGCGTCCCCGACGGGCGAGGAGGTCTACGAGACCCCCATCGACGAGTTCCGGCTCTCCCGCCTCGTACGCGCCGAGGGCGCCGCCCCCACCGACCTCACCGCCCCCACCCCGCAGATCCTGCTCGCCACCGCCGGACACCCGAAAGCGGGCGAAATCCTTCTGTCCCCGGGCGAATCCGTCTTCGTCCCCGCCGGCGAGCCCGCCGAACTCACCGGAGCGGGCACCGTGTTCCGCGCCACCGTCGTGGCCTGATGCAACAATGACCGGCCGTACCACGGCCACGGTCACCGGGCCGGAGCATCGACGAAGGGAACAGACAGACCCATGAGCGCGTCAGGCGGAACCAAGGCGATCGTGGCGGCACTCGCCGCCAACCTCGCGATCGCCGTAGCCAAGTTCGTGGCGTTCATCTTCAGTGGCTCGTCCTCGATGCTCGCCGAGAGCGTCCACTCCCTCGCCGACTCCGGCAACCAGGGCCTCCTCCTGCTCGGCGGCAAGAAGGCCCAGCGCGAAGCCACCCCCCAGCACCCCTTCGGCTACGGCCGCGAGCGCTACATCTACGCCTTCCTCGTCTCCATCGTCCTCTTCTCCGTCGGCGGCATGTTCGCCATCTACGAGGGCTACGAGAAGATCCACGACCCGCACCCCATCGAGGCCTGGTACTGGCCGGTCGGCGTCCTGGTCTTCGCGATCATCGCCGAGACCTTCTCCTTCCGCACCGCCATCAAGGAGTCGAACGCCATCCGCGGCGGCCTGACCTGGACCCAGTTCGTCCGCCGCGCCAAGGCCCCCGAACTCCCCGTCGTCCTCCTGGAGGACCTCGGCGCCCTCGTCGGCCTCTTCCTCGCCCTCGGCGGCGTCGGCCTCGCCCTCCTCACCGGCGAGGGCGTCTGGGACGGCATCGGCACCCTCTGCATCGGCGTCCTCCTCATCGTCATCGCGATCGTCCTCGCCCTGGAGACCAAGTCGCTCCTGCTCGGCGAGGCCGCCGGCCTCGACGACGTGAAGAAGATCGAGGACGCGATCGTCGACGGCGAGACCGTCACCCGCCTCATCCACATGCGCACCCTCCACCTCGGCCCGGAGGAACTCCTCGTCGCCGCCAAGATCGCCGTCGCCACCGACGAGACCGCCCCCCAGGTCGCGAACGCCATCAACGCCGCCGAGGAGCGCATCCGCGCCGCCGTCCCGATCGCCCGGGTCATCTACCTGGAGCCGGACATCTACGACGACACCGCGGCCGCCGCGGGTGCGAACCCGGCCAAGAGCCCGGGCGGAACCGGCCACTGACCCCCGGCACCACCCGCCGAACACCCTGACCAGGCCCCCGGAGCGCACCACGCCGCCCCGGGGGCCTCGCCCGTACGGCCTGCGGGCGGTCCGCCGGTCGGTGTAGATTCGGGACGAGCCAGACGTCGCTGCTGATGGCGGTCGGGCGGCCCCCCAGGGGACCGGCCGAGGGAGAGAGGGCCTCCGACGACTGCACCGCGAACCACCCGGGCATTCGTGTGCCCGCAGGTGCCTCGACCGCGGTGTCAGGCGCCACAACCGACCCTCGCAACGCGATCCCACGAGGAGCAGCACCCGCCATGACGACTGCCGCACAGCAGGACTTCAAGGTCGCCGACCTCTCCCTCGCCGCCTTCGGCCGCAAGGAGATCACCCTCGCCGAGCACGAGATGCCCGGCCTGATGTCGATCCGCCGCGAGTACGCCGAGTCCCAGCCGCTCGCCGGCGCCCGGATCACCGGCTCCCTCCACATGACGGTGCAGACCGCCGTCCTCATCGAGACCCTCGTCGCCCTCGGCGCCGACGTCCGCTGGGCCTCCTGCAACATCTTCTCCACCCAGGACCACGCCGCCGCGGCCATCGCCGTCGGCCCGAACGGCACCCCGGAGAACCCGCAGGGCGTCCCGGTCTTCGCCTGGAAGGGCGAGACCCTGGAGGAGTACTGGTGGTGCACGGAGCAGGCGCTGACCTGGCCGAACACCCCCACCGGCGGCCCGAACATGATCCTGGACGACGGCGGTGACGCCACCCTCCTCGTCCACAAGGGCGTCGAGTTCGAGAAGGCCGGCTCCGCCCCGGACCCGGCCACCGCGGACAGCGAGGAGTACGGCTACATCCTCCGCCTCCTCAACCGCACCCTCACCGAGTCCCCGCAGAAGTGGACCCAGCTGGCGTCCGAGATCCGCGGCGTCACCGAGGAGACCACCACCGGCGTGCACCGTCTCTACGAGATGATGCAGAACGGCACCCTGCTCTTCCCGGCGATCAACGTGAACGACGCCGTGACGAAGTCGAAGTTCGACAACAAGTACGGCTGCCGTCACTCGCTGATCGACGGCATCAACCGTGCCACCGACGTCCTGATCGGCGGCAAGACGGCTGTGGTCTTCGGTTACGGCGATGTCGGCAAGGGCTGCGCCGAGTCGCTGCGGGGCCAGGGCGCCCGTGTGATCGTCACGGAGATCGACCCGATCTGCGCGCTCCAGGCGGCGATGGACGGCTACCAGGTGGCGACCCTGGACGACGTGGTGGAGACGGCGGACATCTTCATCACCACGACGGGCAACAAGGACATCGTGATGGCGTCCGACATGGCCCGCATGAAGCACCAGGCGATCGTGGGCAACATCGGCCACTTCGACAACGAGATCGACATGGCCGGTCTGGCCAGGATCCCGGGCATCGTGAAGGACGAGGTCAAGCCGCAGGTCCACACCTGGACCTTCGAGGACGGCAAGGTCCTCATCGTCCTGTCCGAGGGCCGTCTGCTGAACCTGGGCAACGCCACCGGGCACCCGTCGTTCGTGATGTCGAACTCCTTCGCGGACCAGACCCTGGCCCAGATCGAGCTCTTCACCAAGCCGGAGCAGTACCCCACCGAGGTCTACACGCTGCCCAAGCACCTCGACGAGAAGGTCGCCCGCCTCCACCTCGACGCCCTCGGCGTCAAGCTGACGACCCTCCGCCCGGAGCAGGCCGCCTACATCGGCGTCAAGGTCGAGGGCCCGTACAAGCCGGACCACTACCGCTACTGACGCCACCGGCGCCCACGCGCCACCGGCTCACCGAGTCAGGCCCCCGGCACCACGGTGCCGGGGGCCTGCCCCTTTCCCGCCCCACCCCACCGAGGACCCATGCCCCGCGGCCGCTACTCGCTCCACGACCCCCACGACCACGCCCCCCTCGGCGAGGAGCACTTCCACTGCGCGCCCGGCCCCTCCGGCTGGCGCTACGTCTCCCAGATCACCACCCCCGCCGGCGACCACCACGGCTCCGTCGACCTGGCCGTCGACGAACTCGGCCGCCCCATCCGCCTGGAACTCCACGCGTCGAGCTGGCAGGTCCGCGGCGCCGCCCTCGACGGCGTCACCTGGGTCCGCACGGACCCCACCGGCACCCACGCCACCGAGGGAAACGTCCGCGCCCACGCCTTCACCGGCACGTCCCCGGCGTTCCTGATCGCTCTCACCCGCCTGCTGCGCCTCGTCCCCGGCGCCCCCGAGACCCGCGTCCGTCTCGTCGCCTTCACGGACCCGGTCCTCGCCCCCCTCACCGTCGACCAGTCCTGGTCCCTGCGGAAGAGCGAGCCCCACCCCACCGACGACGGCGTCCTGACGGTGGACGAGTACCAGGTCAGCACCCTCGACACGGGGGAGCGCCACACCGTCCACATCGCCGGCGACGTGGTCCTCGCCGCCCCCGGGATCGAGCTGGAGGAGCTGGACACCCCACCCTCCGTCTTCCCCGCCTGAGCACCCCACCGCGCCGATGTGCGTCGGCCCCCGCGGAGCTGGTACTGTCCTCCGGTGCCCGAAAAAACCGTTGACACGGTGGACGCGGGGAGGTAGATTCAGATGGTTGCCTAGAGCTGGACAGCTCGGCAGCAATCAACTAGAGTCTGACTCACTCCCGATTCTCATTCGAATCAAAAAAGCCGCCGATTAGGTAGCCGAAAATGATTCTGATAAAGTCGGAAAGCGCCGGAAGGCCCCGAGAAAAACAAATCGGGACCGGAAAGCACCGAGGAAATCGGATCGGAAAGATCTGATAGAGT
>NZ_JBIAMB010000039.1:0-36690 GCF_042873895.1 Streptomyces sp. NPDC004435 | reverse complement strand
TCATTACCGCCGTCACCGCCGGCGTCATTACCGCCGTCACCGCCGGCGTCATTACCGCCGTCACCGCCGGCATCGTTACCGCCGTCACCGCCGGCGTCATTACCGCCGTCACCGCCGGCATCGTTACCGCCGGCGTCCTGACCCTCGATGCTGCCGGCGATCTCGTTACCGCCGTCCTCGCCCTCATCGCCGTTGAGCGCGCCGACGGTCACCTCAAGGGTCGAACCGTCGTTGCCGCTGCTGACGGCCTGCGCGGCGCCCGCCGCGGTCAGGGACGCACCGGCGATGATCACGGCACCGGCCGCGACTCGCGCCAGGCGGACTCGCGTCTTGTTGGTCATCTGGTTGCTACCCCCAGTAGCTTCATCTCGTCATGGGGCAGCGCCAGGGGCCTTCGGGCACGGGAAGCGTCATGGTTACTGGACCTGCCCCCGTTCACACGCGCCCCAGATATGCGCATGCCATCCAGCCACCCTTCCGAGTTTCCGATGCAGCGTCAAGGCCGTTGCGCGTGCGATGCCCGAAAGATCACCAGTTGGACGACATGTGACGATGCAACTGTGACGTAAACCCGGAACTGCGGTCCCCGCGGCGGCAGTTCCCTTGTCGACATAGCGCCCAGCTCGCCCCCCAACCGCTTGCACCGGCGAACGCAGCGGGCCCCGCACCGAGAGGTGCGGGGCCCGGAAACGAACGCTGCGGGGTTACTTCGCCTGCTCCTGCTGCTTGCGCCAGCGGATGCCGGCCTCCAGGAAGCCGTCGATCTCGCCGTCGAGGACCGACTGCGGGTTGCCGACCTCGAACTCCGTCCGGAGGTCCTTGACCATCTGGTACGGGTGGAGGACGTACGACCGCATCTGGTTGCCCCAGGAGCTGCCGCTGTCCTTGAGGGCGTCCATCTTGGCCCGCTCCTCCTGGCGCTGACGCTCCAGCAGCTTGGCCTGGAGGACGTTCATGGCGCTCGCCTTGTTCTGGATCTGCGAGCGCTCGTTCTGGCAGGAGACCACGATGCCGGTCGGGAGGTGCGTGATGCGCACGGCCGAGTCGGTGGTGTTGACGCCCTGGCCGCCGGGGCCCGAGGCGCGGTACACGTCGACGCGGAGGTCCGACTCCTCGATCTCGACGTGGTCCGAGGACTCCACGACCGGGAGGATCTCGACGCCGGCGAAGGAGGTCTGGCGGCGGCCCTGGTTGTCGAAGGGCGAGATGCGCACCAGGCGGTGGGTGCCCTGCTCGACGGAGAGGGTGCCGTAGGCGTACGGGGCCTTGACGACGAAGGTGGTCGACTTGATGCCGGCCTCCTCCGCGTACGAGGTCTCGTAGATCTCGGTCGAGTAGCCGTGGCGCTCGGCCCAGCGCAGGTACATGCGCTGGAGGCGCTCGGCGAAGTCGGAGGCGTCGACGCCGCCGGCCTCGGCGCGGATGTTGACCAGCGCCTCGCGCTCGTCGTACTCGCCGGAGAGGAGGGTACGGACCTCCATCTCGTCGAGCGCCTTGCGCACGGAGCCCAGCTCGGCCTCCGCCTCGGCGAGGGTGTCCGCGTCGTCCTCGGCCTCGGCCAGCTCGAAGAGGACGCCCAGGTCGTCGATGCGGCCGCGCAGCGCCTCGGCCTTGCGGACCTCGGCCTGGAGGTGGGAAAGCTTGCTCGTGATCTTCTGCGCCGCCTCCGGGTCGTCCCAGAGGGACGGGGCCGCGGCCTGCTCTTCGAGCACGGCGATGTCTGCCCTCAGCTTGTCGAGGTCCAGGACGGCCTCGATCGACCCCATGGTCGAGGAGAGGGACTTCAGCTCTTCGGATACATCGACGACTGCCACGCGTCCAGCGTAACGGCTCCCGGCCCGGAGCCGAACCTGTGCCCGTCCGCCCTGTGGACGGGCACCGTCACGGCTGTGCGGGCTGCGAGGACGGCCGGGAGTCCTGGGGCGGGCTTCCGCCGTCCCCGGCGAGCGCCAGATAGCCGCCGACGCCGAGCGCGCCCGCGGCCACGGCGGCCGCGACGCCGAGGACGATCCGGCGCTTGCGGACCGCCCCGGAGCGGTTGCGGGCCGAGCCGGGACGGCGGGCGCCGGCCGGGCGCGGGGCGCGGGCGGTGCCGTGCGGGCCGCCGGAGAGTTCGTCGGGGCCCGGCACGCGCATGGAGGTGTGGGTGTCGCGGTGCGAGTCGGCGGAGGCTCCGGGCACCAGCGGGACGGCGGCGCGTCGGCGGCCGGTGTCCGTGGGCGCGCCGGCGGAGGTGGCGTACGCCGGGTCCTCGTACGCCTCCTGGGGCGCGGGCTCGGCGTCGGGCTCGTCCACGTCCAGCGGCGGGATGCCCTTGAGCAGCGGCAGGACGTCGGCGAGGCGGGCGGCCAGCTCGGAGGCGCGCAGCCGGGACGCGGGGGCCTTGGCGAGGCACTGGACGAGCAGCTGCCACAGCTCCTCGGGGATGCCGGGGAGCGGGACGACGGTCTCGGTGACGTGGCGGCGCAGGACGGCGCCGGGGTGGCCGCCGCCGAACGGGGTGAAGCCGGCCAGCAGTTCGTACAGGACGGTGGCGAGGGCGTAGATGTCGACGGCGGCGCGCGGCGGCAGGCCCTCGACGATCTCGGGGGCGAGGTAGTCGGGGGTGCCGATGATCCGGGTGGCCTTGGTGCGGCCGGGGGTGTCGATGAGCTTGGCGACGCCGAAGTCGGTGAGGAGGGCGGGGTGGGCGCCGCCGGGGCCGATCGGGCCCTCCATGTCGAGCAGGATGTTCTCCGGCTTGACGTCCCGGTGGACGACGCCGGCGGCGTGGGCGGCGGCCAGGCCCTCGGCGACGTCGCGGATGATGGCGACGGCGGCCTCGGGGGCGAGCCTGCGCTCGCGGTCGAGGCGGGTGCGCAGGTCGGTGCCGCGGACCAGGTCCATGACGAGGGCGAGGTCGTTGCCGTCGACGACGAGGTCGCGGACCTTGACCACGCGCGGGTGGTCGAGGCCGAGCAGGGCGGTCCGCTCCTGCACGAAGCGGCCGACGAGCTCCTGGTCGGAGGCCAGGTCCTCGCGCAGCAGTTTGACGGCGACGGGGCCTTCGGGCCCCTCGCCGAGCCACACCGTTCCGGCGCTGCCCCGCCCGAGGATCTGGTGGGTGGTGTAGCGGCTGCCGATGTTCCGTGCCAAGACTGCTCCCTCAGCGGCTGCGGTTCGCGTCAAAGTTACGCGTCCCGGGCCGCCGCACGTCACTTCCGGAGCGAAATCACCCCCCGGAAGTCGATAAATCGGCAGCACGACCGCGTTTCGGCGGTCGTGCTGCCTCCGTACTGCCTCTTCGGCACCGCTTCCGGGTACGGCTTCCCGGTGCCGTTCCGGGGGTGGGCGGCGGCTACTGGCCGGTGCCGCCCGAGCCGGTGGATCCGCCGGATCCGGTGGCGTCCCCGATGGTGGAGATCCAGTCGCTGACGGTGGCGATGCCGTCCCCGATGGCCTCCCAGTAGCCCTTGCCCTGGGCGATCCAGTCCTGGAGCGGGGTGAGCTCCCAGACGAGCCAGCCGGCCACCACGAAGAGGACGATCATGACCAGGCAGCCCTTGAGGCAGCCGAGGCCGGGGATCCGCACCGGGTTGGCGCTGCGGCGGCGCGGCTCCCGCGGGGCGGGCGGCTGGGGCTGCGGCTGCTGGGGCTGCTGCGGCGGCGCGTACTGCTGCTGCGGGGGCTGCGGCGGCTGGTACTGCTGCGGGGCGGCCTGCTGCGGCTGCTGCCGGTACTGCTGCGGCGCGGGGCGCTGCTGCTGGTACGGGGGCTGCTGCGGCTGCTGCTGGTAGGGCTGGGGCTGCTGCTGGTACTGCTGCGGCGGCGGGCCCTGCTGGTACGGCGGAGCCTGCGGCGGCTGCTGCTGCTGCGGGCGGCGCGCGGGGCGGCGGCGCAGCGGGTCCTCGCTGGGGTCCAGGTAGTGAACCTGGGTCTGCTCGTTGCGGTCCCGGGCGGCGCGGAGCTGGTTCTGCCAGGGGTGCGGGTCCTCCGCCGGAGGGTTCGCCGGCATGGCCGGCATGACGGCGGTCGGGCCGGCCGCTCCGGCGGGGCCGCCGGTGGGCAGCACCGTGGTCGGGTCGGCGGCGCCGGCCGGTCCTCCGGTGGGCAGGACACTGGTGGCGGCGGCCGGGTCGAAGCGGCCGCCGGCGCCGGCGGGCAGCACCTGGGTCGGGTCGGCGGCGCCGGGGGTCCCCGGGACCTGCGCCGGGTCGGGGTCCGGGGCGAGCAGGGCGCCGACGCCCTCGGCGGCCTCGATCTGGGCGGGCGAGGAGTGGACTCCGATGCCGGCGGCGACCGTGCGCAGACCCCGCGCCAGGTTGACGGCGCTGGGCCGCCGGTCGGGGTCCTTGCTGAGGCAGCGCTCGATGACCGTCCACAGGGGCGCGGGCACCGTGGACGGGCGCCGGGGCTCCTCGCTGAGGTGCATGTGGAGGACTTCGAGGGCGGTCCCGCCGGCGAACGGCGGACGGCCGGTGACCAGCTCGTACAGGAGGATGCCGGCACCGTAGATGTCGACGGCCGAGGTCTGCGGGCGGCCCTCGGCGGACTCCGGCGCCACGTACGCGGGCGTGCCGACGAACTCGTGGGTGCGGGTGAGGCCCGGGGAGTCGGCGAGGCGCGCGATGCCGAAGTCGGTCAGCATCGGGTGCATGGCGCCGTCCCGCTCGGCCAACAGCACGTTGGCCGGCTTGAGGTCGCGGTGGACGACCCCGTCGGCGTGGCTGGCGGCGAGCGCGTCGGCGATCTGCGCGGTGAGCAGGGCGGCGGCGACCGGGGTCAGCGGGCCGTTCTCGCGGAGGTAGCGGTGGAGGTCGGGGCCCTCGACGAGGTCCATGACGAGGGCGAGGACATCGCCCTCGACGACCAGGTCGCGGGTGCGCACGATGTTCGGGTGCGTCAGCCGGAGGAGGACGGACCGCTCGCGCAGGAAGCGCATCACGATGTCCGCGTCGTTGGCCAGCTCCTCCTTGAGGACCTTGATCGCCACGGTCTCGCCGGGCTGGCCGGGCACGGCCGCCTCGGCGCCCGCCGTCTCCCGCTGGCGGGCTCGCCAGACGGTGCCCGTGGCGCCGCGGCCGAGCGGCTCCTCGAGCAGGTACTTGCTGCCGATTGGCCGCACGTCACGCGCTCCCTGCTGGTCGTGGTCCTGGGTGGCCGGTCCCGCTCGGTGAGAGCCGAGCCGGGGCCCCGGAGGTCCTCTTGCTTCTCAGTTGTGACCCGTCCGGGTGTCCGACCCACTCTAGTGCCGCCGAACGGGTCACAGCCCGGTCGTCCACAGGCCGGTTTCCGCTGGCCTGTCCGAGGCGTCCGGGCCGCCGGACGGCGGTCCCACCCGCCGGTGACCGGCGCCGGAACCCCACCCGGGTCCCGTCCGAACTTGTCCGGAAGAAGACGCTCCCCCGGCCGGGATGGTTGCCGCACCGGCCCCGCCGCCCGGGACGACCAGGCGCTTTCGCGTCACACCCGGCGGTTCCGGACCACCGTTCAAGATCACTGCGGGGTGACCCGGCGGCGGGTTGTCCGCGGCAGGTGCGAGGATGCCTCCAGCACGTCGCATCGGTGGGGTCGGGAGCCCCCGCGCCGTGCCGACCTGTACCGGGCGACGCGTCCGTGCCGGGTGGGGGAGACACAGGGCGGTCCCCTGCCGGGCATGTCGCGCAGAAGGGACCGCTGACGTCGATGCAGATCCGGCTGACCGTCCTCGCGCCGCACGCCGGCCACGGCGCCGGCCGCGCCTGCGACGTGCTCGTCACCGCCCCCGCGGGCACCGCTCTTTCCGCCGTGGCCTCGAACCTCGCCGCCGCCGTCACCGGCCCCGACGCGGCCGGCACCGGCACGCCCGTGCTGTACGCGGGCGCGGAGCGGCTGGACGCCCGCCGCTGCGTGCTGGGCGAGCCGCCGCTGGTCGACGGGGCCGTCCTCGCCCTCCACGCCCCTGACCCGGACGACCGGGCCGGCATCGCCGCCACCGCCTCCTCGGCCGCCCGGCTGCACGTGGTGGCCGGACCGGACGCGGGCGGGGTCCACCTGCTGCACGGCGGGGCGATCCGCATCGGCCGGTCCGTCGAGGCGGACGTGCCGCTGGACGACCCGGACGTCTCCCGCGCCCACTGCACGGTCACCGTCGCCGGTGACGGCCGGGTGACCGTCGCCGACCTCGGCTCCACCAACGGCACGACGCTCGACGGCGCGCCCGTCGGCGACCGGCCGGTCCGGCTCCGCCCCGGGGCCCTGCTCCGGCTCGGCGAGTCCACGCTGCGGCTCACCGTCCCCGACGACGCTCCGGCGGACCCCGCCCTGCCCACCGCTCCCGACGGCGAGGGCCACCTGCGCGTGCCCCTGCCGGAGCCCACCGCCGTCCCGGACGCGAACGGCCCCGGCGCGGCCCCCGGCCGCTCCCCCGAGCCGGACACGGGCGCGGGCACGTGGTCCGGGCCCGGCGGGACCGAGGCCGGGAAGGCGGGCCCTCCCGGCCCGTCCTCCCCCTGGACCGGACACGGCCCCGAGACCCACGGCGCGGCTCGCGGCGTGCCGCTCGCGGACACCTGGCCGGACGCCGGGCACGCGCGTGCGGGCGAGCCCGAGGGCGGCGACGGGGGCGAGGCGCACAGCCGGGTCCGTACGGCTCCCGACGGCGCCGACCCGGCCACCCGCAGGACCGGCAGGCGCGGGCTCGGCGCCTGGGCCCGGCGGCTCGCGGGCGGCCGCGAGGCGGACCCCGTGCCCGGCGCGCCCGCGTCCCCGGCCGCGCCCGAGGCGGCCCCGGCCGACGCGCCCGGCGGGAACGCCGCGCCCGACACCTGGCCCGACCCGGCGGCCGTCCTGCTCACCGCGCTCGGCCCCGGCCCCCGGCTGTGGGAGCGGGCCGCCGGCCACCCCGAGGCGCTGGTGGTCCGGCTCGGCACCGCGGACCGGGCGGAGCTGTCCGGGGTGCCCGTCACCGTCGGGCTGCGCGAGGCCGGCTCCCTGGGCCTCGCCGGTCCCGCGGACCGGCTGGCCGGCCTGGCGCGGGCCGTCGTGGCCCAGCTGGCCGCCCTGCACTCCCCCGCCGACCTGGAGATCGTCCTCGTCAGCGCCGACCGCAACCGCCCCCTGGAGGAGCGGCGGCGCGCCTGGGGCTGGCTCGGCTGGCTCCCCCACGTGCGGCCCGCGCACGGCCAGGACTGCCGCCTGCTCCTGGCGTACGACCGCGAGCAGGCCCAGGCCCGTACGGCCGAGCTGACCCGGCGCCTGGACGACGGGCCGCTCGGGCCCGGCTGGGCCAGCGCGGACCGGGCCGCGGTCGCGGAGGCCGCCGCGCGGTACGCGGGCCCGGCGACGGTCGTCGTCGTGGACGGCGACCCCGGCACGGCGGCGCTGCGCGAGACGGTGGCCCGGCTCGCCGGGGCCGGGGCGGCCGCCGGCATCCATCTGCTCTGCCTCGCCGAGGCGCCCTCGGCGTCCCCGGCCTCGCCGGTCGCCGCCACCTACGAGGCGGCCTGCGCGGCCTCCCTCGCCTTCCGCGAGTGCGGGGCGGCGGCCCTGCTCAGCGGGGACGTGGCGACCGCGCTGCGGCTGCTGCGGACCTCCGGCGGGCGGGCCGCGGGCCACGGCACGGTCGGGGTCGTCGACGCGGTCTCCGTCGCCTGGGCGGAGCGCTTCGGCCGGGCGCTGGCCCCGCTGCGCACGGACGCGTCCTCGGCCGCGCCGGGGCGGGCCGCCGCGCTGCCGCCGTCGGCCCGGCTCCTGGACGAGCTCGGCCTGGCCCGGGCCACGCCCGCGTCCCTGATGGCCCGCTGGGCGTCCGCCGGGGAGGGCACGGCCGTCCTCGGCGCGGGCCCGCGCGGCCCGCTCTCCGTGGACCTCACGGCGGAGGGCCCGCATCTGCTGATCGAGGGCCCGGCGGGCAGCGGCCGGACGGAGCTGCTGCGCGCCGTGGCCGCCTCCCTCGCGGCCGGCGCCCGCCCGGACCGGCTCGGGCTGCTCCTGGTGGACGGCGCGGGCGGCGACCGCGGCGACGGCCTCGCGGCCTGTACGGAGCTGCCGCACGTCACCGAGCACCTGGTGGCGTCGGACCCGGTCCGGATGCGGGAGTTCGCCCAGGCTCTGGGCGCGGAGCTGAAGCGCCGCGCGGAGCTGCTCGGGGACGCGGACTTCGCCGACCGCAGGAGCACGCGCGCGGTGATCGGCCAGCGGACCGCGAGCGCCGCCGAGTCGGTGCCGCCGGGCGTCCGGGCGGGCCTCCGGCTCCCCGACCCGTCGGAGCTCGGCGACCGCCCGAGCGGCCGGACCCTGCGCACGGGCACGGGCGCGGTGGGCGACACCCCGCCGGGGGTCCGGACGCCGCACCAGGGCGCGGACGAGCCGGCCGACCGCCCCTCGGCCCGGGTCCCCCGCCCGTCCGAGGAACTGCCCGCCACTCCCAGCGACCGCCTCGCCGGCCGCGCGCCGGTGGGCGATCTCCCGGCCGCCTTCCACGGCCGTCCGAGCGGTCGCTCCACCGAGCTCCCCACGCGCCCCAGCAGCCGCACCCTCCGCACCGACCCCCCGGACTCCGGCCCCGCCCCCCTCGACGGCTCCAGGAGCGCGCGCACCCCGTACCCGGGCTCCGCCGACCTCCACGGCCCCGCGAGCGGGCGCACGCCGTACCCGGGCGCGGCGGACGTGCGGGGCGCGGGCGGCGGCCGTACGCCGTACCCCGGCTCCGGCGAGTCCCGGGGGGCCGGCAGCGGCCGTACCCCGCAGCCCGGCACCGGGGACGTGGCCGCCGCGTCGAGCGGTCGCACGCCGTACCCGAGCGCTTCGGACCTCTCCAGGAGCCCGAGCTCCCGTACGGCGTACCCGTCGACGGGCGGCGGGGACGTGCCGGGCGCCGCGAGCGGGCGGACGGCGTACCCGTCGGCGGCCGGGGAGGTCCGCGGCTCCGCCGGAGGTCGTGGCGTGCCCTCCGGTCACTCCGGCGGTGACCTCGCCGGGACGCCGAGCGGGCGGACGGCGTACCCGGGCGCGGGCGACGTCCAGGGCGCCGCGAGCGGACGGACCCCGCGGGCCGACGACGGGCCGGACAGGGTCGGAGAGCGGAGCGGCGCGCGCGTGCCGCGGCCGGGCGGCGAGGAGGACCACCTCCCGCGGCCCGCGGGCGGCCGGGTGCCGCTGCCGAGGCTCGTCGTGCTCGTGGACGACTTCGACGCGCTCGTCGCCCCCGCCCTCGGCGCGCCGGGCCGGCCCGCCGCGGGGTCCGTCGTCCGGGCCCTGGAGGCCGTCGCGCGCCACGGCGAACGGCTCGGGGTGCATCTGGTCGCGACCTCCGCCCGGCCGGACCGGACCGCCGACACCGACCTCGCGCACGGGGCCCGGCTGCGGGTGGTGCTGGACCCGCCGGCGAGCGCGCCGGGGCCCGACGTACCGGCGCCCGGCCGGGGGCGGCTGGGGCATCCGGACGGGCGGGTGACGCCGTTCCAGGCGGGCCGGATCACGGGCAGGATCCCGCGCACGGCGACGCTGCGGCCGACCGTCGTCCCGCTGGAGTGGGAGCGGATGGGCGATCCGCCCGCCCGCCGCCCGGTCCGCGAGCTGGGCAACGGCCCGACGGACCTGGCCCTGCTCGCCAGTGCCCTGGACCGCGCGGCCCGTTCGGTGGAAGCCGCCCCGGTCCCGCCGCTCGCCCACGCCTGACCCGGCTCCCCTGGAGGGGCGCCGGGGGCACGCGCGCGGGGGTCCTGACGGCCGGAGGTCAGCCTCCTCCCGCCGGGCCCCTCACTCCCCCGGCGGCAGCGTCCGCAGGCCCGCCACCGCCGCGCGGGCGAGGTCGGCCACGTACCCCTCCGGGAGGTCGGTGCGGACGACGACCAGACGCCAGTAGAGGGGGCCGACGACGAGGTCGAGGGCCCGGGCGGGGTCGGTGCCCTCGGGAAGCTCGCCGCGGGCCACCGCCTCGCGGACGATCTGGGCGACCACGCCCTCCTGTCCGTCGAGGAGCGCGGTGCGGACCGGTTCGGCGATCTCGGGCTGCCGGGCGGCCTCGACGAGGAGTTCGGGGATCACCTGTGAGGCGATCGGGTGGCGCAGGGCGTGCGAGGCGACGGTGAGCAGCGCCCGCACGTCCCCCTCCAGCGATCCCGTGGCGGGCGCCGGCATGCCCTGCGCGGCGACGGCGCCGACCAGGTCCATGACGAGGGCGAGCTTGGACTTCCAGCGCCGGTAGACGGCGGTCTTCCCCACCCCCGCGCGGCGCGCGATGCCCTCGATCGACATCCGGGCGAAGCCGACGGCGGCGAGCTCCTCGAAGACGGCGGCGCGGATGGCCTCGGTGACGTCCTCGCGGAGCACGGCGGCTCCGGCGGGAGCGCGGCGGGGCGTGGGGGTGCTCATGAACCGCATCCTAACCAGCGGTGACGTCACGACGATACGGTTGCGTTCCGACGTCAACGCGGCCTAGTCTCCCTTCACGGCGATACGGACCCGTCCCGTCGCGACGATCGCGTAGCGACGCACGGGCCTCCCTCTGCCCCCCTCCGCCCTCGTTCCGCCCTCCGTCGAAAGCGACCGCCGTGACCCTGACACTGCCCCCGCCGCCGACCGCGACCCCCGCCACCGCCCGGCAGGCATCCGCGCCCGCCGGCGAGGACCTCCAGGCCCTCGCCCGCCGCCACGGCCTCTCCGTCAGCGGCGCCCGGCCGTCCCTCCCCGCCTACGTACGGCAGCTCTGGGCCCGCCGCGACTTCATCGCCGCCTTCGCGACGGCCCGGCTCACCGCCCAGTACAGCCAGGCCCGGCTCGGCCAGCTGTGGCAGCTGATGACCCCCCTGCTCAACGCGGCCGTGTACTACCTGATGTTCGGCGTCCTGATGAACGTCCAGCACGGCGTCCCGGACTACCTCCCCTTCCTCCTCACCGGCGTCTTCGTGTGGACCTTCACCGCCAACACGCTGACCGCCGGCACGCGCGCGATCAGCGGCAACATCGGCCTGGTCCGCGCCCTGCACTTCCCCCGCGCGAGCCTCCCCCTCTCCCTCGCGCTGCTCCAGCTCCAGCAGCTCCTCCTGTCGCTCGGCGCGCTCGTCGTGATCCTGCTCTGCTTCGGGGAGTTCCCGACGTGGAGCTGGCTGCTCGCGGTGCCGGCGATCGCGCTCCAGGCCCTCTTCAGCGCCGGGGTCTCGCTCGCCCTCGCCCGGCTCGCCGCCCGCACCCCCGACATCAGCCAGCTGATGCCGTTCGTGCTGCGCACCTGGATGTACGTCTCGGGCGTGATGTGGTCGATCGGCTCCATGGCGTCGAGCGGACGCTTCCCCGACGGGGTGGTCCTCGCCCTCCAGTGCAATCCGGCCGCGGTCTACATCGACCTCGTCCGCTTCGCCCTCGTCCGCAGCTTCACCGCGGAGAACCTGCCGCCCCACGTGTGGGCCCTGGCGGCCGGCTGGGCGGTACTCGCCTTCGCGGGCGGCTTCGTCTGGTTCTGGAAGGCGGAGGAGACGTACGGCCGTGGCTGACCCCGTGACGACGACACCGCACCCCGCAGCCCACCCGGCACCGACACCGCACCCCGCCGCCCACCCGGCACCGACACCGGACCCCGCAGCCCACCCGGGACCGGCAGCGGCCCCCGCCGCCCGCTCCGACGCGTCGGCACCGGCCCCCACCGTGATCGCCGACCGCGTCCACGTCTCCTACACCGTCCCGACCGGCCCCGGCGGCAGCCGCCGGGTGCATGCCGTGAGGGGCGTCGGCTTCGTCGCCCGGCGCGGCGAGGCGATTGGCCTGATCGGTTCGAACGGATCCGGGAAATCCACCCTCCTGAAAGCGATCGCGGGCCTCCAGCCGGTGGAGAGCGGCACTATCCACACCCGCGGCCGCCCCGCCCTCCTCGGCGTCGACGCGGCCCTGATGGGCGACCTCTCCGGCGAGCGGAACGTGATCCTGGGCGGGCTCGCCATGGGCATGCGCCGCCCGGAGATCGAGTCCCGCTACGACGAGATCGTCGACTTCTCCGGACTCTCCACCGGCGACCCCCTCGACGACCCGCTCTCCCGCCCCATGCGCACCTACTCCGCAGGCATGGCCGCCCGCCTCCGCTTCGCGATCTCCGCGACCGCCCGGAGCCACGACGTGCTCCTCATCGACGAGGCCCTGGCCACCGGAGACGCCCGCTTCCAGCGCCGCAGCCGCCGCCGGATCGACGAGCTGCGCGCCGCGGCGGGCACGGTCTTCCTCGTCGCCCACTCCCACGCCACGATCCGCGACACCTGCGACCGCGCCCTCTGGCTGGAGGCGGGGACGCTCCGGATGGACGGACCGGCGGACGAGGTGGTGGCGGCGTACGAGGAGCACACCCGAACCGGCACCCCACGCCCCACCTGACCGGACGGCACCCCGCGCCGCACCCGACCCCCGACCTGACCGGACAGCACCCCAGCACCCCAGCACCCCGCGCCCGCCCCCCGACCCGACCGGGCGGCGCCACACAGCCGTACAAACCACGCATATCACCCTCCCCAGACCTAAGGTCGGAGCGTGACGACGCCCGATCACCCCAGCCCCCGCTCCCGCTCCTCCGGCCCCGCCTCCTCCACCCCCGGCGCCTCCCCCTCCACCCCCTCGCCTCCCTCCCTCACCCGCTCCCCCTTCGACTCGGACACCTTCACCTCCGCCACCTTCGTCACCGTCGGGCACGGCCCCGTCCTCGCGCTCGCCGCCGTCTGGCTGCTCACGCGCGTGGGCATGCTGGCGCTGCTCACCGCCGACAGCCTCGGCATCGGCGGGGTCGGCCACGAGGTCCAGCTCCTCTACCGCTACTGGTACGGGCTGTTCGCCGAGGGCACCTTCCCGCCCTCCGACCCCGCCTGGCAGTACCCGCCCGGCGCCGGGCTCGTGATCATGGCGCCGGGACTGCTGACGCCCTGGCTCGACTACACCCAGGCGTTCGTCGTCCTGACCCTGGTCGCCGACGCCGCCATCACCCTCGGCCTCGCCCTCGCCGACCGCTCCCGGCTCACCCACGGCGCCTGGTACTGGGTCTGCGCCCTGCCGCTCCTCCTCCACCTGCCGCTCGCCCGGTACGACGTGATGGCCACCGCCCTCGCCGTCCTCGCCCTGCTGCTGTTCAAGCTCCGCTCCCCCGCGGGCCACCGTCTCGGCGGCGCGCTCGCCGGGCTCGGCGCGATGGTCAAGGTGTGGCCCGCGCTCGCGCTGATCGGCACGCCCCGGGGCCGTACGACCAGGGAGGCGTGGACGGCCGCCGCCGCCACGGCCGCCACCCTCCTCGTGGTGCTCGCCCTCTGCTTCTCCGACGCGCTCGGCTTCCTGCGCGGTCAGGGCGCCCGGGGCATCCAGATCGAGTCCCTGGGCGGCACCGCGCTCGGCCTGGCCCGCGCCGCCGGACTCTGGCCGGGGACCACGGAGATCCGCTTCGGGGCGTACGAGTACGTGGGCCCGTACGTCTCCACCCTCGGGCACCTCCTCCTGCTGCTCGCCGTCGCCGCCGCCCTGTGGCTGGTGCTGTGGCGGCTGCGCGCGACCCGCTGGTCCGAGGCCACCCCGTTCGACGCGGCCCTCGCCGCCGTGCTGCTGTTCACCGTGACGAGCCGGGTGATCAGCCCCCAGTACATGATCTGGCTCCTCGGCCTCGCCGCCGTCTGCCTGACCTCGCGCCGGACCGTGATGCGCCCGGTGGCGCTGCTCCTGCTCCCGGCCGCGGCGCTCAGCGCCCTCGCGTACCCGGTCCTCTACGCCGAGGTCGTCCTCGGCACCCCGCCCGGCCTGACGGTGATGGTCCTGCGCAACGGCCTCCTCCTCGCCGCGGCCGCCCTCGCCGCCCACCGCCTGTGGAAGGCCACGGTCACCCCCGTACGGGAATGACCCCGAGCACGGCCGAAGGGCCCCGCCGGAAGCGCGAGGCTTCCGGCGGGGCCCTTCTTCGGGGGTGACGGTCAGCTGTGCGTGCGCAGCAGCGTCCGCATCGTCCGCATGGCCACCGACAGGTTCGCCAGGTCGAAGGTGTCCGAGCCCTGGATCTCCTCCAGGGTCGTGTGGGCACGGCCCAGGATCGCCGCGTTCTTGTCCTCCCACGCCTTGAAGCGCTCCTCCGGCGTCGAGGAGCCGTTGCCGGCGACCAGGACGTCCGAGGTCAGCGCCGCGTGCGCGGCGAAGAGGTCCTCGCGGATGGAGGCGCGGGCCATGGACTGCCAGCGGTCGGCCCGCGGCAGCTCGATGATCCGGTCCATCAGGTCGGTGATCCGGAGCCGGTCGGCCAGGTCGTAGTAGACCTCGGCGACGGCCAGCGGGTCCTTCTCGGTGCGGTCCGCGATCGCGACGATGTCGAGCGTCGGGAAGGCGGACGAGAAGCCGGCGACGCGCAGGGCCAGCTCCTCCGGGACGCCGAAGCCGGTCAGCTCGTCGAGGATCGACCGGTACCACTCGGCGTCCGAGCCGCGCAGCAGCTGCGGCAGCCGGTCCCAGACCTGCTCGACCCGCTCCGCGAAGAAGTCGATGGTCTCGCCGATCGCGAGCGGCTGCGGCCGGTTGTTGAGCAGCCAGCGGGTGCCGCGCTCGACGAGCCGGCGGGAGTGCAGCCGCATCCGGGTCTGGACCTCGGCCGGGACCCGGTTGTCGAGGGCCTCGACGGCGTCCCAGACCTCGCCGAGCCGGAAGATGTTCCGGGCCGCGGTCTGGGCGCGGACGATCTCCTCCAGCGAGGCGCCGGTCTCCTCGCGGAGGCGGTGCAGGAAGGTCGAGCCGCCGGTGTTGACGGTGTCGTTGACCAGGACGGTGGTGATGATCTCGCGGCGCAGCGCGTGCCCGTCGACGGCCTCGCCGAACTTCTCGCGCAGCAGCGTCGGGAAGTAGGCGTGGAGCAGACCGGCCAGGTAGGGGTCGTCGGGCAGCTCGGTGCCGATCAGCTCGTCGGCCACCGTGATCTTGGTGTACGCGAGGAGGACGGCGAGTTCGGGCTGGCTGAGGCCCCGCTCGGTGTTGAGCAGCTCGCGGATCTGCCGGTCGTTGGGCAGGAACTCCAGGGAGCGGTCGAGCGCCCCGTCGCGGCCCAGGCGGCGCATGAAGCGCTGGTGGGCGTGGAGCAGGGAGGGCGACTGGGCGACGGCGTTGGCGAGGGCCGTGTTCTGGGCGTAGTTGTTGCGCAGGACGAGCCGGCCGACCTCGTCGGTCATCTCGGCGAGGATCTTGTTGCGCTGCTTGACGGTCATGTCGCCCTCGGCGACGAGCCCGTTGAGCAGGATCTTGATGTTGACCTCGTGGTCGGAGGTGTCGACGCCGGCGCTGTTGTCGATGGCGTCGGTGTTGATCTTGCCGCCCTCGCCCTCGGGTCCGCCGGTGCGGGCGAACTCGATGCGGCCGAGCTGGGTGGCGCCGAGGTTGCCGCCCTCGCCGACGACCTTGGCGCGGACGTCCTGGCCGTCGACGCGGATGGCGTCGTTGGCCTTGTCGCCGACGTCGGCGTTGGCCTCGGCGGAGGACTTCACGTAGGTGCCGATGCCGCCGTTCCACAGCAGGTCCACGGGGGCCTGGAGGATCGACTTCATCAGTTCGGCCGGGGTCAGCTTGGTGACGCCGTCCTCGATGCCGAGCGCGGCCCGCATGTGGGCGTTGACCGGGATCGACTTGGCGGTACGGGGGTGGATGCCGCCGCCCGCCGACAGCAGCGAGGTGTCGTAGTCGGCCCAGGAGGAGCGGGGCAGGTCGAAGAGGCGGCGGCGCTCGGCGTAGGAGGCGGCCGCGTCCGGGTTCGGGTCGATGAAGATGTGGCGGTGGTCGAAGGCGGCGACGAGGCGGATGTGCTCGGAGAGCAGCATGCCGTTGCCGAAGACGTCGCCGGACATGTCGCCGACGCCGACGACGGTGAAGTCCTCGGTCTGGGTGTCGTGGCCGAGCTCGCGGAAGTGCCGCTTCACGGACTCCCAGGCGCCCCGGGCGGTGATGCCCATGCCCTTGTGGTCGTAGCCGGCGGAGCCGCCGGAGGCGAAGGCGTCGCCGAGCCAGAAGCCGTACGACTCCGCGACGCCGTTGGCGATGTCGGAGAAGGTGGCGGTGCCCTTGTCGGCGGCGACGACGAGGTAGGTGTCGTCCTCGTCGTGGCGGACCACGTCGACGGGGGGCACGACCTCGCCGGCGACCAGGTTGTCGGTGATGTCGAGCAGCGCCGAGATGAAGGTCTTGTACGAGGCGATGCCCTCGGCCAGCCAGGCGTCCCGGTCCAGGGCGGGGTCGGGGAGCTGCTTGGCGACGAAGCCGCCCTTGGCGCCGACGGGCACGATGACGGTGTTCTTCACCATCTGCGCCTTGACCAGGCCGAGGATCTCGGTACGGAAGTCCTCGCGCCGGTCGGACCAGCGCAGACCGCCTCGGGCGACCTTGCCGAAGCGCAGGTGGACGCCCTCGACGCGGGGCGAGTACACCCAGATCTCGAAGGCGGGCCGCGGGGCCGGCAGGTCGGGGATGGCCTGCGGGTCGAACTTCATGGAGACGTACGCGTGCGGCTGTCCGTCCACGGCCTTCTGGAAGAAGTTGGTCCGCAGGGTCGCCTTGATGACGGTGAGGAAGGACCGCAGGATCCGGTCCTCGTCCAGGCTCGCGACCTGGTCGAGGGCGCCGTCCAGCTCCTCCAGGATGCCGTCGGTCAGCTCGGTGCCGGCGCGCTGGCGCTCCGGGGCCATCCGGGCCTCGAAGAGGGAGACGAGCAGCCGCGTGGTGTGGACGTTGTTGCGGAGGGTGTCCTCCATGTAGTCCTGGCTGAAGGGCGAGCTGGCCTGGCGGAGGTACTTGGCGTAGGCGCGCAGCACCATCGCCTCGCGCCAGGTGAGCCCGGCGGAGAGGACGAGGGAGTTGAAGTTGTCGTTCTCGGCCTGGCCGGTCCAGGTGGCGGAGAACGCCTCCTGGAAGCGCTCGCGGGCGTCGTCGCCGGCGTAGTCGCCGCCGTTGCCGGTGGACGCCGGCATGCGCAGGCCGAAGTCGTAGATCCAGGCGTGGGTGCGGTCGGCGCAGCGGAGCTCGTACGGGCGCTCGTCGGTGACCTCGACGCCGAGGCGGTTGAGGACGGGCAGGACGGCGGAGAGGGAGACCGGCTCGCCGGTCTTGTAGATCTTGAAGCGGCGCTCGCCGGGGCCGGCGGCGACGGGCTCGTAGAGGGAGAGCGCGAAGTCCTTGCCGCTGGCGGCGAGGGCCTCCATGCGGACGAGGTCGGAGACGGCGGCGCGCGGCGAGTGGTCCGCCTTGTAGCCCTCGGAGAAGGCGTGGCCGTAGCGGCGGAGCAGCTCGGCGGCGCGCTCCTCGCCGAACTCGGCGTTGAGGGCCTCGCCGAAGCCGTCGGCCCAGGAGCGGGCGGCCTCGACGAGCCGGGCCTCGATGCGGTCCACGTCGGCGTCGGTGAGGGCGGCGAGCTCGGTGCCGGGCTCGACGCGGATGACGAAGTGGAGACGGGAGAGGATCGACTCGGTGTTCCAGGCGGTGAAGTCGACGGAGGCGCCGTTCAGCTCCTCCTTGAGGATGTCGATGATCCGCAGCCGGACGCGGGTGGTGTAGCGGTCGCGCGGCAGGTAGACGAGGGCCGAGTAGTAGCGGCCGTACTCGTCCTGGCGCAGGTAGAGCCGCAGCCGGCGGCGCTCCTGGAGGTACAGGACGCTGGTGACGACGGAGCGGAGCTGGTCGACCGGGGTCTGGAACAGCTCGTCGCGCGGGTAGGTCTCCAGGATCTGGAGCAGGTCGCGGCCGTCGTGGCTGTTCGGGGAGAAGCCGGCGCCGGCCAGCACCTCCTGGACCTTGCGCTTGACGACGGGGACGCGGCGGACGGACTCGGTGTACGCGGCGGACGAGAAGAGGCCGAGGAAGCGGCGCTCGCCGACGACGTTGCCGTCGGCGTCGAACTTCTTCACGCCGACGTAGTCGAGGTACGAGGGGCGGTGGACGGTCGCGCGGCTGTTGGCCTTCGTCAGGATGAGCAGCTTGTGCTCGCGGGCCTTGGCGCGGGCGTCGGCGGGGAGCCTGCTGAAGGACGGGGAGACCGGGTGGGCGTGGTGGCCGGACTCGCCGTCGGTGTGGTGCGGGTCGGAGCGCAGGATGCCGAGGCCGGTGCCGGGGACGGCGGCGAGCGCGTCGCCGTCGACGAGCTCGTACTCGCGGTAGCCGAGGAAGGTGAAGTGGTCGTCGGCGAGCCAGCGCAGCAGCTCCTGGGCCTCCTCGACCTCGGTGGGCCGCAGGTCGGAGGCGGTGGGCTCGGCGGCGAGGCCGTCGGCGATGCGCAGCGCGGCGTCGCGCATCTTCTCCCAGTCCTCGACGGTCTCGCGGACGTCGGAGAGGACGCGGAGCAGGTCGGCGGTGATCTGCTTGAGGTCGGCCTTGTCGGTCTCGCGGTCGATCTCGACGTGGATCCAGGACTCGGCGAGCGCGTCGTGCGGCAGCTCGCCGTGGATCTGGGTCGACAGGACCTCGATGAGCTTGCCGGTGATGTCACGGCGGACGAGGACCTGCGGGTGGATCACGACGTGGATGCCGCGGCCCTGGCGGGAGAGCTCGTTGGTGACGGAGTCGACGAGGAACGGCATGTCGTCGGTGACGACCTCGACGACGGAGTGGCTGCTGGTCCAGCCGTTCTCCTCGACCGTCGGGGTGTGCACGCGGACGTTCGCGGTGCCCTGGGGGCGGTTCTCCGCGAGCCGGTAGTGGGCGAGCGCGGCGCCGAAGACGTCGTCCGGGTCGCGGTCGCCGAGGTCCTCGGGGGCGGTGTGCAGGTAGTAGCGCTGGAGGTAGTCGAGCACCGTGTCCCGGTCCGGGCGGCCGCCCTCCGGGCCCGTCGGAAGTCGCCCCCCGACCGGGCTGTGCTCAGCTACGCGGGCGGCCCTCTCGAGCAGCTCGGCCTTTGCTTCGTCCAGCTTGGTCTGCATGTCCTCTGACTCCTGTCGCGCGCCGTTGCGTGACGTCGGTGGGTAGGGCAGAACGCCTCGACGCGGTGTTTCCGGTCGAAGTCGACGTTATGCCCGGCTGAGAGATGCCCGGATGGAAACCGGCCACGGGAAGCGGCGATTCCGGACGGAGGGGATCGGCGAACGCACGGGCGGCCCGGCCGCGTGAGCGGACCGGGCGGCAGCCGGGGGCCGCACTGCCCCCGCGGCGTATCGCGCTGATCACGGGAAAAGCCTATCGCTCAAGCCCCCTGCCCCGTCATGAGCCGTATGTGTACAAAAGCGGGGGTGGAAGTTTGACGTTCTGGACAGCGACACATGCACTCTTGGCGGATCGCGCGGAACGGTGCAGCGTGGACGCGAGCACGACGACGACCGACCATCCCTGAGACCGGGAGAGCCATGGCGAAGATCTTGATCGTGACGGGGGACGCGGCGGAATCGCTGGAGGTGTTGTACCCGTACCAGCGTCTGCTCGAAGAAGGGTACGAAGTCGACATCGCCGCACCGGCGCGCAAGCAGCTCCGGTTCGTGGTCCACGACTTCGAGCCCGGCTACGACACGTACACGGAGAAGCCCGGCTACACCTGGCCCGCCGACCTGGCCTTCTCCGAGGTCGATCCGGGCGACTACGTGGCGGTGGTGATCCCCGGCGGCCGGGCCCCGGAGTACCTGCGCAACGACCCGGAGCTCCGCAAGATCCTCAAGTCGTTCTTCGACGCGGACAAGCCGGTGGCCCAGATCTGCCACGGGCCGCTGCTGACGGCGGCGGTCGGCGGCCTGGTGGGGCGCCGGGTCACCGCGTACCCGGCCCTTGAGCTGGACATGCAGTCGGCGGGCGCCGACTTCCAGGACTCGGCGGCGGTCGTCGACGGGCTGCTGGTCTCCTCGCGCGCGTGGCCGGACCACCCGACGTGGATGCGCGAGTTCCTGAAGGTGCTGCGCGCGAAGGGCTGACGGAGAGCGGGGCCGTACGGGGGCGGGCTGCGCCCCCTGCGGCCCCGTACGGCGGTACGCCTCCGGCGTCCCTACACCAGCTCCTCCGCGACGGAGACGGCCTCCTCCAGGGAGTCCACCACCGGCACGCCGACCCGCTCCAGCGAGGCCCGGCTGTGCGATCCGCCGGTGAAGAGCACGGCCTTCGCGCCGACGTGCGCGGCGGCCAGGGCGTCGTCGGCCGCGTCGCCGATGACGACGATCCGCTCGGCGGGGACGGCCAGCGCCTCCAGGTGGCGCACCATGTTCGCGGACTTGCCGTCGGTGGAGCGGTCGGTGCGCCCGTCGACCCGGACGAAGCGCTCCGCGATCCCGTGCCGCCGCACCAGCGGCAGCAGCTCGGCGTGCGGGGCCAGCGAGAGCAGCGACTGGGTGGCCCCGGCGGTCTGCCGGGCGGCCAGCAGCTCGGCGGCGCCCGCGGTCAGGACACAGCCCTCGGCGCGCTCCCAGTAGTGCCGGTGGAAGGTGCCGTCCATCAGGGTCCACTCGGCGTCGGTGGGCAGTCGGCCCATCAGCCGCTCGTAGAACTTCGGTACCGGGACCGTGTACAGCTCGCGGTACCGCTCCAGGGTGAGCGGTTCGAGGCCGAGCTCCGCGAAGGCGGCGTTGGTGGCGCCGATGACGGCGCCGATGTCGTCGAGCAGGGTGCCGTTCCAGTCCCAGACCAGATGCTTCCCCATGTGGTGCTTCCCCATGGACCGACGGTACAGGTCCGCGCCTCAGCCGAGGAGGGAGGGGATCTCCTGGACGCCGAACCAGAGCAGCTCGTGGTCCTCCGCCCCGTCCACGACGAACCGCGCGTCGTCGTCGCCCTGGTCGGCGGCCCCCAGTGCGGCGGCCGCGGCGGTGACGTCCGCCTCGGCGTCGTCCGCGTCGGCGTGCACGGCGGCGGCCTTGGCGAGCGCCACGGCGGAGGCGATCCGCACCTCGCCGATCGCGCCGGCGTCGAGTCCGCGGTCCGGGTCCGCGGCGGCGTCCTTGTCGGCGACGTCGACGGCGACGACCACCCGGCGGCGCGGCGCCTCCGGGTCCCCCGCGACGAGCCGCAGCGAGGCGGCGGCGGCGCGGCTGAGCGCCGCGTACTCCAGCTCCTCGATGTCGTCGGAGACGTACCACTCGCGCAGCGCGGGCGTGACGGCGTAGGCGGTCAGCGGGCCGGGCCCCAGCTCGCCCGCCTTGTGCGCCTGTGCGAGACCGGGAAGGGTCAGAGGAACGTACACGCGCATGGCTGGCCGCTTTCGTAGTCGGAAACGCCCTCAGGATACGTCCGGCCCCCGCACCCCGGGATGTCCACCCGTGGCCCTGGACCCCCCTGATAGGTGAATCACTCACCGTGTCCGCCGCGGCCGCCACCACCCTTGCGGCGCCCGAACCGCCCCCAGTACAAGATCCCCACGAGAAGTTACCGACCGGTATCGCCCGGTCACTCTCCGAAGGGACCCCATGCGCCACGCGACCGAGAACCCGACCGCCCCCCGCCCCACGCCACCGGGCACAAGCACCCACCCGACCACCGCCACCCACCCGGCCCTCTCCCCGGCCCCTCGGACCGGAGCGCCGGGCCCTACCGCCCCCACGCTCCACCCCGCCCCGCCGAGCGCCGGCACCCGCCCCCGCCCGGGCACCGCCACCGCCACCCGCCCGGACCCCGCCCAGGCCCCTCAGGCCGGGACGCCGGGCCCCACCGCCCCCGCGGCCGCCGGCCGGCCCGCCGTGTGCGCCCCGCGCCACCAGGGCGGACCCGGCAGGCCCGGAGGCCCCGCCGACGCCCCCGGAGGCCGCCCGCGCCCCCTCGTGCCCCCTCAGGGCACCGCCGGCCGGCGGGCGGGATGCACGCGAACGGGCGCGGGTACGGCCGCGGGGGCGGCGCGGCGGACGCTGCCCGTGCACACCGCCTTCGCGGAGCGGCTGCTCGCGGTGCTCAGCGGGGACCGGCCGGTGCACTCGATGCTGGGCCTGACCGTCGGGGAGGCGTACGAGCAGCTGGTCCGCCTCGCGCCCAGGACGGCGGCCCGCGGCCCCGGGCCCCGCCCGGTGCTCCGCCGGTGCGCCGCCCAGCCGCACTCCGGGGACACCGTCCTGGAGGTCTTCGCCTCGCTCGCCGCGGGCCACCGCGTCCGCGCCCTCGCCTTCCGCCTGGAACGCGGCCCCGACCACCGCTGGCGCTGCGCCGCCGTCGAGCTGGACGGTCTCGGCCGACTCGTCGGCGGCGCCGCCCAGCCATGACGAAGGGCCCCGCCGGAACACCCCCGGCAGGGCCCTTCACCGACTCACCCCGGGCCGACTCCCCCGGAGTCGACGCGCATCAGGCCGTCACTTCTTGCGGCGACGCCCGCCCGCGTTCTTCTGCGCCTTGCGGCGCTCCGCCCGCGTCATACCGTCACCCGCGTCGTCACCCTCCGACGCGAAGTCACCCTCCACGACACCGCCGTCGCCGTCCACCGACGGCGCCGAGAAGTGCAGCCGGTCCGGCCGCTGCGGCGCGTCGAGGCCCTTCGCGCGGATCTCCGGGCGCCCGCCCGCCGGAGCGGCCTCGGCCTTGTCCAGGGACGGCGCGCCGGCCTGCACCGGGACCTCCTCGACCTGCTGCTCGACCTGGACCTCCAGGTTGAACAGGTAGCCGACGGACTCCTCCTTGATGCCCTCCATCATGGCGGTGAACATGTCGAAGCCCTCGCGCTGGTACTCGACCAGCGGGTCCTTCTGCGCCATCGCGCGCAGGCCAATGCCCTCCTGGAGGTAGTCCATCTCGTAGAGGTGCTCGCGCCACTTGCGGTCGAGGACCGAGAGGACGACCCGGCGCTCCAGCTCACGCATGATCTCGGAGCCGAGCTGCGTCTCCCGCGCCTCGTACTGCTCGTGGATGTCGTCCTTGATGGACTCCTCGATGAACTCGGCGGTGATGCCCGCGCGGTCGCCCGCCGTGTCCTCCAGCTCGTCGACGGTGACCTTCACCGGGTAGAGCTGCTTGAAGGCGCTCCACAGCCGGTCCAGGTCCCACTCCTCCGCGAAGCCCTCGGCGGTCTCCTGGCGGATGTAGTCGTCGATGGTGTCGTCCATGAAGTGCCGGATCTGGTCGTGCAGGTCCTCGCCCTCCAGGACGCGGCGGCGCTCGCCGTAGATGACCTCACGCTGCCGGTTGAGGACCTCGTCGTACTTCAGGACGTTCTTGCGCGTCTCGAAGTTCTGGGTCTCGACCTGCGACTGGGCGGAGGCGATCGCCCGGGTGACCATCTTGTTCTCGATCGGCACGTCGTCCGGCACGTTCGCCATCGCCATCACGCGCTCGACCATCTGCGCCTTGAACAGACGCATCAGGTCGTCGCCGAGCGACAGGTAGAAACGGGACTCGCCCGGGTCGCCCTGACGGCCCGAACGACCGCGCAGCTGGTTGTCGATACGCCGCGACTCGTGGCGCTCCGTGCCCAGCACGTACAGCCCGCCGAGGTCCTTGACCTCCTCGAACTCCGCCTTCACGGCCTTCTCGGCGCGCTCCATGGCGGCGGGGAGGGCCGCGGCCCACTCCTCGACGTGCTCGACCGGGTCCAGACCCGCCTGGCGCAGCTCCGCCTCGGCGAGGTCGTCCGGGTTGCCGCCGAGCTTGATGTCGGTACCGCGGCCGGCCATGTTGGTGGCGACCGTGACGGCGCCGCGGCGACCCGCCTGGGCGACGATCGTGGCCTCGCGCTCGTGGTGCTTGGCGTTCAGCACCTCGTGCGGCACACCGCGCTTGGAGAGCTGCTGCGAGAGGTACTCGGACTTCTCGACCGACGTGGTGCCGACGAGGACCGGCTGGCCCTTCTCGTGCTTCTCGACGATGTCGTCGACGACCGCGGCGAACTTCGCCACCTCGGTCCGGTAGATCAGGTCCGACTGGTCCTTGCGCTGCATCGGCTTGTTCGTCGGGATCGGGACGACGCCGAGCTTGTAGATCTGGTGGAACTCCGCCGCCTCGGTCATCGCCGTACCGGTCATGCCGGAGAGCTTGTCGTAGAGGCGGAAGAAGTTCTGGAGGGTGATCGTGGCGAGCGTCTGGTTCTCGTCCTTGATCTGCACGCCCTCCTTGGCCTCGATGGCCTGGTGCATGCCCTCGTTGTAGCGGCGGCCGGCGAGGATACGGCCGGTGTGCTCGTCGACGATCATGACCTCGCCGTCGATGACGACGTAGTCCTTGTCCTTCTTGAACAGTTCCTTCGCCTTGATGGCGTTGTTCAGGTAGCCGACGAGCGGCGTGTTCACCGACTCGTAGAGGTTGTCGATGCCGAGCCAGTCCTCGACCTTGGCGACACCGGCCTCGTGGATGCCGACCGTGCGCTTCTTCTCGTCGACCTCGTAGTCGCCGGTCTCCTCGATGCCCTTCAGCTGGTTGCCGGGCTCACCCCTGGTGAGGCGGGTGACCAGCTTCGCGAAGTCGCCGTACCACTTGGTCGCCTGGTCGGCGGGGCCGGAGATGATCAGCGGCGTACGGGCCTCGTCGACGAGGATCGAGTCGACCTCGTCGACACACGCGTAGTTGTGGCCGCGCTGGACCAGCTCGTCCTTCGACCACGCCATGTTGTCGCGCAGGTAGTCGAAGCCGAACTCGTTGTTCGTGCCGTACGTGATGTCGCAGGCGTACTGCTCACGGCGCTGCGCCGGGGTCATGTTGGCCAGGATGCAGCCGACCTCCAGGCCCAGGAACTTGTGGACGCGGCCCATCATCTCGGAGTCGCGCTCGGCCAGGTAGTCGTTCACCGTGATCAGGTGCACGCCCTTGCCGGACAGCGCGTTGAGGTACGCCGGGAGCGTGCCGACGAGGGTCTTGCCCTCACCGGTCTTCATCTCGGCGACGTAGCCGAGGTGGAGCGCGGCACCGCCCATGATCTGGACGTCGTAGTGGCGCTGGCCGAGGACGCGCTTGGCGGCCTCGCGGACCGTGGCGAAGGCCTCGGGCAGCAGGTCGTCGAGGCTCTCGCCGTCGGCGTACCGCTGCTTGTACTCCTCCGTGAGGGCCCGCAGGTCGGCGTCGGAGAGGTTGACGAAGTCCTCTTCGATGGAGTTGACCTGGTCCGCGATGCGGTGCAGTTTGCGCAGGATCTTGCCTTCGCCTGCACGCATGAGCTTGTTGAAGACGGACACTGAGGCTGGTCTCCTTGCCGGTCGGGCCTGGCACTGGGTCTTGTCACGGACACGAGCGCGGGCACGGCAGGTGGTCCCCACCGCAACGGCCATCGTAAGCGAGACCACCCGCACGGAGGGAGGCCCGCACGGTGGCCGCCGCACGTACGCCCGCAAAGAGAACGCACGAGGTGGGCGGAAGGTGCCGCGCCTTCCGAAAAGTGTTCGCTTCCGCCGGGCGGCCGTCCCCACAATCCGGGCATGGATCCCATCACGCTCACCAGCGAACGCCTCCGGCTCCGCAGCTTCGTCCCCGAGGACGAGGACGTCGTGCACGCCCACTGCCAGGACCCCGCCATCCGCCGCTGGACGACCGTCCCGGACCCGTACACGCGCGAGGCCGCCGCCTTCTTCCTCAACCGGCTGGTCCCGGACGGCTGGCGCGAGGACACCGACTACACCTTCGCCGTCGAGCCGCTCGACGGCGGCCCCCTGATCGCCGCCACCGGCCTGCACTCCCGCGGCGAAGGCGTCTGGGAGGTCGGCTTCTGGCTCGCCCCCGCACACCGCGGCGAGGGCTACATGGCGGAAGCGGTCAGAACCGCCGCCCACTGGGCCTTCACCGGCCTCGGCTGCGTTCGGCTGACCTGGCGCGCCGAGGTCGGCAACACCGCCTCCCGCGCCGTCGCCGAGCGCGTCGGCTTCACCCTGGAGGGCGTCCAGCGCGCCGGCCTGCTCCACAAGGGCACGCTCCGGGACGGCTGGATCGGCTCCCTGCTCCCCTCCGACTTCGGCCTCCCCGGCCCCGTCCCGTACCTCCCGCCGCGCGAGGCCCCGCCCACCGCCGACCCCCGGCCCGCGGGCCCCCGCGAGGGCTCCGGCACTGTCGGTCCGGGGGCCTAGGGTTTCCGCATGACGACCGTGCCGACCACCCCGCAGACCGCTCCGAAGACCGCCCCGACGCCCGCACCCCAGCCCGTCGCCGAGCTGTCCGCCGCCGAGGCCCGCCGGATCGCCCTGCGCGCCCAGGGCTTCCTCGGCGCGCCCGACCGCAGGGCCGGAGTCCGCGGGGTGCTCCGCCACCTCGGGCAGGTCCAGCTGGACACCATCTCGGTCCTGGCCCGCTCGCACGAACTCATCCCGTACGCCCGCCTCGGCGCCGTCGGCCGCCCCGCGGTGGAGGAGGCGTACTGGTCGGAGGGGCACGCCTTCGAGTACTGGTCGCACGCCGCCTGCATCCTCCCCGTCGAGGAGTGGCCGCTCTTCGCCTTCCGCCGCCGCGCCTACCGCGACCGCCCGCACTGGCACCACGACCTCGCCGACGGCTCCTACGCCAAGGTGATCGACCAGCTGCGCGCCGAGGGCCCCCGCACGGCGACCGAGCTCGGCGGCGCCAAGAACAAGGGCGAGTGGTGGGACTGGTCCGACACCAAGATCGCGGTCGAACGGGCACTGATGTTCGGCGAGGTCGTCGTCACCGAGCGGCGCGGCTGGAAGCGGGTGTACGACCTGGCGGAGCGGGCGATCCCGGAGGAGCTGCGCCACGACGACCTCGACGACACCGAGTGCGTCCGGCGCCTCGTCCGGCAGGCGGGCGAGGCGCTGGGCGTGGGCACGCGCACGGACATCGCCGACTACCACCGGCTCAAGGCGGAGCAGTTCGACGCGGTGGTGGCGGACTCGGGCCTCGTGCCGGTGACGGTGGAGGGCTGGGGGAAGCCGGCCTGGGCGGATCCGGCGGCACTGGCCACCGAGCCGCGCGGCAGGCACCGCACGACGCTGCTCTCCCCCTTCGACTCGCTGATCTGGGAGCGTGCGCGCACCGAGCGGATCTTCGGCTTCACCCACCGCCTCGAGGCGTACGTGCCGAAGCCGAAGCGCGTGCACGGCTACTTCGCCATGCCGGTGCTGGCCGGCGGCCGTCTGGTCGGCCGCGTGGACCCGGCCCGCGAGGGCCGCACCCTGGTGGCCAAGCAGGTCTCCCTGGACGGCCCGAAGGCGGTCCCCGCGGTCGCCCGGGCCCTCCGCGAGGCCGCGGACTGGGTCGGCTGCGACGCGGTCCGCGCGGAGCGCGTGGACCCCCCGGAGCTGGCCCCGCTGCTCACGAAGGCGCTGGACGCGTAGCGCCCGTCATCTACGGGAATCCCCGGGGGGGGGCGACCCCCGGACCCCGGACCCCTGACCCCCGGCAGCCAGGCCCGACAGGCCCGGCAACCCTGGCAAGCCCGAGCCTCAGCGGATCTCCAGGATCTTCTCCCGCATCGCGTACACCACGGCCTCCATGCGGGAGTGGAGCTGGAGCTTCTCCAGGATGTTCCGCACGTGGTTCTTCACCGTGTTCTCGGAGATGAAGAGCTCCTTGGCGATGTCCCGGTTGTTCATGCCGGTCGCGACGAGCTTGAGGACCTCCAGCTCGCGGTCGGTCAGCCGGGGCGCGGGGACGAGCCGGCGCTCGTCGGTGCGCTGGATCATCGACTTGAACTCGGTGAGGAGCTTCGACGCCATCGACGGGCTGATCTGCGACTGCCCGTCCGCGACGGCGCGGATCGCGGTGGCGACCTCGTCGGTGGAGATCTCCTTGAGGAGGTAGCCGGTGGCCCCCGCCTTGATCGCGTCGTAGAGGTCCGCCTCCTCGTCGCTGATCGTCAGCATGATGATCTTCGCGCTGGGGGCGACCTCCTTGATGGAGGTGCACGCCTCGATACCGCCGCGCCGGGGCATCCGTACGTCCATCAGGACGATGTCGGGCAGCAGGTCCGCCGCCTTGTCGACCGCCTCGGCGCCGTCGCCCGCCTCGCCGACGACCTGGATGTCCTCCTCGTGGGCGAGGACGATCTCCAGTCCGCGCCGGAAAAGCGCGTGGTCGTCCACGACCAGCACCCGGATCGGCTCCTTGCGAGACGCCTCGCTGGCCGATTCCGATCCTTCCGGGACACCCTCATGGGCAAGCGCACCGCGCTCGTGCCCGCTGAGCACCGGGCCGAAGCTGTCTGCCATCGTTCCTCCCCCTGAAGGCCGTGGCCTGAATTCGTTTCCGGTCCTCCAACCACTGCCCGGGAAGCACCGGTTGGCGTGCACGTCATGATTTCATGCCCCGGCGGTTCCGGGGTGGCCCCCTGGGCGCACAGGGGTGCCCCTGGGGATCGCGAGGAGCGCTCCAGGGGCACCGGACGGGACACATGAGGCGGGTGGTGCGGACCGGGCGGCCGGGCCGGCCGGTCAGTCGTTCGACGGGTCAGCCGCCGAGCGCACCGCCCGCACCACCGCTGTTCTCGGCGAGCGGGTCGTTCTCCAAGTGGATGACGCCGTAGTCGTAGGCGTGGCGCCGATAGACGACGCTCGGCTGCTTGGTCTCGGCGTCGACGAAGAGATAGAAGTCGTGGCCGACCAGTTCCATCTCGTACAGCGCCTGGTCGAGTCCCATCGCGGCGGCCTTGTGCGTCTTCTCGCGGACCACCAGCGGGCCTTCGCCCTGGACCTCGATCGAGCCCATCATCGTGGTGGGCACCTCGCCGCCGGTCTCGTCGGCGACGAGCTCGCCCTGCCCGTTCAGCTGGGCGACGCCGGGGACGACGTCGGCGACCTCCGCCGCGGAGAGCCGCCCGTTGCCCCGGCGGGTGTAGCGCTTGTCGTGCTGCTTGCGAAGCCTGGCCTCCAGCTTGTCGCTGGCCAGGTCGAGGGCCGCGTACGGGTCGCCGGCCGACGCTTCCGCCCGGATGACCGGGCCTCGGGAGTGGAGGGTGATCTCCACTCGGTCGGACCTGTCGGCCTGCCGCGGGTTGGGCTCCTTGGACACCTCGACGTCGAGGCTGATCACCTTGCCGTCGAGCTTCTGGATCTTCTCCAGCTTCAGCTTCTCGGCCACGTGCTTGCGGAACCGCTCGGGCACCTCGGTCTTGCGGCCCTTGACGACGATGTCCACGCAGAACTCCGTTCCCGGATCGCCCGCTCGGCTCCTAGGCCGACGGGCATCTCCCTTTGCACCAGCCCCGGCGGTATCACCGGAGCACGGACTTGGCGACTTCGACCTCCTCCTCCCCAGCCGACAAGATCGCCACCCCATCGACGAGAGGTTAATTCGCCTTTAACTCCTGTCCTGAGCGCAACCATGTATGCGTCGAAGGATCGGACTTTCATCCGCCCTCACAACCGAACATAGCCCCTTCGGACGGGTGTCGGCACCCGCTGCCGAGACTTACCTCCATTCGGAGGCTTTCACCTCTCACCACCTGCAACGATCCAAGTTCTGGGCGAGTTCCGGTTTATTTCGAACGAAGCGGGAGATGATGCGATCACAGCCGCCACCCGCTGTTCGAATTCGTGCTGCGCGGAATCACTCGGGGATCTTTCCGCCGCCCCGGCCGTGAACGGCGGGTGTACGACTCCGAGGGCGCGCGCCGCCTCCGCGAGCGTCGCACCGGTGGTCATCAGGTCGTCCACGAGGACCACTCGACCGGTCGCCAGCAGCCGCCCGCCGCCCGGCACCACCTCCAGCGCCCCGGCCAGGTTCACCCACCGCCCGCGCGCGCCGAGCCCCGCCTGGTCCGCCACGGCCCGTCGCTGCCGCAGCACCGGCACCACCCGCGCCGGGAGCCCCGTCCGCCGCAGCCGAGCCGCCGCGCCCAGCGCCACCCGGCGCGTCGGATCATGCCCCCGAGCCCGCACCGAGCGCCGCGAGGACGGCACCGGCACCAGGAGCAGCGGACCACCCCCGGAGCCGCTCACAGCGGCCTCCACGGCCCGCGCGAGCGCCCCTCCGAGCGCCCCTGCCAACCCCAGCGCCCCACGCTCCTTGTGCGCGATCAGCAGAGTCCGCACAACCCCCTCGTACGGCAGAGCGGCATGCACCACGGGCAACCCGACCGGCTCCGGCGCAGGCCGAACCCGGGGAGGGGCCCCCACCCCTCCCCCTCCCCCGTCCCCACACCCGCCGTCCTCACTCCCGGCCTCCCCCGCCAGCACCCCCGCGCACCGCGCGCACAGCGCCGTGCGAGGCGCCCCGCATCCCTCGCACGCGACGGGCAGCACCAGCCCGGAGATCTCACGCCACCAGCCCCGCATGGGTCCACTCTGGCGGCGCCCGGCGACCCCCGCCACCCCTGTGGACAACGCCCTGTGGACAACCCGGCGCGAGGCGGCGAGAACCCACCGGAGCGACCCCCGTAGCCCGCGGTCGCAACCCGGTCACCCCGCCCTGGCAGCCTCCGGAAGAACCCCGCAGGGGAACCCGCAGAGGAACCCGCAAGGGAACCCGCAGGGGACCCCACGGACACCCCGCAGGAACCCCGTTCCCCCTACCCCGGGTAGACCGGCCCGGTCCCGGACTTCACCACCGGCTGCCAGTTGGCCCCGGGCATCAGCCGCACGATGCCGTCGTTGCCGGAGGAGGCGATCAGCGGATCGGCCTCGTTGCGCGAGGCGGCGACTCCGTTGACCCCGTTCAGGCCCGGCAGCACCGAGCTCGCGGAGGTGGAGCCGTCGGTCTGGAGGTAGCGGATCTGCTGGACGCCGCCGGCCTCGCGGCCGATCACGACGAGCCGGGACGGCCCGGCCCAGGAGACGGACGAGACGGACTCCATGCGGGGCGCGGCCGGCTGGAGGTCTTCCACCGACACGACCTCGTGGTCGGCGCCGTCCTGCCGTTCGATCCGGCCGATCTGGAGGGTGGTCCGCCCGTCCCGGGTGATCAGGAGCGCGATCCGCACCCCGTCGGCCGAGACGCGCAGCGACTCGATCCGGGTGTTCTCCGTCAGCCACGGCGTGTGGACCTCGATCCACTTGCCGTTGCCGTCGGGCACGACCACCAGCCTCTGGTGGCCCTTGGCCCGGTCGGCGACCCACAGGTCGCCCTGCCCGTCCCAGCTGGGCTGGGAGAGCCGGTCCTTCGGCGCCGCGGCCGGGGCCGCCGCGCTCCTGAACACCGCCGGCAGCTGCTCCTGCTCGGTGGTGATCGAGGAGACGTGAAGCGCGGCGCCGTCCTTGGAGACGCCGGCCGCCAGGGTCCCTCCGCGGGCCACGGCGATCGAGCCCAGCGGTACGTCGCCCTTGCCCAGCGGCCCGGGCACCTCGACCGTCTGGACGGTGTCCTTGCCGCCGGCCTGGAGCGTCGTCATGCGGTCGTTCTCGTCGATGAAGTACGGGGTCTCGGCCTGTCCGATGTCCCTGACGGCCTCGAACTCGGCCGCCTGCGCCTTGCCCAGCCGGCAGACGCCGTTGTTGTCGACGTCCTGGAGCTCGACCTGGTCGACGCTCACGGAGGGCAGGTCGCCGAGGGTGACGAGCAGCTGGGCCGCAAGCCGCCGGCACATCTCGCCGCCGAACCGGTCGGCCTTCACATTGAGCGGCACCTTGAGCGTGGACTGGTCGTCCGTGGTCAGCGTGGTGACGCCCGCGCGCAGCTCCGTACCGGACGGGAAGGGCGCGTCGACCGCCGGCCGCAGCCAGTTCGACGGTCCGGCGAGGAGCGCCTTCACGGTCTGGGCCACCGGGTCCATGCGGGTGACCGGGTCCTGCCGCTGCCGGATGTAGACGGGGTCGGCGACCAGCCAGTTCTCTCCGGAGGCGAAGTAGTACTTGTCGACCGACCGGTAGTTGCGCAGGAAGTCGGCCTCGCCGAGGACCAGGCCGGGCGGCAGGGTGTCGATCCGCCACTCCTTGTCCTTGCTGTTGGCGACGGGTTCCTGCACGACGTGGATGGCCTGGGCGTACTCCACCGAGCTGACCGCCTGGTAGGCGTGCCGGGAGTCGACGGTCGCGATCGTCCGGCCGGAGATCGGGTAGGCGCGGCCCTGGTTCTCCGGGTCCTCGTGGCGGTCGGCCGGCTCGCGGTCGGGCGCGGTGGCGAGCACCGTGATGCTCTGTTCCGGCTTCCAGTTCTTCGCGGCGGTCCTGGTCAGGTACTTCCGGGCGGTCGCGAAGCCGGGGTCGTCGCTGGTCATGGCTTCGAGGAAGCCGTCGACGATCTCGTCCGGGTTCGCCTCCTCCTTGGGGGCGACGGCGTAGACCCGCACCTGCGAGTCCCCGCGGTTGGCTCCGCGTACCGCCTGGACCTCGCCGCTGTCGGGCATGGTGGCGCAGCCCGTCGCCAGGAGTGCGCCGCAGGCGGCGAGCGCCAGCGTCCGTCCGGTCCGTCCCCGCCCCGCCCGCAGTCGCGCGTCAGCGCTCACCTGTGCCGTCCTCCCGCTCCGCGTTCCCCGCCGTGCTCCTGCCGGTGCCGTGCTCCGTGTCCGCGACTGTCCGTGCCACCACCCGGGCCCCGCTGCCGGGCAGCGCCGCCGGGTCGACGGCCGCCCTGGGCGGCCCGGGGATCCGCGGCGGTACGGGTGGGAGCGGGGCCCGCTCCCCGGCCGGCTGGACCGGCACCGAGGCGCTCCGGCCGGTGTCCTGCGCCCGCACGGCGGCGGCCTGTTCCCGGTTGCGCCGGGAGTCCTCGGGCTCCAGCGGTATCGGGGAGCCCCGCAGCGGCTCGTCGGCCGTGCGCGGCAGCGTCAGCCGGAACTGCGAGCCGCCGCCGGGCTCGCCCCATGCCTGGAGCCAGCCGCCGTGGAGCCGTGCGTCCTCGACGGCGATGGACAGGCCGAGGCCCGTTCCGCCGGTGGTACGCGCGCGTGCCGGGTCGGCCCGCCAGAACCGGTTGAAGACCCGCGTGGCCTCGCCGGGCTTCAGGCCGACGCCGTAGTCGCGTACGGCGACGGCGACGGCCCCGCCGGCGGCGGCGAGCTTCACCACGACGTCCCGGCCCTCGCCGTGCTCGACGGCGTTGACCACGAGGTTGCGCAGTACCCGCTCGACGCGGCGGGCGTCCGCCTCGGCCACGACGGGCTGCTCGTCCCCGACGACGACGATCCGGGTGCCCTTCCGTTCGGCGAGCGGCTCGGCGCCGCCGATGACCCGGCGCACCACCTGTCGCAGGTCGATCGGCTCGGCCTCCAGGGCGGCGGCGCCGGCGTCGAAGCGGCTGATTTCCAGGAGGTCGGAGAGGAGCGATTCGAACCGGTCGAGCTGGTCGCCGAGGAGTTCCGCGGAGCGCGCGGTGACGGGGTCGAAGTCGACGCGGGCCTCGTGGATGACGTCGGCCGCCATCCGGACGGTCGTCAGCGGTGTCCGCAGCTCGTGGGAGACGTCCGAGACGAAGCGCCGCTGCATCCGCGACAGCTCCTCCAGCTGCTGGATCTTCTGCTGGAGGTTCGAGGCCATCTTGTTGAAGGCTTCGCCGAGGCGCGCGATGTCGTCCTCGCCGGTGACCTTCATCCGCTCCTGGAGCCGGCCGGCGGAGAGCCGCTCGGCGATCCCGGCCGCCATCCGTACGGGGGTGACGACCTGCCGCACCACGAACCAGGCGATCGCGCCGAGGAGCACCACCACGAAGAGTCCGGCGGTCGCCAGGGTCGTCTTGACCAGGTCGAGGGAGTCCTCCTCCTGGGTCAGCGGGAAGAGGTAGTACAGCTCGTACTGCTTGCCCTCGGCGTCGTTGAGCCGCTTGCCGATCAGGAGCCCCGGCTCGGACGGCTTGTCGCTGGTGTAGTGGATCCGCCCGAACTTCTGGAAGGGCCCGCTGCCCTGACCGACGGAGAGCCGCAGGGCGACGGGGACGGACCGCGCGGGATCGACCTCGCCGGAGGCGCGGGCGCCGCGGCTCGCGGTGTCGTCGGAGTCCAGCGACAGCGCCACCACGTTGAACGCGTTCTGGCCACCGCTGGCGAGCTGCTCCACAAGGGTGGAGCGCCAGTTCACGGAGGATCCGGCCCGGACGCCGTCCTGGCCGGGTACGGACGGTGTGGTGGCCGCCCGGTCCTGCGCGGCGGAGAACCCGCCGGCGGCCTGGATCTGGGCGGAGTTCTCCTTGGTCTCCAGCAGTCCGTTGCGGACCTGGCCGATGACGACGAGGCCCAGCAGCAGCACCACGCCGAGGGACATCAGGAGGGTGCCCGCGACGACCCGCAGCTGGATGTTCCGTCGCCACAGCCGTACGGCGGGCAGCAGCGGCCTGCGGACGAGCCGGGCGACGATCCGGAAGACCCGGCCGCCCGGCGTACCGTCCTGAAGCATTCGTCCACCGCGTATCAGGCGGCCGGAACGCGAGCCCCCCCGTCCCGGTCCGGCAGCCCGCCCCGTACGGCCCCCGGGGTCCGGGGACTCCGGGGCAGTACTGCCCTTGCTCATATCAGCTCGGTCCCGCCTTGTAGCCGACGCCCCGGACGGTCACCACGATCTCCGGACGCTCCGGGTCCTTCTCGACCTTGGAGCGCAGGCGCTGGACGTGCACGTTCACCAGCCGGGTGTCGGCGGCGTGCCGGTAGCCCCACACCTGCTCCAGGAGCACCTCGCGGGTGAACACCTGCCAAGGCTTGCGCGCGAGCGCCACCAGCAGGTCGAACTCCAGCGGCGTGAGGGCGATCGACTGCCCGTCGCGCTTCACGGAGTGTCCGGCCACGTCGATGACGAGGTCACCGATGGTGAGCTGCTCCGGTGCGGGCTCCTCGGAGCGCCGCAGCCGTGCCCTGATGCGGGCGACGAGCTCCTTCGGCTTGAACGGCTTGACGATGTAGTCGTCGGCCCCGGATTCCAGGCCCACGACGACGTCGACGGTGTCGCTCTTGGCCGTCAGCATCACGATGGGTACGCCTGACTCGGCCCTGATGAGCCGGCACACCTCGATGCCGTCCCGTCCGGGCAGCATGAGGTCCAGCAGTACCAGGTCCGGCTTGGCTTCCCGGAATGCGGCGAGAGCCCGGTCGCCGTCCGCGACGAACGACGGCTCGAACCCTTCACCCTTGAGCACGATCCCGAGCATCTCGGCCAGTGCGGTGTCGTCGTCGACGACGAGAACGCGTCCCTTCATATCGACATCATCCCATTTCCGTATCAGTCTCAAGGCGGCTGGTGAGATACCTCACTGACCTGCGACAACGCCTCGGACGGGCGCCCTGACTCCCCGTGTACGCGCGCTCCGCCGCCAGTAACGACTGTCACCCCCGTGCCCCCGCGGTCGCCCAGAACCGTACCTCGCCGGAAGCCGAACGCCCACGTTCCGGAACAACCTTCGTATCCCCGTACGAGAAGGGGTTCCGCTCCGGCCCATGCCGGGGGCCCTCATGACACGATGGCAGCCGGCCCGCCGCCCGACCGTGGACGGCCGCCGTGACCGAGCCGGTTCGCCGACCGGCACCGCGACCCAATCCGCCGAGGTGGACGACCGTGAACGACACTCCGGGCCGGAACAAGCCCGGATCCGCCCCTTCCGACGGCCAGGACGACGCCCCCGCGATCCCCGGGCAGTCCTCCCCGACGGAGCCGCACGACTCCGCGTCCCAGTGGTCGAAGGACCAGCCGCCCGCCGGCCGGTGGTCCCCGCCGACGGCCGGCCGCACCCGCCCGCCGGCTCCCGGCCGCGCCTGGGCGAAGCCCCCGCAGGGGGGCGGTGGCGGCCATGGCGCCGCGGCGGCCCCGAAGCCGGGTGTGATCCCGCTCCGCCCGCTGGGTGTGGGCGAGATCCTCGACGCCTCGGTCGCGACGCTGCGCCGCTACTGGCGGACGGTTCTGGCGGTGACGGTGCCCGTGGCCGTCGTCACCCAGGTCGCCCTGATGTTCGTCCAGCGCTATCTGTCCACGGACGCGCCGAAGCTGCACGCGGACGCGACCCCGGCTGAGCAGCTGGAGGCGGCCTCCGCGTACCTGCGGGCGTCCTTCAACGAGCTGGCGCCGACCATGCTGGTGTCGGTGGCGGCCGCTGTCTTCGTCAGCGCCCTGCTGACGGTGGTGGTGAGCCGGGCCATCCTGGGCCGCCCGGTGACGCTCTCCGAGGCGTGGCGCGAGGCGAGCCCCCGTCTGCCGCAGCTCCTGCTGCTGTCGCTGGCGCTGCCGCTGGCCGCGGGGCTGCTCGCGTTCGTGGCCATGCTTCCCGGGCTGCTGCTCGGCGGTGCGGGCGGCGCGACGCTGGCCTTCTTCGGCGGTGCGGCGGCCTTCCTCGTGGTCGTCTGGATGCTGATCCGCTTCAGTCTGGCCTCCCCGGCCCTGATGCTGGAGCGGCAGGGCATCGTCCCGGCGCTGAAGCGCTCCGCGAAGCTGGTCACCGGCTCCTGGTGGCGGATCTTCGGTGTCACGCTGCTGGCCCAGCTCCTGATCACCGTCTTCACCTGGGTCCTGGCGATCCCGTTCACGGCGATCGCGTTCGCCGTCGACGGCGTCGGCACGGGCTCCGCCTTCGAGCTCACCTGGACCTATCTGATCGTGATGGCCGTCGGCGGAATCATCAGCAGCTCTCTCACGTACCCGATCGCCGCCGGCGTCTCCGTCCTCCTCTACGTGGACCAGCGCATCCGCCGCGAGGCCCTGGACGTGGAACTCACGAAGGCCGCCGAGTCCCCCTCCCAGCACTGATCCACCCCGCCCCGAAAAGCTCCCGTCCTCCGCCCCAAGGCACCGAGGACGGGAGCTATTCTCGTCCCGGGAAAGCCCACAAGGCCCCCTCCACGGCAGTACGACTCACTCCCCGGCAGGGGACTACGGCAACCCCGACAGAGGCGGCCCAGGACCCCTTACCGGCGCCTCGAAGGCCCTAGGGCCTTCGGCCTCAAGGGCATTGAGGGCACCGGACATGGCGAGCGAGCCGGCACTGCTCCGGCAAATGTCCTGTGAACGCAGAAAAGCCCCGCACCAGAAGGTGCGGGGCTTTCCCACAATGATTGTTCGGCGGCGTCCTACTCTCCCACAGGGTCCCCCCTGCAGT
>NZ_JBIAMB010000038.1:0-37900 GCF_042873895.1 Streptomyces sp. NPDC004435 | reverse complement strand
GCGCCAACTCGACCGCCACACAAGAACAGGAGGCCACCTAAGAACCTAAAAAAGCCCAGGTCAGAGCCGGTTTCCCGGTTCATTTCCCAGCAGGCCCTCCGTCGGAGGGTCCCGTTTTTGTCGCTTTATAGGCCCCAGAAGGTGGTGTCCCCATCGTAGCGGACAGCTGCGGTGTCAGCCCAGTGCGCCCAAATGCCGGTGTGTCCACCGGCTCGGCCGCGCCCGGCGTGTCGCGTACGGATGCAGGTACCCAGGAAAGCCCCGTGCTTGTCCTGCGGGCCCCCGTGCTCAAGCTCACCACCTGGTACCGGATCGCGGAGATCGCGCGGTACCGCGGAATCCTCCCCGAGACGAAGTTCCGCCTGGCGAAGTTCCTCAACTCCCAGCGCCTCGACCCCATGACCGGCCGCGTAGAGGGCCGGTACGGCACTACGCAGGTGGACGGGGGAGTCGCCCTTTCGGAGCGCTACGCGTGTGTGTACGAGGTCGGCACGGACCGGTACTGGGACGACCTCAAGGGCCTGTACCGCCTCGGCTTCGCGGAGCAGGTCCAGAAGCCGGCGCCCGGCCGCCGCGCGGTGTACGCGCTGTGCCTGCGCGCCGATGCTATCCCCTCCGACCTCCCCGAGGACCTCATGCGCGAGCTGCGTGTCTGGGACCTCCCCGAGGCAGAGGACCCGTACGAGGACGCCGCCCTCGGCCGCCTGGCGGCCCGCCCGGCCCCGGCCGTCGAGCCGTTCGTCGTACGCGGAGAGAACCAGGAGACCCAGCAGCTCATCACCGAGCTGGCCGCCGCTCCCCGCTGGGAGCACCCGGCCGACAGCCCGGCCGCCGCCGTCGCCCAGTCGATCCGGACCGAGTGGCAGCGCGCCTCTCTGGCCGCCGAGACCGAGGTCGACGCCTGGCCCGGCTGGGAGCCCGTAGAGGAGCCAACGGCCGCCCTGGTGGCCCCCGCCGTGGTGAAGCCCGCCCCGGCCCCGGACCTCCGCTGCATCGCCGTCGCCGACCGCGACCGCGCCGCCGAGATGACCGCCCGAGTTCACCGCCTCATGGCACTTGGGGTTAATGGCAAAGCGTCTCCTCTATACGCGAAGGGGTTCACACAACTAGTTGGTTCTTCATCTACCGGTAGTAGTGGGCTGATCTGGTCGGAAGGGATGGAAAAGACAAAGACGACGCCTTCGGCGGCGACTGGAAAGAAGACTGGCCAGGCGTTCGGAGACGACGTCAGCGCCGTTGCCAGAAGCGTCATGCGCCGTGTGTGGCATTCGTGGAGGGCCCAACTCGGCCGTGGGGTGGTGTTCTTGCCTTCCGGCACCCCGGAGGAGCTCAGCCGGTCAATCACGGGAGATTCGTGGTCTGACCTGCACCACACGGTGACCATCGCCCTGCGCCGGTCGACCGAGTCCGAGCTCGTCGAGCTGCTCACGAGCAACATCGTGAAGCGGAACGAGTGGGGCGAGATCACGTTCCAGGCCGAGAACATGGGCCGCCTGGCCGCGTGGCGCCTGTGGCGGCTCATCAACGACCGGAAGAACGCCCACGGCTACGGACGCCGCCGCGAGGTGAAGGTGGCCGCCCACGTCGAGGCGTGGGACGAGGCGACGCCCGAGCAGCGGGCGCGGATGCGGGCACGCGTCGAGCAGGCCCGTGAGCTGGACCGGCAGCGCGAGGCCGCCCGGGTCGAGCAGCGCCTGGCCGAGCGGGCCGACCGCCGCGAGCGGTGGGGCCTGCACCGGTTCGAGCAGCCGGAGGTTCGCGGTTCCGCGCCGGCCGAGCCACGCCGCTGGGCCCAGCAGCCGGAGCACGTCCACATCGAGGAGCAGGCCGAGCGCCAGCGGATCGAGCGCCCCGTGTTCGCCTCGGCCGAAGCCACCCACCGGGCCGCCCTGGCCAGGGCCCGCGCCGAGAAGGCCGCCCGCAAGGCCCTCGGCCGTGGGTGAGCCCGCGCGGGACGATGTCGGCATGAGCACCAGGACCACGCCGGTACGGTGGCGGAAGAACGAGAACGCCGAGGTCATCGGCACAACGGAGGGGAGCAGGCCATGACGCTGGCCGTACGGATGAGCCCGGAGGTCGAGCAGGCCCTCGGCCCGCAGATGGCCGTGCAGGCCCGCGGCATCACCGAGGGCACATGCATCGAGTGCCAGCAGCCGCTCGACGCCGAGCCGATCAACGTGGTGCTGGGCAGGGGTCCGGTGGGCGCCGGCGGGATCTGGTTCGTGCACGACCGCTGTGCGCCGTCGAGGATCATCGAGCTGAACGCCGAGGCCGAGGCCGCGCTCGTGCAGCCCGAGGACGGGCTCGACATGACGATGGTCGCGGGCATCGTCGAGGGCACGCCCGTGCTCGTCGCCCGCATGGTGATGACGCCGTTCACCGACTCCGGCACGTACGGGTCGGAGCCGCGCAACGTGTTCATGCAGGCCCTGCTGGAGAACGGCTTCCAGCTCGTCACCGCCGAGCTCGACGCCGAGCCGCTGGCCGAGTGGGTCGCGGTGTTCCAGCCCCACGGCCGCGACCTGCAGCTGGCCGTCCTGACGCCGACCGGGGAGAAGTTCTACGCGGGCACGCTCCCCAGGCCGCCCGCGGGATGGGTCAAGGCCGTGCTCGACGGGCACCAGGTCCTGCTCCTCGGCGGAGACGTCGCGGGCAGCCACGACGCCCCCGAGGTCGAGCAGGCCGCCGCCCTGGCCGTCGCCGCGAGCGAGGGCAAGCTGGCCGGCGCACGCGTCGCGGCCGGACGCCCGGGAGACTTCGGCCTGTCCTGACCGGTCAGCTGTGGAGGCAGCCGGCCACCATGGCGAACAGCACGAAGGCGCCGATCACCCGCCACGTCCACTTGCGCCCGAGCAGCTGGAACAGCAAGAACACCATTGAGGGCCCCCTGAGTTGACCTCGACACAGGGGGCCCATTCTCGCGTCCGTGATCGCCCGCCCGCTGGACTACCGCCGAACCCGCAGCCACCAGGGCCCGCGGATTGGCAACGGGCAACACCACGAAGTCCGTAGCGCTGGAGGCGGGGTTGGCCCGACCGTAGGGCCATGCCCCAGTTGCGAATCGTGAGCTTCGGCTACGGGCACAGCAAGCCCCGGCCGACCTGTGCCCTGATGTTCGACGCCCGTCACCTCACCGACCCGTACCTCGACCCCGCCCTGCGCGACCTCGACGCCCGCGACCCCCGCGTGCAGCGGGCCGTGATGCGCACGCCCGGCGCCCAGGCCCTGCTCGCCGCGATGGTCACCGCGGCGTACCAGCTGCTCGCCCAGGCCGACGACGACGCCACCGTGACCATCGCGGTCGGGTGCGGGGGCGGACGTCATCGAGCACCTGTTCTTGCCTCCCGGGCCGCCGCGCACATGGACCACCTCGACGAGCTCCGCGTCCAGGCCGTCCACCGCGACCTCGACGAGGAGCTGCTGCCCGCCGGCGCGGGCGAGGCCGCCGCGTAGGGGAGACTGGAGGAGCGCCCCGGCGGCGCGGGCGACGTCCGGCCGATGCTGCCCGCCGCCGGGGCCGTCCCCTATATAAGGGGAGTGGCCCCCGGCGCCCGACCGGACGAGGCCGACGAAGGAGCCCCGCACCGTGGACCTGCAGACCGGCGTACGGATCTACCAGTTCGTACGCGACCGCCTCGAAGACCAGCGCGACGAGCAGCACCCCCACGGCCACGAGGCGTACGTGGACGCCAGGCTCAAGGCCGCCGGCCTCAGCCATGACCACGCCCACGCCGTGGCGTCCGAGGGCACCGACGAGGCCGAGCGCGTCCTGCAGGAGCTGTACGCGATGGCCGACGAGTGGAAGCACCACCCGGACTACCCGGCCGCCCCCGCCGTTCCTCCCGCCGCCTGACGTCGTTGATCAGGACGTGAAGTCGTTGCCCACCGTCGCCGCGCCGGGTGTCGCCGAGCGGGCCGAGGCCCTGGCCGATGCCGCGTGCGAGCTGCACGACGCCGCAGGCACCCCGGACGCGTGGAGCGCGGCCGCCGTCGAGGACGCGGTCGAGGCGATGGAGACCACCGCGTTCGCCCTGGCGGCCGCGCACCCCGACGCCGCCGCGGCGATGCTCGCCGTCAGGCAGCAGCTGGCCCAGCTCCGTGAACGCCTCGGCCTCCCGCCCGGCGAGGACGCACCGGCCGGCCCCGACGTCGAGGAGCACCAGGAGCAGCCCGTCGTACCGCCGACTCCGATCCGGCCCCGCCAGCGGCGCGGCCTCGGCCCGGGGTACCAGGGCCTGCGGATTCCGCCAGGCCGTACCGCGACCGGCCGCTGAACGCCCAGACCATGACCTGCACGACGAAGGCCCGCACCGTGGCGCGGGCCTTCGTCGTGTGCGGATCAGGACTCAGCCCCGCGCGACTCCCTCCCCTCCCCGCGTCTGCCGGCCGCGCCGGACGCGGCTCCGCTCCGAGAGGCCGACCCCGGCGACCGCCCAGACGAACAGCGCGCCCGGGGAGACGACGGACCAGCCCACCCGCAGCATCCCGACCGCCAGCAGCGTGAGGCCGAGCACGACAACCCAGTCCTCCATCTCGGAGAGCGCCGCCTTGAGGATCTGCCAGAGGGACATCGACTTCGTGTTCTTCACCGTGGTGTTCACGAGCGGCATCCTCGGCCCGAAAGCGGACACCCCCCGCCGCGCGACGCAGCGGCTTGTTCGACGTCAAAAAACCATCGTTTTCTGACGGGTGCCGGTCGAGGGCCCGAATCACCCCGACGCGCCGTCAAAAACCCCGTCAAAAACCCGGACCGTCAGAAACCCTCCGATGACCCTTTTCTGAGAGGATCAGCGGGTGACGACGCTCTACGAACCCGACGATCTGCTCGCAGCCGCTCCGGCCGTCCTGACGAACATCAGGATCGGGTACGCCCGCGTCTCGACTAAGGGCCAGCTGCTCGACCGCCAGCTCGACAGTCTCACCGCCGCCGGGTGCCGCCGCATCTTCGCCGACAAGAAGTCGGGGAAGAACGCCGAGCGTCCCGAGCTCAAAGCCTGCCACGCTTTCCTCGCGGAAGGTGACACGCTCGTCGTGCCGTCCCTCGACCGCTACGGCCGGTCCCTGCAGGATCTGGTGAACATGGTCGCCGAGCTCCGCGCTCGCGGCATCGGCTTCCAGAGCCTGCACGAGTCCCTCGACACCACGACGCCCGGCGGCCGCCTGATCTTCCACGTGTTCGCCGCCCTGGCGGAGTTCATCCGCGAGCTCATCGTGGCCGGCACCAACGAGGGCCTGGCCGCCGCGCGGGCCCGGGGCAAGACCGGCGGCCGCCCGACCGTGGTCAACGCCGAGTTGATCCGCGCCGCCCGCGACATGCTCCCCAACCCGGAGAACAGCGTCGCCAGCATCGCCCGCATCCTCGGCGTCTCGGTCGGCACCCTCTACAACCACATCCCGGACCTGCAGGAGCTCCGAGCCAGCCGCCTCCCGCGCCAGATCGAGCCCGCGGCCCACTGACCTACCGGCGCAGTTCCTCGCGCGCCTGCAGGCTGTACTCCCACAGCTCCGAGCCCTCCGGGCCCGTGCACTGCCAGCCGTCCACGACGAACTGGCGGACCATCCGCTGCAGGAACTCACCGCCGCGCGACGTGCCCAGGGAGACGTGGAGCACCACGGTGGCGCCCGGCTCGTCGTAGCTGTCCCACCAGGCCGGGACCGCGCCGTCGCGCTCGGGGACTAGGTGGTGCTCGACGAACCGCACGACCAGTTGCTCGGGTCCGCGCAGGAGCACGGCAGAGTCGCGGTCTGCCACCCGCAGCGAGGCCGCCATGATGCGCTCGCCCACCGCCGGCACCGCCACGGCGCGGTAGCCCTCGGTTCGCTCGACGTGGCCGAGGTAGCCCCTGGGAGGCTCGCCGTCGATCACCTGCTCGTAGAACTCGACACGTACGCCCAGATCGATCATGCGGCGATCCTGGCACAGCGGGCAGGCCCGCATGGGCAGTTGAGCAGGTTCTCCCTCCCCGGCCGCCCTCGGTCGAGGAGGTCCTCGGCACCCCCGGGCCGAGGCGGCGAAGACCGTCTTCGCCGATAGCTTGCTCCGTCGCGGAAGCTCCCCTTCGGTACCAACTTGCTCCCGCTGGGCTTCCGGTTTCGGGCCCTCATTTGAGGTCGGATTTTTAGAACTTCCCCAGGTCAGACCTGGTGACTGTTACCTCCCCCGGCGCAGTCGAAGGGGGCCGTCGAGCGCGGCCCGCGGCCCGTCTGTGGGGCGCCTGAGCTCCGTAATCCTCCGTGGCCTGCCGCGTGCGCGACTGCGGGTGATTCGGGGTGTGAAAGACGGCTAGCGGCGGAGGGAGGGGGGTCGGTGGCGGACCGGTCACCGTCAGCCCGGCCGGAGTTGGGTGGGCCGCCGTACTCCCGCCGTCGCGCATGACGGGCGCGTGAGGAGACCGCACCGCCGGCCGTGGCCGAGGGGGAGCAGCTGCTGCCGCGATGTGGTGGCGGCGGGTGTGGTCGCTCCGCGTCGGTCCCGGTCTCGTCGTGGCCGAGGAGCGTGTCGTCGGTGGTGGGCCGGCCGCCGCGGGGACCCACCGCCCAAGGCCGTCGCGGCGACCACGGCGGAGCCGGTGGCGATCTTTCCGCCCCTCCAATCCATTCCATTTCATTCCATCACCGCAATGCATTGCATTGACGTAATGCATTGCAATGCATTAGACTGAGGGGGTAGCGAAAACCCCCTCCGACCAGCGCAAAGAGCCCGCGAACGAGTCGCTTCCCGCCCGTTGCCAGGGCGCCATCCGGACCGTTCCTCACAGCAGGCTGACCGTCCCGACAACCGAGCAGGAGCCCGAGATGAGCGAGCAGCAGGCCGAGCAGGCCACCGAGAAGCCGGCCGACGAGTGCGCGTTCCCCGACTGCCACCGCACCCGCGTGCCGAAGGACCCCACCGTGCGCGGCACCCGGCCGAGGTACTGCGACGACCCCGGGCACAACGCCGCCTCGGCGTGGAAGGCCAAGCACCGCAGCCCGTCCGCCGGCCCCAGCGCCCAGGTCGTCGAGGAGGACCTCGACCGCCCGGTGTCCGGTGCAGCCAAGACCCGCCTGCACGTGGGCGAGTCGGTGCTCGACGCGGTGAAGAAGTTGGGGGCGGAGCTCCCCCGCTACCTGCAGCTCATGGAGCAGATGAACGACCCGGAGGCCGTCGAGGCCGAGGTCGCCAGCGCCGCAGCCAGGGCTGACCACGAGATCGCCGAGGCGCAGAAGGAGCTCGTCGACGAGCGCGACCGCCGCAAGGCCGCCGAGCGCCGCGCGAAGAACGCCGAGGAGGCCAAGGCCGAGGCGGACGAGGCGACGGAGGAGGCATTCCGGCAGCTCGAAGAGGCGAAGGAGAAGTTCCGGGCGGAGGTCGAGCGCATCCGGGAGGAGGCCGCGGCCGCCATCACCGCCGCCGAGGAGGACCGGGACGAGCAGGTCGCCCAGGCGCAGGCCGACGCCGAGCAGAAGGTCGTCGAGGTCGAGGAGCGCACCGCCCGGGAAGTCGCGGACGCTGAGGACAAGGCAGGGAAGGCCCGGGTCGAGGCCGACCGCAGGGTGAAGGAGATGGAGGACGTCGTCGAGCAGGAGAAGGCCGCCGCCAGCGCGGTGAAGGCCAAGGCCCTGGCGGACGTCGAGAACGCCAACGCCCGCGTGGTCGAGGCGAACGGCAAGGTCGAGGAAGCCCAGCAGGCCGCCCGCCAGGCCGCCACCGACGCGGACACCAAGGTCGCGGCCGCCAACTCCGTCGTCGAGGCCCTGCGCGAGGAGGTCGAGCGGCTGACCACCGCCGCCACGACCCGGGAGGCCCGCGTCACCACGCTGGAGGGAGAAGCGCGGGAGCTGTACGGCCAGCTCCGCGAGCTCGACGGCAAGGTGCGGGACGCCCAGGAGGGCGAGCGCGAGGCCCGCCGCCAGCTGGAGGAGCTGCAGGGCCGGAAGCAGTAGAACCGGCCACCGGTCGAGTAACCGGCCAACCTTGTCAACCCGGTTGACGCCGCATCAGGGCAGGCGTCAACCTGGTTGACATGACGACACACAAGGCGCCCACCGTGACCGTTCACGAGACCACCGAGGCCGAGGTCCCCCCGCTCCCCGACAAGGAGGCGATCCGCGCGTGGCTCGCCCGTGAGGGCCGCGGCGAGACTCCGCTCGGCGCCAACGCCGGGCACTACCAGCACATCGTGCTGAACACCCGCACCGGGGAACTGTCCTTCCACTGCTCGGACTACCGCCGCAGCGACAAGGAGGAGGGCTACTACCCCGGCGCCCTGTTCGCCCCCAGCCACTGGCAGGGGGTCCCCGAGGTCATGTACTGGGTCATCGACTCCGGAGTGGACGAGCGCCCGTTCCACGACGTGGCCGAGGGCAACGCGTTCGCGCACGAGGTCGCCCCGCTCGCGCAGACCCTGCTCGACCACCTGGTCCCCGTCCCCGGCACCGAGGACCTCGACTGGTCCGCCGTCGCCGCGTCCGCCGGCCTCGACATCGGCCGCGCGTGCCACCGCGACCGCAACGCCCCCGAGGGCCGCCGCCCCTGGCTCATCGAGGTCAGCGACGCCGCCCGCGTCTTCCCCCGGATCATCCAGGACCACGTCGCCACCGCCAGCAACGCGACCCTCGACAACGAGGCCGAGCACCTGGTCCGCATGGGACTCCGGCGCCAAGGAGACTTCTGGCCCGACCTGGCCGCGCACTACGGCATCGAGGACCAGGACGCCCACCGCTTCCACGCGGGCCTGATCGGCACTCGCGCGTACCTGTACCAGCACCGCCTCGACCAGGCCGCCGGACGCCCGCTCGTGCCCGTCGAGCAGTGGCTCGACAAGCACCCCACCGCCGTCACCACCGAGACCACCGACACCGAGCTCGAAGCCTTCCCCGAGACCGCCCGCGCGGCCGCGGCCGCCGAGGGCATCGTGCTGCTCGGCGTGGGCCGCTACACCGGACACGAGCGTCGGACCGCGCTCCGTCAACAGGTCCTCGACGAGCTGGCCGCCCTCGGCCAGGCCCGCGCCGAGGCCGAGAAGACCGTGAAGGCCGCCCGCGCCGGCATCTACTCCCGCCTGTACCGCGCGTTCGCGTGGGAGGGCAGCCCCGAGACGAGCGACGCCGAACTGGGCAGGCTCGCCCAGATGTCCCGCCAGGCCGTGAACAAGCTGCGCGAGCCGCTCGACGACGCGCACGCCACCGAGGAGGAGACCGCCCGTGCCTAACCCCATCACCGGCGAGGGATTCGACGCACCGTCGCCCGAAGTGGCGTACAAGGTCGCCCCCGACATGCTCAGCGAGGCCGCCAGCCTCACCGAGCTCTCCCAGCGCCTGCAGGTCGAGGCCGCCACCGCGTCCATGGCGGGCGAGCCGTACGAGCCCGACGAGTACCAGGAGCGGCTCTACCTGCTCCGCCGCGCGGCCCTGGCCGACCGGCTGTCGATCGCGTACCCGGACGCCGAGGACTTCCTGAACGACGCCGTCCAGCTGGCCCACAAGCTGGCCGAGTTCGACCGCGAGCACGACACCCACGAGGGCAAGTACGGACCCGGCGCGATCGAGTGGGACCCGTCCCACCGCCCGTACGTCCGCCAGGAGTACGACAAGTGGGGATGGTGACCATGACGACCATCGACCCCACCGAGGAGCAGTCCGCCGTCCTGTTCACGGCCGCCCTGCAGGAGCTGGCCGAGACCTACCCCACCGACCCGGAGGGCACCGCTACCGTGGCCGTCACGGTCACCGACCCGGCGACCGGCGAGCAGCACCAGGCGCTCGTGCAGCCCGGACAACTGGGGTGGCTGACCACCCTGGTCATGGGCGAGATGGCCACATGCCGCAACGGCCACGCGGACGGGAACGGCCAGTGCGGGCACTGCGCCGGCACCGGCCGGGCCCACCACGGGTAGCCGACGAGCACCAGGACGAGGAGGAGCCGGAGATGACGACGGAACAGGCACCCGTCCCGTGGGCCGCCCTGGCGGGCGACGCCGCGACCGTCGAGCGCTACCGGGCCAAGGTCTACGACCGCGGCCCGGACCGGTGCGCGTACTTCCTCGGCGCGATCAGCAGCTCCGGGCACGGCAAGCTGCGGGCCGGGTCGAGGAAGGCCGGCACCTCCCGCGTGGTCACCGCCCACGTCCTCGGCTACGTCATCGCCCACGGCGCCGCCGCCCTCCCCCAGGGCCACGTCGTCCGCCACACCTGCGACGAGTCGAGCTGTCAGCTCACCGCCCATTGGGTGGCGGGCGAGCGGCTCGACAACATCCGCGACTACTACGCGAGGTCCCACCGGGCCGGGCACGCGCTCAGCGACGTGCGCGGCCCGGACGGACGGGCCGTCGCCATCCGCGACGCGATCCTCACCGCCCAGGCGACCGGCGCCGACGTCGAGGCCGCCATCGCCGCCGCGATTGCAGCGGGTAACCCCAGCGGCGCCGTCCAGGACGCCCTCTTCTGACCCCAGCCCGGTAACAGTTGGCACCACCCGCAGGATGATCAAAACCCGTGCACACGGGGAAAGGAGACCCGCATGGCCGATCCGAAGACCGACCCGGGCCGCGAGGGCACCCGCCTGATCGCCGCGCTGGAGAAGTGCTGGACGCAGATCCAGAAGCACCACCCGGACCTCCCGCCGGTCCTGTTCATCACCGGAACCGGAATCCCCCGCCGCCAGGTCGAGAAGCCGAGCGTCTCGACCGGCGCACCCCGCCGCCGGCAGTTCGTCACCCGCGGGCACCACTGGGCCGACCGGTGGGCCGTGGCGGAGGAGGAGCAGCGCCTGGCGGAGCTGTTCGTCGCGGGCGAGACCATCCGCGACGGAGGGGAGGAGGTCCTCAAGACTCTGCTGCACGAGGCCGCCCACGCGCTGGCCCATGTTCGAAAGATCCAGGACGTGTCCAAGGGTGACCCCCGGTGGCACCGCAAGGAGTTCGCGCAGCTGGCCCGGGAGACCGGACTGGAGCCACCGCGGAAGTCGGAGAAGTCGTTGGGTTTCTCCAATGCCGCGCTCACCGACGCGAGCCGCAAGAGGTACGCGTCCGTCATCCGGCAGATCGACGGGGCCGCCCTCCCCGGCCTCGGCGGAGCCGACCAGGCCGACCCCGAGGAGGAGAAGCCCACCGAGCCGGAGACCCCCGGGGGGACGGCCGGGAAGCGGGTCAAGGTGACGTGCGGGTGCCGCCCCGACCCCCGGGCGTTCCCCGTTACCCCGAAGGTCCTGGCGGAGGGTCCGATCATCTGCGGAGTGTGCGGGGAGCCGTTCACCCTCCCCGGCGAGGAGGACCAGGACGCCGCCGCCGGCACCGAGCCGGACGCCGAAGCGGAGGACGCCCCCGCCGCCGTCGAGCCCGCCGTCACCCTCCCCCAACCCCGCCCGTCCGAGGTCGACGAGCCCGGGGATTCCCCCGTGGACACGGGGAGCTGACCCCGCCCGCCGGGGCCCGCCGCCGCGCGGACCCGGGCGCGTGTGGACCGGACGTTTTCCCCGTGGACACGGGGCGCGGCCCGGCGCCGGCGCGCGAAGCGCGCGGCAGAATCCCCGCCGCCGAAATCACTCGTGGTAACAGTCGAGGCCCGCCCCCACGTCCGGGGTCGGGCCTCATGTCGTCTCTGGCCGAGCGTACAGGGCCCGTGCAGGCCCGTCGAGCACCTCTCCTTGCGAGAGGCGCTACGCCACCCTCTCGCGCTCTCCCGGCCCCGTCTCCACAGTCCCGACCGAATCCTTCCGAACCTCACCCCCACAGCAACAGCACGCCGCACCTCATCAGCACCTATCCCCCTCTCAACCTCACCGATCAACCCCTCTCCCACCGCCTCGAATCTCCCTGCTACAACGTCTACTACATAACACACCTAGGCATTCTTAATTTGTCGGTGTCGCTGCCGCTCTTGATCGCGTATCCTCGTGCTCGTGCTACGCATCACGAGGATCTCGGGCGGAGAGGCAGGGCTCAACTACCTGCTCTCCGGTTCGGGGTGCCAGGGCGAGCACCAGGCCGACGTCGAGCAGGGTCTCGACGGCCCGGAGGGCTACTACGCCAAGGGCACGGAACACGGCACTCCGCTTGCCGTGTGGATCGGCGAAGGCGTCACCGAGTGGGGCGTCGAGGAAGGCGCGACCGCTACCGAACGTGACATCCGCGCGATCTTCGGGAAGCACGCGCACCCCGAGGAGTACCGCCAGGCGATCGGTGCCGCGAAGGCGTACATCGACGAGAACGGCATCACGGGCACGGCCGCGCAGAAGCTCATGAGCGATGCCGAGGCGAGCGCCCGGCGCGGTCGGAAGCCTTACGAGTTCCGCACGGTCGAGCGGCGGATCGACGACCGCCTGGCGAAGGAGCCGCAGGCCGACCCGGAGCGCATCGCGGAGATCCGGAGGGAGGAGCGGGACAAGGGACAGAACGCTCCGGCCATGTACTTCGATCACACCTACTCGGCGCAGAAGTCGGTCTCCACCTACCTCACCGCGCTGGAGGCCGCCGGCCGTCACGAGGACGCCGCCACGGTCCGCGCCGCGATGAACGAGGGCATCGCGGCCGCCATGAAGACCTTCCAGGAGGAGGCCGGCCTCGGCCGCATCGGCTACCACGGCAAGGCGAAGGGCGACCGTCCGTCGACCGGCCGGTACGTCGACTCCACCGGCTTCACCGCCGCCATCTTCACCCACGAAGTCTCGCGCGCGGGCGACCCTCAGCTGCACGCCCATGTGGCAGTTCTCAACAAAATCAAGGTGCTCGACGAGGACGGGAACGAGCACTTCGTGACCCTCGACTCGCGGTCCGTGAAGAACGCCCGCGAGGCCGCGGCCGCCGTGTTCGAGCGGACGATGGAGCAGGCCATCGAGCGGGATCTCCCCGTGGTGTTCGAAATGCGCCCGGACGGGATGGCCCGCGAGATCAAGGGGTTCGAGCCCGAGCTGCTCAACGCCCTGTCGGAGCGGTCGTACGAGATCGATGCCCGGTACGAGGAGCTGCACGAGCAGTACGTCCAGGACCACGGCCGCGAGCCGTCCGCGTACACCAAGACGCGGCTCAAGGAGATGGCCACGCTCGACACGCGCGACCCGAAGCGGAACGAGCATCAGTCCGCCGAGGCCCGCATCGAGCGCGCTACCCGGATCGCCGAGGGCAAGGTCGACGGGGGTCTGCTCGGTGCGCTGGAGCGAGCCGAGCGGGTCGGGTTCGACACGCGGATGGCCGAGGTCGACGCGCCCACGTTCGACCGCGAGCAGGTCATCCGGGAGTCGTTGGAGGCCCTGCAGACCAAGCGCGCGACGTGGGACCGCAGCGAGCTCATCCAGCAGATCAACACCACGCTCGGTGACAGCCTCCCGCGCGACGTGCCGCTCGCACCGCTCGCCAACGAGCTGGCGACCGAGGCTCTCAAGTCGGGCCAGTACGGCGTCGTGCAGACCGCCGGCCTGAGCATCATCGACGACGCTCCGTCCCGCATCCGGGAGAGCGACGGACGCTCGGTGTTCTCCCCGCGCGCCATGTCCAGCGAGAAGTTCTCGCTGGAGGAGCACCTCAGCGACGAGGCCCGGGTCGCGGCCCGCGCCCACCAGACCGGCGCCCCGTGCCTGGCCCCGCCCGTCCTCGACCAGGTGGTCAAGGAGTCCGGCGTCACCGCCGACCAGGCCGACGTCGTCCGCGGTGTCCTCGGCGACAGCCGCAAGGTCAGCGTGGTGGAGGGCCCCGCCGGCGCGGGCAAGTCCTACGCGACCGGCGTGGTCGCCAGCGCCTGGCAGGAGCACACCGGAGGCCGCGTGATCGGCCTCGGCCCCTCCGCCGTCGCCGCCGAGGTCCTCGGCGAGGAAGGCATCGAGATCAGGGAGAACACCGCACGCTTCCTGATGTACTCCAAGGGCATGGGCGCCCAGGCCGAGCGGGAGAAGTTCCGTCTGCAGTCGGGCGACCTGGTCGTCCTCGACGAGGCCGGCATGGCCTCGACCAAGCACATCACCGAGATCTCCGAGCTGTGCGAGCAGGCCGGAGCCAAGCTCGTGCTGATCGGCGACCAGCAGCAGCTGCAGTCCCCCGAGGCCGGTGGCCTGCTGCGTTCCATGGTCGAGGAAGGCCCGCACTACAGCCTCAGCAACGTGCGCCGGTTCCGTGAGCCGGACGGCACGGTGCGCGAGTGGGAGGCGAAGGCGTCCCTGGCCCTGCGCCGCGGCGACGTCCGCGCGCTGGAGGCGTACGAGCTGCAGGGCCTCATCGAGGGCGGCACGCTGGAGGAGATGAAGGCCGAGGTCATCCGGGCCTACGTCGCGGACACCCTCCGCGACCGCGAGTCCGTGGTCATGACCGCCACCAACGCCCGCGCCACCGAGCTGAGCAGGGAAATCCGTACGCAGCTCGTCCGGTACGGGCTGGTCGAGGAGAACGGCCTCCCGCTCGGCGACGACAACCGCGCGGGTGTCGGCGACCTGATCCAGACCCGCGAGAACGACGCCAAGCTCAAGGACTCCGAGGGTCGGCTCGTGCTGAACCGGCGGGTCTACCGGGTGACCGGCATCAGCGAGGACGGGCAGCTCACCGCCCGCCGGGTCGCCGGCCGCGAAGCCGACGGCACCGAGCGGCTCGCGGGCACCGTCACGCTCCCCAGCTCGTACGTGGAGAAGAACGTCGCCCTGGCGTACGCGGGCACGGTCAACGCCGTGCAGGGCCGCACGGTCGGCTACGGCGGATACCTCCTGGTCGAGGAGGGGATGAGCCGTCAGCAGGTGTACCCGGGCCTCACCCGCGCCCAGCGGTACAACCGTGCGTTCGCCGCGTGCCGCATCCCGGGCGACGAGCACCGTCTCCAGGGCCTCGACCAGGACGCCATGTCGATGCTGCAGGCCGCCGTCGAGCGCGACGGGGGCGAGCTGGCCGCGCTGCAGGAGCTGCGGGAGAGCCAGGACTGGGCGGAGTCGATCCCGGCGCTGGAGCCGCGCTGGCGGGACTACGTCGAGGAGCACGTCCGCAACCAGTACGAGCCGATGCTGCGGCAGCTGCTGAACGAGGACCAGTACAAGGAGATGCGCCAGCAGGACCCGAGCACCATCTACCGGGCCCTGCGCGAGGCGGAGCTGGCCGGCCACGACGGGCGGCGCGTGCTCCACAACGCCATCACCTGCGCGTCGATGACGTCTCCGAAGCCGGACACCGTGGCCGGTCTGATCAACTGGCGGATCGAGCGGGAGCTGGAGAACCGCCAGCCGGAGAACGCCCCGGCCGGGCACAGCTGGAGTGACCGCACCCCGGACATGCCCGGATTCGAGGGCATGGTCGCCCGCGAGCTGGCCGAGGCCATGGACGCCCGGCGCGACGTGCTGGGCGAGCGCCTGGCGGAGGAGCCCCCGGAGTGGGCCGTCCGCCACCTCGGCCCCGTGCCCGAGGACGTTCTCGAACGCGCCGAGTGGGCCCGCCGCGCGGGCACCATCGAGGGATACCGCGAGCTCTACAACATCGACGCCCCGAACACCGCGATCGGCCGCCTGCCCGCGAAGGGCGCCGTCGAGCAGCGCGCCGCGTGGGAGGCCGCGCACTCCGCCCTCGGCCGCACCGAGGACCAGGAGACCCTTGCGCGGACCAGCGACGCCGCCCTGCGCGAGATGGTCAACCGGTACGAGCGCGAGAAGTCGTGGGCGCCCGCCCACATGGGCGAGGAGCTGTCCGAGGCCCGCCAGATGGTCCTGCGCTACGAGGAGAAGGCGATCCTGGCCCAGGCCGACGCCGACGTGTGCGAGGACGCCGCCGAGCGCGCGGAGCTGGAGGCCCAGGCCCGCGGCTACGAGGACCTGGTGGCCAACCTCTCCAGCCGGGTCGAGGTCATGGAGCAGATCGACGCGGCCCGCTCCGCCTGGTACGAGGAGACCGCGCCGGCGCGCGAGGCCGCCGAGGCCGCCCGCGACGAGCTGGCCCGCCGTGGCGCCGACGACCAGGCCCAGCAGGACGCGCAGGTCGAGGACGCCGAGCAGCAGCGGGACCAGGAGGTCGACGAGGAGCTCGTCGCCGAGCCCGAGTACGACCTCGACCAGGCCCCGGAGCTGGACTGGGAGGTCGAGGGCGAGACCCTCGACCAGGCCCCGGACGTGCGCGAGGAGGCCGAGCTGGCCCCCGCCCTCACTCACGAGGAGCAGGAAGAGGTCGACCAGGCGCTCGCCGCGTACGAGGAGAAGTACCGCGCCGCCGTCGAGGTCGAGGTCGAGGCCCGGCCCGAGGTCCAGGTCCAGGTCGAGGACGACGTCGACCTCGACCAGGCGCCGGACGTCGACTGGGGCGACGTGCCCGGGTTCGAGGAGTCGGCGCCGGAGCTGGACGACGTCGCGCAGCAGCTGGCCGAAGAGGACGAGCAGCAGCGCGTCCAGGACGAGCTTGCCGCCGAGGCCGCCGCGTACCACGAGGACCGGCGGATCGAGGCCGAGCAGGCCGCAGCCGCCGAGCAGGCGCCGGCTGTCGACTGGGAGGTCGAGGGCGAGACCTGGCGGGTCGAGGAGAACGTCGACCAGGACGTCGAGGAGGAGCTGCAGCAAGAGGAGACCGAGCAGGTCACCGCCGAGAACACGTACGTTGCTCAGCCGAACCCCGAGGTCGAGGCCGCGGTCGCCGCGTACGAGCAGCAGCTGCGCGAGCAGACCGTCGAGTCCCGCGAGGCCGAGCCGGAGTACGACCTCGACCAGGCCCCGGAGCTCGACTGGGCTGTGGAGGGCGAGACGTTCGAGGAGCGCCCCGAGCAGGCCGAGGCCGTCGAGGCGGACGCCGAGCAGGACGTCGAGGAGGAGCTGCAGCCGGAGCAGGCGCCGGAGCTGGAAGCGTCGGCGGTCACCGGTCCCACGGCCGAGGACCAGATGCGCGAGGCGTACGAGCGTCAGTACGTCGAGGACTCCCTCAAGGCGGAGCAGGCCCGCGCGGCCGCCGCCCCGGAGGCCGAGGCCGAGCAGGCGCCGCAGACCGAGCAGCTCCCCGCCCACCTGGCCGACCTGCAGGAGGAGCTCGACAAGGCGCACAGCGCGCTCACCGAGATTGCCAACCGCATGGCCGAGAGCAACCGGGCCGCCGCCGAAGCCGACGAGGCGGTCCGCGCCGAGCAGGCCGAGGTCAGCCGCAGCCGTGAGGCCGAGGCCCAGGTCGTCCCGCAGATCCAGCAGGACCAGGGCCCGACCATCAGCTACTGACACGGCCCGTCGTAGCCCGTGCCTGCTGGCCGGGTGACACACCCGGCCCCTACTCTCAACGAACCAGGAGGTGAGCCGAGTTGAGCACCACAGAGTGGACGCCGCCCACGCTACGGCCGCAGGACGAGCTCAAGGCCATGACCGCGTACGTCACCGAGCACGGCTACGGCGACGAGAGCAAGGCGTACGTGCGCGGCATCGTCACCGCGCTGAACTGGGTGCTTGGTGAGAGTGCCGAGTCCCCGATCACCCGTACCCGGCTTGGCCGGCCGGTCGAGGGCATGGACGCCAGCAGCGAGCGCAGCCGGGCGTACGAGGCCCTGTACGCGAACAGCGACCCCGCCCTGTGGCAGGTCACCGTGGACAACGGCCAGGACTACACGCTCGCCGTCGAGCACACGCTCGCGTGGGCCGCCGGCGGGAACGAGGGCCTGGTTGTACCGGCGGACTGGCCCTGGCCCCAAGACCGGTAGCCCAGAAGGCCGTAGAGGCAGCACGAAGCCCCCGACACGTAGGTGTCGGGGGCTTTCGTCGTCCGTGCGGCTACGAGGCCGCCACAGGGCCGGGAGCGGGCGGCTCGCGGCGGTTGCTGAGTTCCCAGTCCAGGTAGCTCGACAGCTCCGCATCGTTGTCGATGGCCAGCGGGGCCGTGGGCAGCTGCCAGTTGGCCTCCCAGGGGTCGTCCTGGTGCTTGTTGGCGTCGATGCAGGTTCCCAGGGCGGCGATCACACGGCGCTTGACGCCGGGCGCGTACCGGTCGTGCCAGTCCCCCGCCTTGTTCGGCTCGCCGTACGACGTCCGGTAAATCTTGATCCACTCCTGGCACAGCCAGGACAGTTCGCGCACGGCCTCCCGGTGCCGGTACCAGCAGGGCGGGATACGCGCGGCGACCTGGGGACCGCCGGAGTTCGGCAGGTTGCCGGTGTTGTTGGCGTACGGGCTCGCCTTCCAGCCGACCCAGCCGTACCCGTACTGCAGTTCGTTGCGCACCCATTTGATCAGGACGTCCCAGGCTTCTGCGGCCTGCTCACGGTCCATGCCCTGGTCGAGGGACCAGTTCCAGACCGCGAGTTTCTCCTCGGCCGGTTCGGCCGCCAGGGCCTTGAGGTCCTCCCCGATCTGCTTGACCGTCTTGGTCAGGGCCTCCAGGCCCGACCGGAGCGGGGCCAGGGCCTGCACCTGCTCCTGCAGGCCACCGGTCCGCTCCTCCAGGTGGTCGAGCGCTTCCTGCACGTTCCCGAGCTGGGCGAGCGCGGTGCGCACGTCGCCCTTGCTCTCGCCCAGGGTCTCGACGTCCTTCTCGACCTTGGCCAGGTCCTTGGCCAGGGCGAAGACCTGCCCGGCGAGGCCGCCACCGATCTCCCCCGCCATCAGCGGCTTCCCTTCGTCATCGAGACGCCGGCGCCCGTGCCGCCGCCCGCGCGCGGGCCGGGCACCTTCGCCGCCGTGGCGTTCAGCTTCTTCACGTCGCGCCGCTTCCACAGCGGCTTGATGTGGGTCAGGACGGGGCTGCAACCGGCGAAGAGGATCAGGGACTGCCGCTTGCGCAGCTTGAAGATCTGCCCCGGGGTGATGACCGGCTTCTCCTCGGTCACCGTGCTGATCGAGGACTCGCCGTTCTTCGTGGTGGTGGTCTTGCGCTGCTTCTCGTACGTGCCGCACATGTCGCTGATGTCCTTGCGGACCTGCGTGTCGCCGATGCCGCGCAGGAAGATCCTTACGTTGGCGTCGTCCCAGATGATCCGGCCCGCCTGCTCGCCCCAGACCTTGAACAGCTGGGCCCGGGACTGGATGACGACGACCAGGGTGATGCCCCGGCCGCCACTGTCGGGCATCCAGCTGTCGACCGGCAGCGGGATCAGGTTGGCGATCTCGTCCAGGGCCCACAGGCAGGGCGGGTCCATGCGGCCCGACTCGTTCTTGTTGCCGATGTCGATGGTCACCGAGCGCAGGTAGTCAGCGAACATGACGAACAGCGGGGCCACGGTGGAGCCGGGCTTGTCGTTGCCGATCATGTAGAGGGTGCCGCGGTTGAGCAGGAAGGTCTCGGCGTCGAAGTGCTCGCCGGGGCCGGGGAGGACCGTCTGGGCGACCTTGGGGTTCGCCATCCAGTTGAGCGCGTTGGACAGCGTGGTCCAGATGCCGTCACCGGTGCCCTGCACGACGGACTGACGCTGGACCAGGAGGTCCGCCCAGTCCTGGGAGCCGGCCGAGTACATGATGTTCGCCGCCGTCTGGTCGGAGCGGTTCAGGCTCCAGCTGTAGACGTCCATCATGGTCTTCCCGCCGAGGGCGGCCGCGTGCAGGAACTTCGACAGCACCTCACCCGCGGTCGACTTGAAGAACGCGTCCACGCCCGTGCTCTTCTCGGCGCCGCTGCTCGCGCCGTAGAGCAGGTAGGCGGCCCGCTGAATGGCCACATCGCGCACCTCGCAGCCGCGGATCGGGTCCCAGCGGAAGGTGTTGCGGCCGTTGGACAGGCCCAGCGGGTCCCAGACCCAGACGGGGCCGAGCTGCTCGCGCATCGACTTGGTGGCCAGGTGGTCCTTGACCTTGGAGGACGTGTGCACGACCGCGCCGTCCCACCGGTAGATCATCGAGTTCAGGATGATGGACTTGCCCTGCCGCGACGGGGCGAGCAGCAGGTAGTTGTTCTCCGGGGTGCCCCAGATCGAGGTGGGCAGCCCACCGGAGCGCAGGCGGCCCAGCGGCACCGCGTAGGCGGTGGTGGGAACGCTCTTCTCCCGGCCGACCAGGCTGGGACGGGTCTCCGGGATCAGCTCCCGGGCGTGCTTGGCGCTCATCTCCTCGCGGATCTCCCGCTTGGAGGCGAACCCGGGCCGGGGCGCGAACTGCCCCCAGGCCCAGCCGATCCCGCCGAGCGCCGCCGCCGCGGCGATGCCCACCGCGATCCCGCCGGGACCCGTGACGAAGTCGTTGAAGGCGGTCATGTACTCGAAGATGGCCGGGTCCGGGGCCGTGTCGCTGCCCGGAAGGCCGGGCGCCGGCGACGAGGCCGCCAGCTCCGCGGCCGTAATCTGCGCGTGGGACATCATGCGGGGTTCCTCCGTTGTCGTGTCTCGGGCCCCCGGGGATCAGCGCTGCCATCGCCCCCCGGGGGCGTTGTCCGACTGGTCCGGTGACCTGCTTCGCACCGTATGCGGGGGGTCGGACACCCCTCTGCTCGTTTTTCGTGGGCGCCGCTCGGCAGCGCGCGGTTCCCGGAGTGAGGCGATCGGATGATCTCCGCGACCGCAGTCTGCAAGGCCGAGCCTGTGGATACTTTCCGCGCGCTCCCGCCTGACGGGCCCTCAATTTCGAGCGGGCCCGTCCGGCGGGAAGGTCAGACCGGCTGACGCTGGCCGTTGATCGGACGGGTCTGCGCGGCATCCTCGGCCCGCTCGTGCCCGTCCGCGCGGTAGTCGCTCGGTTCCTGCCGCGCGCTGCTCGCCGCCGCGCGGGAGCCTTCCGCGCGCTCGGTTGCGCCGTCAGCCTGCCGCGCGCCGCCGTTAGCGATCATCGCGGCCCGCTTCTCCTTGAAGTCGATGATCCAGTTGCGTGCGTTGCCCTCGGCGACCCCGCAGGTCTGGGCGAGCTGCGCGGCGGTCGGGGGCTCCTGGCCCGCCGTCACCGCCTCCAGGTAGAGCTCCCATCCGGTCTGCTTCGCCTCGCTCCGGAAGGCCGGCGCCGCCGCGAGGGACGCCGCTTCGGCCTGCCCGCCGAGTCGGTCGGCCAGCTGCGGGCGGATCGAGTCGAGCAGGGCCTGCGCCTCGGCCGCCTCGGCCTGCGTTCGGGCCGCAGCCTCGGCCGCCAGGCGCTGGTTCTCCTCAGCCTGACGCCGCAGGTCAGCAGCCCTTTCGGCCGCCGTGGTGTGCTCGCGCACCGTCTCCTGAGCCTTGGTGAGAGCCGCCTGCAGGCGCTGGACTTCTCCGGCCACCCGCTGGGCTTCCTCGGCGCTGGCGCGGGTCGTGTCCTTCACGGACTCCCGCTCGTTCTCCAGGCGCTGCAGCTCCTCGCGGATCGAGGTCACCTCGGCCGCCGCCTTGTTGCGCCGGTCGGTCTCGGCGGCGATCCGGTCCTGTACCCGGGCGAGCTCGTTCGCCGCGTCGGAGAGCTTCTTCTGCTCCTCCTCGGCCCGCTCGGCGAGGCGAGCGACATTCTGCGCCTCTTCGGTCATTTCGGATTCCGCGCGCTTCCGCGCAGCTTCCGCGCGCTGCCGAGCGTCCTCCGCGCGGGCCGCCTCAGCCTTGGCCGCCTCGGTCTCCTCGGCCGCCCTGGCGAGAGCGTCCTCGGCTTCCTGCCGCGCGGCGAGGGCCGCCTCCTTCTCCTCGACCGCCGCGCGCTTCTCCTCATCCGCGCGCTTCCGCGCAGCCTCTGCCTCGACCCGCGCAGCCTCGGCCTCGATCCGAGCAGCTTCCGCGCGCTCGGCTTCCTGGTTGGCTTCCGCCGCGCGTGCGGCCGCCTCGATCTGCTTTGCCGCCGGCATGATGGCCACCCGCTCCATCAGCTCCGTGACCTCCGTGGGGTTCTTGAAGTTCACCAGCGCGACGTCGTCCACCTCGCTCCGGCCGCCCAGCTCCCGCAGTACGGCGAGCGCCTGGTTGCTGTCCACGGCGAAGTCGGCACGGGCCATGGAGGTCGTGGCCGCCTTGCGCGCCTGCTGGAGCTCCTTGACCTCTGCGACGAGCTGGCGCCGCTTGGCCTCCCGGCCCTCCGCGATGTGCTTCGCCTGCGTCTCCAGCAGGGTCCGCAGCCGGAACAGCTTGTTGCCGGCCTTCTTCGCCAGGGCCGCCCGGTAGACCTGTGCGCCCTTGCTGGCCGGGTCGATGTCCAGGCCCGCGAACAGGGCCGCCCATCCCTTGGTCCACAGCAGGCCGATGAGCTTGCCCGGACCGGGCTTGGCCTCGGTGTCGGGGAGCTCCGCCCCCTTCATGACCGCGCGGAACTCCAGCTCGATCACGACCGCCGCGACGACCGGCATGATCGCCATGAACGGGGCGCTCGCCGCGTTCGGCGCGTGGATGAAGTTGGCCGTGGCGGACACCGCGACCAGGCACCACGCCAGGTTGTGCATCAGCCGCAGCTGAGTGGTCCAGCCCTTCTCAGCGCGCTTGTAGAGCAGGGTGAACAGCACCAGTTCCGTCAGGTCGAACGCCGCGAGGAACCCGACCGCGAACGGTTCGGGGAGCTGGGCGGTCTCCCGGGCGAAGCCCCACATGCCGTACAGCGAGACGGACATCGAGGCCAGGGCCATGACGTACAGCCGCTTGGGCAGCGAGGGGCGCCCGACGCTCTCCGGCTTCCGGCCGGCCTCGACCGCGGCCTTCCGCTCCTCGGCCGCCCGCTTGCGGTTCCGCTCCATCGCGCGCCAGACGGTACGAGCCGCCAGGGCGACCATGCCCAGCCACGCCAGGACCAGGACCGCCGCACTGACCGTGAGGACCCAGGCCGGGGTGTCGGACACCGCGCGGTCAAGAGTCGACGACCAGTCAAATCCCTGACTGGTTCCTGCCGCCTGTGACCAGGACGGATGCACTCCGGCCGTAGTCTGGGACAGACGCATACAGACCTCCATATCTCTGCGTCACGGCCTCGGCGGTGCCCATCACCGCTGGGGCCTCTTTGCTTTCCGTCAGGTGCCGTGCCGGTCGATGTACTCGTTCAGGGCCCTGTCGATCAGGTCCTGCATCGAGACGTCCTGTTCAGCGCAGAAGACCCGCGCCTTCCGCCGCGTGGACTTGCGTACGCGGGCGGAGATGAGGACCAGCTCTTCGGGTGCCGCGTCCTCTTTGGCCTGCTCATCCGGCACTTGGGATCTCCCTTGGGGTCGTTCCAGCGTGGTTCGGAGACCCATCTTTCCCTCCCTTGCTGACAACGTGGGATCACTCTAATGCAAGCAAGCTGACATGTCATCCCTCGATACATGTTGACATGATGGCGACGGTAGGGCTTACTGGAATGGCGAGAGGGGCCCAGGCGTACCGGCCCAGGCCCCTCTCAGGCCGGAGTTCGAGCTCCGACCAGCGGAAACCCCTGTGCATCTCGTCCAGAGAGGGATCTCCATGCGTCATCTTCCCAGCACCACCCGTGTCCTGACCACGCAGGTCAACACCGACACGACCCCCGCGCCGAAGCGCGTGCTGGTCGTGGGCCGGTTCGTCCGCCCCACCTGCGACAACTGCGACGGGTTCGAGTCCGTCAAGGTCGTCATCGGGGGCGAGCTCGTCACCGTCGACTGCACCGTGTGCACCGCCCCGGCCCCGTCCGCCGGCCTCGACGAGGTCATGGACGACGTCGAGAAGCAGGACAACGGCCGCGGCTACGAGGCCGAGGACCTGCTCGTCACCCAGGGGCGTGCCGCGTGAGCCCCCAGGAGCAGGCCGCCGCCGAGCGCGACGCGCAGGTCCGGGCGGCCGAGGAGCGGACCCGCAAGGCGCTGGAGGACCTGCAGCGCCACGGTCAGGCCGGCGCCGCCGTCTCCCGGATCGGGGGCCGGGGATGAGCGACCTGCCCATGCGCCCGACCGCCCACGAGCGCGACGGACGCGACGAGGTCGCCTCGGTGCCCGCCGAGATGGCCCGCACGGCGCACGAGCTGCACCTCGACGGCTACAGCGACGCCGAGGTCAGCCGCGCGCTCGTCGCCGACGAGCTCACGATCGAGCTGCTGATGCAGAAGCCGGGGGGTGCCCGATGAGGAACCCCCTGCGCCCCCTGATCGGCAGGGTGAACCACGCGTTCGGCGTCACCCTCGGCGCGGTCGGCGTCGTCGAGGACGTCGTCGCCACCGTCCGCAGCCGCCGCCTGGTCAAGGCCGACAACAAGCAGCTGGCTGCCTCGGCGCGCAACGCCGCGCTGGCCGAGGCCCGCCGGGGCTGCACCCACCTCCCGAAGTGCCCGCCGGCCGACGCGCCGGACCGGATGAAGGCCGTCGAGGTCTGGGCCGACGACGCCTGTGTCTACCTGTGCAACGGGCTCGTGCTCGCCGCCCGGGAGACGCAGGCCCCGGACTCCCCGTCCGGCCTCTACACCGCGATGCCGGAGAAGGAGACGACGCTGTGACGAACGACGACCGTATCCAGGCCACCGCCGTCATCGCCCTGCTCGCGGCCCTGCTCGGCGCCCTGTGGGCCCTGCAGCACGGCCTCGGCCCGCAGGGAGTCGCCCTGGCCTCCGGGCTCGCCTACGGGGCCGCCCTGGCCTTCACGGGCCCGCTGCAGGCCCCGCTCGGCGAGTCGGTGGTGACCAGCATCAAGTACGCCGTGCTCATCGCCGCGTTCGCCGTGTGGGTGCTCGGTGCCGGGGCGTACTCCGGGTGGCAGCTGCTGCGCGAACGCCGCACCTCGACCTCGAAGGCGGTGTTCGCATGACGACGCTCGCCGACGTCCTCGGCAGCCAGACCGAGGCCAACCGCTGGATGGAGAGCCGCGCCCGCGGACTCGTGCTCTGGCACCGCGTCGCCCCGCAGGACGCGTTCCGGCTCGTCGAGGCCGCCGTCGCCGAACACGACCCGTCGATCCTCGCGGAGATCGGCCAGGTGTGGACCCGCCGCCCCGAGGCCGCCGAGTCCGGCCTCCCCGAGGTCCTGTACCTGACCCACTGGCTCGACCGCGACCACCTGGTGGTCGAGGACGGGGCGACCGGGTCCGCCGTGCTCCCGCTGCCGACCCTCAACGCCTACCAGCTCGACTACTGGCACCGGCTGGACCAGCCGTGAAGCCGCGTCAGCCGTTCTCCGAGGACATGGCCGGCGGCCGCCAGCTCCGCCTGTTCGACGAGGACACCGAGTCCGGGCCCGCCACCACGGCGGGCCCGGCCCCGGGCGACACCGACCCCACCACCGACACCGACGAGACGTCCCGGACGGAGCCCCAGCCGTGACACCCCCCGACCAGCTCCCCGCCTGGTACAGCCAGCACCTCCCGGCCCCGGCGCCGCAGCCCCAGTACGACGGGCTCACCCTGCTGATCGCCTACTCCGGCAGGATCGTGCCGGTCATCACCACCTCGACCGCGCTGATCCTGGCGAGGATCTGGCACGAGCAGGGCGCCGCCAACAGCGTCGGCAACATGGCGCTGATGATCGCCCTGTCCGCCGGATCGTTCGCCGCCGCGTGCGTCTCGGCCGCCCACCGCAACGGCGACGCCGTCACCACCGCCGTGGCGTTCACCGCCAGCGGAGCGTTCGCCGTCATCGGCCCCGCCGCCTACACCGAGTCGTGGGCCCTGTCGATGCTGCTCTGGCTCGTCGCCACGGTGCTCGTGTACGTCGTCTCCTCCCGGCACTGGCGGGCCGCCCGCCAGCTGCGCGAGGCCCGCGACCACGAACTCGCGCTCGCCCGGCTCGACAGCGCCACCACCGTGGCGACCGCCGTCATCGACCGCGACGCCAAGGCGCAGGCCCTGGCGTACGGGCTCACGCTCGCCGCCGCCGTCGAGCACCGCGCACAGCTCGACCCGATCACGTACGACCCGGCCGTCCTCACCAAGGCCGGACTGCCCGAACTCCCTGGTCAGGCCGCTGACAGCAGCCGTGACCACGCGTGAGGATGGCCGGGCGGACACGAGGGAGAACGCGATGAGCACGCAGGACCACGGCGACCAGGAGCAGCCCGACGAGGTGACGTTCGGTCCGGACTGGACCGTCACCCCGCGCGTGGCCGCCGGCCTGCTCGGCATCGAGCACCGCCAGGTGCTGCGGCTCATCGACCACGGCGACCTCACGGTGCAGTACGAGGGCAGGGTCCGGCTCGTCGAGCTGGACTCCATCTTCGCCCTGCGCCGCGAGCGCCCCCTCCCCCGGCGCCGCCCGGCCGCCCACCCCGCAGACACCGACAACGACAAGGAGCACCGCCAGCATGGCCACTGACGACCCGTGGGCGACCAGCACGGTCCCGGCCCCCGCAACGCCCCAGCAGGCGTACGAGAGGGCCCTCGACGCCGCCGGGTACGGCGCCGCCGCCCGCGCCCGGTACATCGCCGACGCCGCCGATCCCGAGTACGCCGAGTGCGAGTGGGACAACAACGTCATCCCGGCCGCCGAGGCCGCCGGCATCATCCCGGAGCCGCCGCCGTACGAGCCCACCGTCGAGGAGCAGGTGCGCGAGTGGTGCCACCGCGCCGCGGCCCGGCAGTTCGACGCCGCCCACGGCGACCCGGCCCCGTGGGACCTCACCGAGCGGGACGTCGACACCATCCGGGCCGAGACCGAGCGGCTCGTCATCGAGCGCGGCGAGGAGCTGGCCGCCTTCCTGCAGGCCAACCCGCGCACCGGCGAGGAGCCGGCCGGAGCGTACGACGACCGGGTGTTCGCCCTGCTCGCCCAAGAGCCGACCGTCGTTGTCCTGTGCGGCAGCACGAGGTTCATGGAGGAGATGGCCGAGGTCAACGCCCGGGAGACCGCCGCCGGCCGCATCGTGCTCGCCCCCGGATGCGACCTCAAGTCGCCCCACTCGTTGTGGGCCGACCCGGCCGCCGTCGAGGCCCTCAAGCCCCGGCTCGACGCCCTGCACCGGGCGAAGATCCGGATGGCCCACGAGGTTCTCGTGGTGGGGGACTACGTCGGTGACAGCACCCGCTCCGAGATCAAGTACGCCCGCCAGCTGGGCAAGACCATCCGCTTCACCCACCCCGAGGTCGAGGAGACCGCGAAGTGATCCGTCTCATCACCGGCAGCACCCACCGGTACTACGAGGGCAAGGTCGAGGAGGCCGGGAAGGTCCCCGGGCTGGAGCACCAGCTCCGGGAGGCCCAGGGCGACGCGGTCATGTGGAAGGCCCAGTCCGAGGACTACCTGCAGCAGCGCGACCAGGAGCGCGAGCGGACCGCACAGCTCACGGGCGAAGTCCGCGAGCTGCAGGCCCGCCTCGACGGGCAGCAGGACGAGTTCACCCGCCAGCTCCAGGAGGCGAGCCAGCCCGTCGCGGACCTGCTCACCGACCTGATCCACCGCGCGGAGCACCCCGTCGAGGGTGCCGACTTCCGCAAGGAGCTGGCCCTGCGGACCGTCGAGATCTGGACCGAGCGCCTCACCCCCGAGGACCACGACAGCCCCATGGGCCTGATCCTCCGCATCATCACCGACACCCGGAAGCCCGGCGAGGTCCTCGGCGACGAAGCGCCGGCCCCGGCCGAGGAGCCGGGCACCCTGCCCCCGGCCGACCCCAAGCTCGTCGCCCAGACCATGGACGCCGCCCTGCTCCAGGGCCCGGAGCCGTTCCCCGGCCTCGGCTGAACCCCTCACAGAAAGAGACCTGATGACCGAGAACCTTGAGACCATCCGGTACACCGCCGATGTCGTCTGCCTGCGCGGCGACGACGTCCTGGTGATCCGGCGCGGCTGGGAGCCGCACAAGGACGAGCTGGCCCTCCCCGGGGGCCATGTGGACCGAGGGGAAACCTCCCGTGCCGCCGCCGCGAGGGAGCTGGAGGAGGAGACCGGAATCCGCGTCGCCGCCGAGGACCTCGACCGGCTCGACGTCTACGACCGCCCCGACCGGGACCCGCGCGGCCGGTACGTGAGCGTCGCCTACGTCGTCACGGTCCCCGCGGACACGGTCGCCCAGGCCGGAGACGACGCGACCGCCGTGCAGTGGGTCCCCCTGGCCGAGCCCGGCGCCCTGGCGTTCGACCACGCCGAGATCCTGGCCGACGCCAAGCGTCACCAGCTCACCGGCCGCCGCTGAGCTCACGCCGAAGCGCCCGCCCCCAGGGAGACCCGGGGGCGGGCGCTTTGCTGTGCAAGGGATCAGGAGCCGTCCGTGGAGGGCGGCTTCATGGCCGCCCGGATACGGTGCTCGGTCCGTGTGAGGTACTGCAGGAGATCCCGCAGCACCCCCTCCGCAGCCCCAGGATCGTGCTGCAGGGCCGTGGCAAGGAGCCCGCCCCCTATGCCGTCGTACACCGCCTGTTGGTCCTTGAGGAAGCCGTACAGCGCCTCGACCGCACGGGTCCCGTCGTTCTCGACGATCTCCGCGTCCTCGATGCCGTCCCCAGCGCTCCCCCTGCGGGCGGAGGGCACCGCCGGCGCCTCGGAGATGGTGAAACCCCGCTCCGCGGCCGCCTTGCGCAGCGCGGCCGCCGTGCGCTTCTTGCCCGCCGCCTCGACGTCCTCGACGACCAGCTCCGCCTTGGTCTTCCCGACCTCGGCGGAGTCGAGCGCCGCCACCGGCTCCATCAGCGGAGCCAGCACCTTGGCTTGCGAGGCGTTGAACGGTTTGTCAGAAATTTCTGACAGTGGGGCGACCGCCAGGAGCCGGGCCGCGTCGTCCACGAGCTCGTAGACGTGCCCGCGCGACAGGTGCAGCCGGTTGTCCGCGTACGTCTCCAGCGAGGTGAACTCGGGATCTTCCTTATACAGGTCCTCAGAGATGAGGACCCGCAGGGCCACGCCCGTTTCCACCGTCCAGCGCAGTTTGGACCAGGCGACGCTCTTGGAGCGGGTGGCTTCCGCCTCCATCAGCGCCGCCTCGACCGCCTTCAACCGTTCCTTGCGATCGACTGGCAGCTCCGCCGGATCGAGCGGCCGCGCGTTGTACGGACGCGGCTTGACCAGGTCGTTTGCGTACGACTCTTCGTCTTCGTCGTCCGCGACGTCCAGCGCCGACCCGACCTTTCTCACGCTGTCCTCCCGTCGCCGAACAGGACGCCGGCGAGTTGGTCGAAGTCCCGTGCCGCCGAGTCCCTCGGCGCGTGGAGCCGGGTCGGCTTCTCTTCCCCCACGGCTTCCTTGACCTTCACCGAGGGCCGCACCGGGGCCACTACAGCGTCGGGGAAGTCCGTGGCCAGCTGGATGGCCGTGTCCTTCATGACCGCCGACCGCGCCCACTCCGTGAGGATCAGCGCCATGACGTACAGCTTGGGGTTGTAGACCTCCTGAACCTTCTGGATGGTGCCCCAGACGTCACCGACCCCGAGCGTCTCCATCTTCCCGGCCTCGGTCGGGATGACCACGGCGTCCGCCGCCGTCAGGGCCGCCACGGTGAGCGTGCCCAGGGTCGGGCCGCAGTCCAGCAGGTTCAGGTTGACGCCGAGGGAGCTGGACTGGATGCCCCGCGAGATGGTGAGTTCCCGACCCACCAAGTCGCCGTCCTTCTCCACGCCGCCCAGCTTCGAGCCGGCGGGGACGACGTACAGGCCCTTGAAGCGCGTCGGGTAGGTGGCTTCGTCCAGGGTGCACGCCTTGTGGAAGACGTGCGTCAGGGTCCGCCGGCGCTTCGGCTCCAGGCCCTCCGGATAGACCGGCTTCAACCAGGCCGACAGACCCGCCTTCTGCGGGTCCACCCCGATCACCCGGACCACCCAGTCCCGAGCCGCCGCCGCAGCCCCCAGCTCCGCTACGGTTGTCGTCTTCCCGACCCCGCCCTTCTGGTTCGCCACCGCGATGGTCCGCACGGTGCCGCCAAGCCGGAGCGGCTGGAACGAGGCCGGTACCCGCAGCGACGCCCGCCACTTGTTCCACTGGATCGGCTCCACCCAGCTGGCCACCGTGGGCAGATGCCAGGAGTAGCCCGGAAGTGGGGGGATGGGTACGGTCTGAGCTTGTGTGATTGGCATAGCCCGCACGGTAGCGGGCGCACACGCACGCGCGGCCCGTCTCCACCAGGAGCGGGCCGCGCGTTGTAGGGGGCAGGGAATCAACCTGCAGGTGGGAGCGCACGCCGGGTGCGAGGCCGCCGAGCCGGAGGACCGCCCGAACGGGTATACGTACCGGTCGGCGCGTCGTCCCGCTCGACCGTCACCGTCGGCGTCCCGGCGAGCTGCACGTCCAGGACCACGCGGAGCCCGCCGCCCCGGTGCGAGAGCCGGGTCGGCTCACCCGCCTGCAGGGCCGTGCACGCGTTGAGCAGGGGCAGCAGCACCGCCAGGACGTCCTCCCCGCGGTCCCTGTCGTCCGTCATCACCCGAAGCTGCACCATCAGCTCGTCCCTTCGCTCGGTGCGCCGGCCGCCGCCGTCGCGTACTCGTCCATGTAGGCCCGCCCCATCGAGCGGAGGCAGTCGAGCACCGCACGGCAGTCCCCCGCCGCCCTGTGGCCGCCGTTGAGCGGCTGCCAGCGGTTGTTTCCGTGGTACTCCGACCAGTCGCCCACCCAGTCCGAGTACGGGATCATCACGTCCTCGAACGTCATGACGTCGAGCCAGGCCGCCGCCTGCTTCGCTGCCTCGACGACCGCCCGATCCCGGACGTCCTCCGCCACCGTGCCCGTGCGCGCCGTCTCCTCGGCCGCCTCCCGCGCGGCGCGGTCGAGGTAGTGCAGGGTCAGCTCGTGCCGCAGCCGGCCGACGTCGTACCACTGGTTGTAGATCAGGCACCGCTTGCCGTCGAGCAGCGCGGTGAGCTGCACCAGGACGTCCGAGAAGGTGGGCGCCCCGACGAGGGCCTCGGTCGTGATCCCGTGGATGGCGGCCGCGTCGCCCGGCACGGGCACGCCCGGGTCCAGCAGCGTGTCGAGGAGGACCTCCCCGCGCGAGTTCAGCACGGCCAGCTCGACGATCCGCGCGTCATCGTCGAGGCCGGTCGTTTCGGTGTCGAGCACCAGGACGTCGGGGTCGACGAGCGCGGCCGCGGCCCACCGGCAGCGTTCCTCGGCCGCCCGCGCCTCGGCCTCCCGGCGCTCCCGCTCCTCCCGCTCGTACCGGGCCTGCAGCTCCGCCTGGCGCCGCTCCTGCTCGACGTCGTACGCCTTCTGGCACGGCGAGCACCTCCGCGACCAGTTCGGCCACCACATCGAGTCAGGGAGGTCCGTGCGCTCCGAGCGCAGCAGCCAGGGGTGCTCCTTGAGCCAGGCCCGCGCCGCCTTCTTGGACCCGCGCCGCTTCGTGCAGCTGTCGTCGGCGCACACCGTCACCTCGACCAGCCACGCCTCGACCCGGGCCCGCTTCTTCTCCAGCTGCTCCTGTCGGCATCCCGCGCACCGGCGGTGTTCCTTCGGGTAGGGCCGCTCCCGGACCGTGCTGCAGCCCGCGCACGTCCGCGCGAGCAGGCGCTGCCGCTCCTTCTCCGCCCGTTCCCGGCAGGCCGAGCAGGGCCCGCGCAGGATGACCTTGCGGACCTTGCCGCACTCCGAGCAGGTGCGCCGCGCCAGCATCTTGGCCTTGGTCGACGAGGGCAGCGGCCGCATCTTCTCCGCGGCCGCCGGGTCGTGCAGCGGCACGTCGCCGTAGTCCCGGGTACGGACGTACGCCAGCGGAGCCGCTTCCTGCGCCTCGGTCACGTTCAGCCGGTCCGCCGCCAGTTGAGTCTTGGTCCGCAGGTACGGCGGTGCCTGCCCCCAGTCGTAGACGGGGACGCCGGCCCTGTGGCTCAGGGGCTTCCCCTTGGCGACCCGGGCCGGGTCCGCCTCGGTCCGGCTGGACGGGATCTGCTCCGCCGCCGTCGCCGTGGTGGTGCTCACTCATGCCTCCCGAAAGAGCGTCGAGGGAATCAAAACCGTAGCAGCTATAAACCCCATTCCGCCATCGTTCAAACATTCCCCCAGAACCAGCCAGAGAGCTAAATTAGGCCGCTATTACTCGCGCGCGCGACCGCGCCTTTATTAAATGGATCTCCATTGTTAAAGGCGCGGATCTTCACTCGTCTGCCGCATCGGAGGACGCCGCCGGCCCGTACCGGGCCAGGGCCTCCCGGACGATCCTCGGCACCGGGTACAGCCGCGCCGCGAGCTCGTCGCGCTGCTCCTTCTGCGCCTCGGTCAGCACGAGGCCGGCGCCGACCAGGCCGCGCGCTTCCAGCTCCCGCATCGGAGCTTCCGACATCCGCCAGGCCGCCGTACGCAGCCGCGTCACCAGCTCTGACGGGAGGCTGTAGTTCCGCTGGGACATGGAGACGCCCAGGCTCGGACCGGGCCAGCGGCCCGACAGTGCGAGCTGCTCGGCCTCGGCCTCGGTCAGCGGTTCCCAGGGGCCGGCCAGGTCCGGCTCGTCGAGGCGCTGCTCGACCGCCTGGCCGACGACCGTCTCCAGGCTGGGCCACTCCGTGGACCGCATCCGGGCCACGATGATCCGCGCTTGCTTCCGGGTATTCCCCTGGTTTACCAGCGCGTTCACGGTCGCCATTTGTTCTAGCGTCTGCTGCTTTTTCAGCAGGTCCAATTGTCCCGCCTGATACGCGTAGATCATCACCGTGATCCGAGTCTTCTGCATAGGGGTAGCTTAATGGAGATCCATTCATCAGCGGCGCGATGCCCGATTTTTCCCCTGGCTCGGCCCGGTGGAACGGCGCACAGGGTCGGTAGCTCCTCGGCCCCGGGGGGCCTGCGGTGCCCCGCCGGGGCGGCCGGTCGACGTCGGCGGCCGCGGGTCCGCCGTGGCTTTGAACAGGGAGGCGTGGTTGCGACCGGGGAGTGGTTGCTGGAGGCCATGCAGCTGCTCGGCCGGGTCCGGGAGCGTCGGGGCGCGCTTTCGTGGGCTGAGGTCGAATCAGGTGGCCGGAGGGTTCTGCGCGTTGTCGTGTGCGGCGCGGCCGCCGTGGTGGTGTGCCGCTGGCGCGGCCCGCCACCAGGAGCACGAAGGGCATGGAGAAGCCCCCGGCCGGGTCGGGTGGACACCAGCCGGGGGCTTCCGTTCGCCCGCGCCACGGGGGGAGCGACGGGCGGTCCGTGGGGCCGCTCAGGTCGAGGTCGCGGCGGGGCGTGCGGTGTTGAGGCGGTCGAGGCGTTCGTACAGCGCGCGGATCATGCGGGCCCGCTGCTGGACGCAGTGCACCGTGCCGACCCTGGGGGACGACAGCCGCCGGTCGGCCTCCCGCAGGACGACTTCGGCCAGCTCCCGGACTTCGTCGGGAACGGCCGGGTCGGCGGAGAGCCGGCGGACGTCCGCGGCGACGGCCCGGCCGTGCCCGGTGAGCTGGAGGGCGATCTGCAGGCAGTCGTCCGACGCGACGTCGGCCATGTCCTCCCAGCCCAGCACCTCCTTGACGAGCGCCATGTGCGGCTCACGGTCGAGGGGCAGTTCCGCGCCGAGCAGACCGTCCGGGTCGTACAGCACGGTGTACCCGCTCATGACACAGCCGCCGGGGCGACCACGGGCCTGTCGACCGTGGCGAGCGCGTCGTACAGCGCCCGGGGGTCGACCCGGGCGGACATCAGGCCGAGGTTCGGCTCGTTCTCCTGATCACGCCACAGGGTCGGTACGTCGCGCGCCGGGCAGCTCAGCCAGTGCGCGGCGAACGAGCCCTCGGTGCCCGGCGCCGGCACCAGCAGCCACGAGCCGAGGGAGAGCACCCGGACCCCGGGCACGTCCTCCCACAGGTGCGCCCAGCCGTCCTCCACCACCACAATCAGCTCCTGGCGGGAGTGGTCGGCGAGCACCGAGTGCCCGTCCTCGACCGGCACGCCCAGCTCGTCGAGGGCAGCAAGGCCGCGCTGCAGGGGCGAGATCACGACCGCATCCCGGCCGCCGCCGCACGCGATGAACCAGGTCGAGCCGATACCGGCCCCTCGGAGGCGGGCGAGAGTGTTGTCGTCAGGTACGTGCAGCGCCGCCCACATTGGGGTGACGGGAGTCTGGGACTTGGCCATATCCGGACGGTAAGGGCGGTATACCGGGGTTAGACCACACGATGTGTGTGGGTCGTGCTTCACATCCGGGGAAGCCCATGGACTCCTTCCAGTTCGGCCACCGAGTCAACTACTGGCGCACTCGCCGGCGCATGTCCCGCCAGGAGTTCGCCTACCTCATGGGCAAGAGCCTGCGATGGGTCGAGGAGCTGGAGGGCGGGCGCCGCCAAGCCGACCCGCAGCTGTCCGTGATGCGGCTCGCCGCCTTACGTCTCGGCATCCCGCTGGAGAGGCTGATCGCCGACGTCCTCGACACCGAGTGCGTCGAGGAGAGCGAGATCGACGCCGTACGCCGCGCCCTGCACCGGCACGACGTCATCACGGGCGCGAGCGACGACTCGTCCGACGAGCCGCTTCCCGTCGAGCAGCTGCAGCGCTCCCTCACCTACGCCAGGACCGGCTTCCAGGCCGGGCACTTCGCCCAGCTGGGCAGCGCGATCCCCGCCCTGCTCGTGGACGCGACCCGCGCCGCGCAGCACCACCGCGGCGACGACCAGCTCACCGCGTACGAGCTGCTCTCCCTCAGCTTGGAGTTGACCGAGGCCGCCGCGATCAAGTGGGGCGACACCGAGCTGGCGCTCATCGCCGGGCACCGGGCGGTCGCCGCCGCCGAGCGCAGCGAGAACCCCGTCATCATGGCCAGCGCGGCCCGGCACCTCGGCGACGCGATGACCAACCACGGCCAGGCCGACGCCGCCGCCCAGTTCGTGCTCGCCTCGGCCCAGCGCCTGCAGGACGAGCTCCTGCGCACCGGGCCTGAGGGGTTCAGCGTGCTGGGGATGCTCTACCTCAAGGCCGCCATGGCGGCCGCAGCCGCCGCCGAGGCCGACGACGACAACCCCGAAGCCCACGCCCGCCGGGTGCCCGAGCACCTCGACCAGGCCGACGAGCACGCCGACCGCCTCGGCCGCGACGACAATCTCCTGTGGACGTCGTTCGGGCCGACCAACGTCAAGTGCTACCGGGTCGCCGCCCACGTCCAGCTCAGCGAAGGCGCCGACGCCATCGAGGCCGCCGCCGACATCCCGGCCCCCGCGTTCGCCAGCCTCCCCAAAGAGCGCCGGGCGCACCTGCTCGCCGACCGCGCCCTCGGCGAACTGCAAGCCGGGGAGCGGGAGACCGCCGTCGACACCCTGCTCGCCGCCGAGGAGCTGGCCCCCGAAGAGGTCCAGTGCCGACCCCGCACGAAGACCACGGTCGAGAACCTGCGCCTGCTCGGCGCCGGGTCCGCCGAGGGCCGGTTGCGCTTGCTCGCTGATCGCTGTGGACTGCCCCGGTGACGACCCGAACCCTGTACCTGATCTCATGCGCGGCACCGCCCGCGCGACGCCTCGAAATCCCCATCCGCGCTGCCCAGGAGGCCGGTTGGGACGTCTGCACCATCCTGACGCCGTCCGCGTACCGGTGGGCGAGCGAGGACGCCGAGGGCGAGGTCGAGGCCCTCGAAGCCCTCACCGGGCACCCCGTCCGCCACCAGTACAAGCTCCCCAGCCAGGACGACGTTCTCCCCGCGCCGGACGCCCTGCTCGTCGCCCCGCTCACCGCGAACACGGTGAACAAGTGGGCCGCGGGCATCAGCGACACCCTCGCGCTCGGCCTGATCACCGAGGGGATCGGGTTGCACTTGCCCATCGTGGCGCTGCCCCACTGGAACGACGCCCAGCACGCGCACCCCGCCGTCGCCCGCAGCGTCGAGATCCTGCGCGACGCCGGCGTCACCGTGCTGCTCGGCGACGAGGGGTTCGTCCCCCACCGGCCCCGCCACGGCGACCTCGACGCCTACCCGTGGCAGACCGCCATCGACGCACTGCCCCCAGCCGCCTGACCTGCTCGGACAACCGTCTCCCACGGGAGACACCCGGGCAAAGACTCCGTGCACACGGGGAAATGGTGGAGCGCCGCGCCCCGAACGGTCACAGAGCCTCCGGCGGCCCTCCGGGGGGCCACCAGTCCCAGAGGGGCGGGGGATCGCGGGTCTGTGCAGGTCCATGGGTGGCTCGGCAGGGTCGCGGGGGCCCCCTCCGGTCTGAACGGCACCGGAGGCCAGCACACCGCCACCGGGGCCGCCAAGGTCGTACGTCCAGTGGGGCGCTCCACCTTGGCGGCCCCGGCGTCGGCGCGCTCTGGGGCAAGCCTGCCGCCCAGACCGGAGGGAACCCCCGCTCAGGCCCCGCCGTGGTGCAGGCGCGCGAAAGGCCGGCCACGGCTGCTCACCATCGGCGGCCGCCGGGTCGAGGACCGCCCGCCGAAGTCGACAGACCCGCCCCCAGGCCAGCGGATACGGTGCGTACGTGCAGATCAACGGGGCGCAAGATCGACCGGGGACCGCGCTGCTACTGGCGGCCGCGCCCACCGGCAAAGGCAAGCTCACCGACGCGGGCAGCGTCATTCCCCTGCTCGCCGCCGTGCCGCCGGCCGCGCTCGCGGGCACCGCGGCCGCCACGCTCATCGAGCTGGCGGACCCCGTCGACCCGCAGGCCGTCCTCACCCGCGTACGGGGCGCCGCCGCGACCGAGGGACCGCTCACCGTCGTGCTCGTCGGCCAGCTGCAGCTCGACCGCCGACAGCAGGGCGTGCACCTGGCGCTCGCCCGCACCACGCCCTCGACGATCCGGTACACCGCGCTGCCGTGGTCCTGGCTCGTCGCCGAACTCCGGCAGCGCCGCCCGGAGACGACCACCCTGTACGTCGACCTGGTCGCCGACGCCGAGGTCTGGCAGCTGCTCGACGAGGAGCCGCTCGACTTCCCCGGCGGGGCCCGCGCGTACGGTGTCGTCGCCCCGCCGCCCGGCCGCCGGCGCATCGCCCACCCCGCCTACACCCACGCCCTGGCCCAGACCCTGCGCGCCGGGCAGCGCCTGACGCCGGACCAGCTGCACCACGCGGCCCTGCGCCGCGCCGCCGTCGCCGAGGGCGCACTCGTCATCGGCCCCGAGCGACCCGCGGCCCCGGCGGTGAACACGCAGCTCCCGCCCGCCCGTACGGCGCCCGAGGCCCCGGCGCCCATCCCGGCCGTCCAGCCGCAGCCTGCCCCAGCCCCGGCCCCGCCGCAGGTCCCCGCGCCGCAGCCGCCCGTGCAGGTCCCGACGCCCGCAGCACGGACCATCGGCGCCCCGATGGCGTTCCCGCCGCCTCCCATGTCCTCGATGCCGACCGCCCCCGCCGCCCCGGCTCAGCCCCAGCAGCAGGCCGCCCCGCCCGCCGCCCGGGTGCCGGCCGCGCCCGTGCAGCTCCCGCCGCCCCCGCCGAGGACACAGCGCACCGTCTCGCCGGTCTACGAGCCCAGCAACGCCGTGGTGCCCGTCGAGCAGGACCCGCACGAGCAGATCACCGCCCTGTCGAAGGCCGGCCGCCACCAGGAGGCCGTCGCCCTGGCGATCGCCGCCGAACGGCGCGCCGTGCAGACCCTCGGCGCCGACACGTTCGTGGCCGTCCACTGGATCGAGGTCCGCGCCTTCCTGGTCTCCGTCGCCGAGGACCCGGGCGCGTCCTGCCTGTTGTGGCTCCAGGCCGCGCAGACCCGCCTCGACACGCTGCAGCAGGCCCCCGACGCCCACGACGTCGAGAGCGCCGTCGACCGCGCCCACCACCAGTGGGACCGCATCCGGGACGCCGCCCAGGCCCGCGCCCTGGCCCCGCAGCTCGTGGCCCTGCGACGCCGTGTTCCCGGCCGTCAACGCGCCGCCCTCGACGCCGTCCAGAGAAAGGTCGAGCGGCTCAACAGCCTGCCCGCCTGACGGGACGTCGAAGGAAGTTCGCGCCCGGCAGACGGGAAAACGCGAAGCGACACGCGATTGATGTTGAAACAGTGACCCTGTGTATGGGTAAGATCCATTCCATGCCAGGAGTACAGGGAGCGCCGCACCCCAAGACCACGGAGTTCAACCGTGGCAAGGACATGCGCGCGACCGTCGTGCTCAAGCCCGGCGAGACCGCTCGTATCCACTACGAGGAGCTCGTCAAGAAGCTGGGCGTGTCCGGAGCTCAAGTGCTCCGGGAGGCCCTGGCCGAGCTGCACCACAAGCTGCTTCCCCAGCAGCAGGAGCAGCAGAAAGACCCCGGACAAGCAGAAGACCCTGGCTCCAACGGAGCCAGGGCCTTACTCGTCTAGGGGGGACCTCGAATCCCGCCCCCGGGAGAGGTCCCATCGCTTCACCGAACTGATCAACCCGGCTGACTCCCACATCAGCCACCCGCCCGAACCCGCGTGGTGTTG
>NZ_JBIAMB010000037.1:0-46139 GCF_042873895.1 Streptomyces sp. NPDC004435 | reverse complement strand
CCCGCGCGGCCCCCCCCTTGTGTGTTTCACGGGGGGGCCGGTTTTTTAAAAAAATTTTTTCGCGGGGGGGGGGGGGCCGCCCCCCGGGGGGGGGGCCCCCCCCCCGGACCGGGATGTGTCGGGCCGTCTCGTCGCCTTCCTGCCGGAAGGGACGGGACTAGCCGGTCGGATGGGGCAGGCGCGGGACCGTGGCCCCGTGGCCCTCGCGGACGGCTTCCACGACGGCGTCGTGGAGTTCTCGGCTCTCCTCCTCCGAGGAGCAGGGGACGGGACTGCCCGACATGGTGAACCAGTCGGAGGCGCCGCTGTACTGCACGGCCACACGTGCCTCACCGTCGACGAAGGTCGTGTGCACGGTCAGGTCGCCCGTGACGATTCCGCCCTCGACGGTCAGCACCCCACCACGCCCGGTGTAGACACCGGCGGTCGTCCAAGATGCCCAGCTCATGCCCTCCAGGGTCACACCCGGATGGCGTACGCGCCACCGACGGGACCGCCCCGGCCGGAATCGTTCCGGCCGGGGCGGTGCGCGTCGGCCGCCGGATCAGGCGAGGGCGGCGACGGCCTCGTTGAACGTGGCGGAGGGGCGCATCACGGCCGCCGCCTTGGCCGGGTCGGGCTGGAAGTAGCCGCCGATCTCGGCCGGGGAGCCCTGGACGGCGTTCAGCTCGTCGACGATCTTCTGCTCGTTCGCCGCGAGGTTCTCGGCGAGCGGGGCGAAGGCCTTGGCGAGCTCGGCGTCCTCGGTCTGCGCGGCCAGCTCCTGGGCCCAGTACAGGGACAGGTAGAAGTGGCTGCCGCGGTTGTCGATGCCGCCGAGGCGACGGGTCGGCGACTTGTCCTCGTTGAGGAAGGTGCCGGTGGCGCGGTCCAGGGTGTCCGCGAGGACCTGGGCGCGGGCGTTGCCCGTGGTGGTGGCCAGGTGCTCGAAGGAGGCGGCCAGCGCGAAGAACTCGCCGAGGGAGTCCCAGCGGAGGTAGTTCTCCTTGACGAGCTGCTGGACGTGCTTCGGGGCGGAGCCGCCGGCGCCGGTCTCGAAGAGGCCGCCGCCCGCCATGAGCGGGACGACCGACAGCATCTTGGCGCTGGTGCCCAGCTCCAGGATGGGGAAGAGGTCGGTCAGGTAGTCGCGGAGGACGTTGCCGGTGACGGAGATGGTGTTCTCGCCGCGGCGGATGCGCTCCAGGGAGAACTTCGTCGCCTCGACCGGGGAGAGGATCTTGATCTCCAGGCCCTCGGTGTCGTGCTCCGGCAGGTACTGCTCGACCTTGGCGATCAGCTGGGCGTCGTGGGCGCGCTCGGCGTCGAGCCAGAAGACGGCCGGGTCGCCGGTGGCGCGGGCGCGGGTGACGGCGAGCTTGACCCAGTCCTGGATCGGGAGGTCCTTGGTCTGGCAGGCGCGGAAGATGTCGCCCTCGGCGACCTCCTGCTCCAGGACGGTGGCGCCGGCGGCGTCGACGAGGCGGACCGTGCCGGCCGCGGCGATCTCGAAGGTCTTGTCGTGGGAGCCGTACTCCTCGGCCTTCTGCGCCATGAGGCCGACGTTCGGGACGGAGCCCATGGTCGACGGGTCGAAGGCGCCGTGGGCCTTGCAGTCCTCGATGACGGCCTGGTAGACGCCGGCGTAGGAGCTGTCCGGGAGGACGGCGAGGGTGTCGGCCTCCTGGCCGTCCGGGCCCCACATGTGGCCGGAGGTGCGGATCATGGCCGGCATCGAGGCGTCGACGATGACGTCGGACGGCACGTGCAGGTTGGTGATGCCCTTGTCGGAGTCGACCATGGCGAGGGCCGGGCCCTCGGCGGTCTCGGCGTCGAAGGACGCCTTGATCTCGGCGCCGTTCGGGAGGGCGTCCAGGCCCTTGAGGACGGTGCCGAGGCCGTCGTTGGCGGAGAGGCCGGCACCCGCGAGGACCTCGCCGTACTGCGCGAAGGTCTTCGGGAAGAAGGCGTGCACGACGTGGCCGAAGACGATGGGGTCGGAGACCTTCATCATGGTGGCCTTGAGGTGCACGGAGAAGAGGACGTCCTCGGCCTTGGCGCGGGCGACCTGCTCCGAGAGGAAGGTGCGCAGGGCGGCGACGCGCATCACGGAGGCGTCGACGACCTCGCCGGCGAGGACCGGTACGGACTCGCGCAGCACGGTGGTGGTGCCGTCCGCGGCCACGTGCTCGATGCGGAGGCTGCCGGCCTCGGCGATCACGGCGGACTTCTCGGTGGACCGGAAGTCGTTCTGCCCCATGGTGGCGACCTCGGTCTTGGACTCGGAGGTCCAGGCGCCCATGCGGTGGGGGTGGTTCTTGGCGTAGTTCTTGACCGAGCCGGGGGCGCGGCGGTCCGAGTTGCCCTCGCGCAGGACCGGGTTCACGGCCGAGCCCTTGACCTTGTCGTAGCGGGCGCGGACGTCCTTGTCCTGGTCCGTCTTCGGGTCGTCCGGGTAGTCCGGGAGGGCGTAGCCCTGCGCCTGGAGCTCGGCGACCGCGGCCTTCAGCTGCGGGATCGAGGCCGAGATGTTCGGCAGCTTGATGATGTTGGCCTCGGGGGTCTTGGCCAGTTCGCCGAGCTCGGCGAGGGCGTCGCCGATGCGCTGGCCCTCCTCCAGGAACTCGGGGAAGCTCGCGATGATGCGGCCCGCGAGCGAGATGTCACGCGTCTCGACCGTGACGCCGGCCGTGGAGGCATACGCCTGGATCACGGGCAGGAACGAGTACGTCGCCAGGGCAGGCGCCTCGTCGGTGTGGGTGTAGATGATGGTCGAGTCAGTCACCAGGTGCTCCGCTCCACGTCTGCGTATGCGAGATTGCTCGACATCAAGATATCTCGTGATCGTGGTTCTCCGTAAAGGGGCCCACGAGCTCGCCTTGGTCGGGGGCTCCGGAGTCCTCCACGAAGGGCCCTCCGAGCCGGTACGAGGCGGGTCCGCCGTCGAGCTCGACGTGGCGGACGAGGAGGAGCAGGGCGAGGCCGGCGGCGGCGCCGACTCCGGCGGCGAGGGCCTGGCCGCAGCGGTGGGCGAGGCGGAGCTCGGCCGGGTCGTACGGGGCGGTGGCGGGCAGTCCGAGGGTGTCGCCGAGCAGCAGGAATCCGGCCGCGAGGCCGCCGGCGGCGACCAGCCCGAGAGCCAGTCCGACCGGGAGGACGCGCGCGGTGGTGCCGCGCCGGGTGCCGGGGCGGACCTTGCCGCGGCGGGCGAGCAGGGCGATCAGGCCGCACTGGACGGCGAGGGCGAGCAGGGCGGCGGCGATGACGTCGCCGGGGCGGTGGTCGCCGTCGGCGACGGAGTACGCGCCGACGGCGACGGCCCAGAGGGTGGCGGCGCCGGTCACGAGCTCCCGGGAACGGCGGGGCACCACCAGGGGCAGGGCGAAGGCGACGCCGAAGGCGAGGGTGGCGGTGGCGCTGGGGAAGCCGCTGGGGGCGAGCGCCCCGGCCCCCTCGGCGATCCGCGGGCGGGGCGCGTACAGCTGGAGCAGGCCGGTGACGGCGAGCGAGACGGCGACGGCTCCGGCGGCGGCGCCGGTGAGCCCGTACCGCTTGCGGAGCACGCCGAGGCCGACGAGGAGGAGGCAGGCGAGGACGAGGGAGAAGGTGACGGCCCCGTCCAGCGAGGGGTGGTCGCGCAGGAAGGCGGCGACGCGGGTGTCGGCGCGGCGGCCGGTGACGGCGGCGTCGCCCCAGCGGCGGCCGGTCGCGGTCAGCACGAGGCCCGCGTAGACGAGGGTGAGCAGCAGGACGGCCCCGAGGCAGGCGCGCCGGGTCCGGGTGCGGACCCGGGTGCTGAAGGAGTCCGCGGCCTCGCCCGCCACGGCGGCGTACCACCAGGTGTCACCGGCTCTGGGCGGCTTCGGGGAGCCGCCTATTCGCCTGTCGTAGGAAGCCATGCCCTGATTCGAACCCAGGCGCGACCGGGCTGCCCGCTGGGCTCACCCGAACGACGCGCGGGGGCGGGATTCAGCCGCCGCGGGGGTCGAGTCCGGCGACGACGAGGAGGATCAGGGCGGCGAGCAGGGCGCCCAGCGCGACCAGGCCCACGGCGGAGCCGGCCGCGGGTGCCCCCGAGGCTCCGGCCATGCTCTGGAGGGCGAAGGACCCGGCCATGACCAGCTGTGCCCATCCGTGGAGCGCGACCCGCCGGACCCGGTGGCGGAACCGGGGTGGCACCCAGCCGGTGCGGAGGGTGGCGACGCCACCGGCGGCGAGGAGGAGCGCGAGCGCTCCCGGAACGACGTACCAGTCCATGCGGTCCCCCGGTCGCCGCCGGCCCGGTGCCGGCGGTGGGGCGATCGTGCCGTGCGCGGGTGAACGGGAGGAGGCGTCAGGAGGAGGCGCGGACGACGAGGTCGGTGGGGAGCATGCGGCGGGGCTGGTCGTCGGGCTCGCTGGGGCCGGCGATCTCGGCCAGGAGCAGCCGGGCCATGGTGCGGCCCATCTCCTCGATGGGCTGGCGGACGCTGGTGAGCGGCGGGTCCATGAGGCGGGCGACGGCGGAGTCGTCGACGCCGACGAGGGCGACGTCCTCGGGGACCCGGCGGCCGGCCTCGCGGAGCACGGCCCGGGCACCGGCGGCCATCACGTCGGAGGCGGCGAAGACGGCGTCCAGGTCGGGGGCGCGGTCGAGGAGTTCGCGCATGGCGCGGCGGCCGCCCTCCTCGGTGAAGTCGCCGGTGGCGACGAGGGCGTCGTCGGCGGGGAGGCCGGCCTCGGCCAGGCCCTCGCGATAGCCGTCGAGGCGGCAGCGGGCGCCGTACATGTCGAGGGGGCCGGTGATGGTGGCGACGCGGGTGCGGCCGCCGGCGGCGAGGTGGGCGACGGCGGTGCGGCCGGCACCGGTGTTGTCGGAGTCGACGAAGGCGACGGGCTCGTCCTCGCGGCGGCGGCCGTTGAGCACGGCGGGCAGGCCGAGGGCGCGGACCTGGTCGGGCAGCGGGTCGTCGGCGTGGACGGAGACGAGGAGGACGCCGTCGACGCGCTGGGCGGCCAGGTACTGCTCGAAGCGCTGCCGTTCCTGGTCGCTGCGGATCAGGGTGAGCAGCAACTGCTTGTCGGCGGCGGCGAGTTCGCTGCTGACGCCGCGGATGATGTCGAGGAAGTACGGTTCGGCGAAGAGGCGGGCCTCGGTCTCGGGGACGACGAGGGCGACGGCGTCGGTACGGCTCCCCGCGAGGGCGCGGGCGGCCCGGTTGGGGACATAGCCGAGTTCGGCGACGGCCTTCTCGACGGCCGCCTTGGCCTGTTCGCTCACCTTCGGCGAGCCGTTGATGACCCGGGAGACCGTGCCCCGGCCGACTCCGGCCCGGACCGCGACCTCCTCCAGGGTGGGCCTGCCGGTCTGCCGCCCGCTCACCGCCATGTGCCGCTTCTCCCCTCGGCCCCGGGACACCGCCCGCCCGTGCTGTGCGGCGAAACCTATCAGGCGGGCGGACGAGGCCCGGCGGGATCGGCGGAGGGCCGCGGGGCTGCTCGGGGATCGCGCTCGCGGGCGTGCGGGCACTCTGCGTGGCGGAGCGGTTTCGAGGGGTATCGTCGCAGGTCAACCATGCTTTATGTGCATTTGACACTCTTTCGGCGTACGGTCGTCTGGATCCCCTTGTCCCCGACGCCCCGGGAGAGCGTGTGCCCCGCCCCAGGACCGACCATGCCCCGACGCCCGCCGCCGGCGACCGCCCACGGTGGCGTACGGCCGCGATCGCCGCGGGCGTCGTCGCCGTCGCGGTGGGCGGTCTCTACGTGGCCGGTCTGGTGACGACCGGGGACGACATATCCGCCGGCACCCGGGTCGCCGGCGTGGACATAGGCGGGCTGAGCAAGGCCGAGGCCGCCGAGCGGCTGCGGGCGCAGGCGCCGGCGGCGTGGACGGCGCCGATCGCGGTGAAGGTCGGGGAGCGCACGGAGGACGTCAGTCCGGCCTCGGCGGGGCTGACCGTCGACGCGGAGGCGACGGCCGAGCTGGCCGCCGACCCGTCCCGGGACCCCTTCACCGTCATCGGCCGCCTCTTCTCCTCCGGGGACCGCGAGATCGAGCCGGTCCTCGCCCACGACGACGCCAGGACCGGCGCCGCCGTCGCCGCGCTGGCGAAGGAGAACGACCGGGCCGTCACGGAGGGCTCGGTCTCCTTCAAGGACGGCGAGGCCGTCTCCACCCCGCCCGTCATCGGCCAGAAGCTCGACACCGCCAAGGCCGCCGAGGCCCTGCGGGCCGCCTACCCGGCCGCGCCCGGCGCCTCCGCCGTGACCCTGCCGGTCGCGGTGACCCAGCCGAAGCTGGCCGCCGCCGAGCTGACCCGCTTCCTCGACGGGTACGCGAAGCCCGCCGTCTCGGGACCGGTGACGCTCACCGTGGGCGACCAGCGGCTGCGGATCTCCCCGGAGACCCTGGGCGACCACCTGACCGTGAAGAACGAGAACGGCCGGCTGAGCGGCTCCCTCGACTCCGCCGCGCTGCTGCGCGACCCGGACGTGGCCCGCCCGCTCGCCGCCATGACGGGCGCCCCGGTGGAGGGCACCCTCGGGGTGCGGGACGGCAAGGTCGTCGTCGTGAAGGAGGGCAAGCCGGGCCGCGAGGTGACCGAGAAGTCGCTCGGCGCCGCGGTGGACCCGCTCCTCACCCGTACCGGCGAGGCGGCCCGTACCGCCTCGGTGGCCACCAAGGTCACCCAGCCGCAGGTGAGCAGTGCCACCCTCGACTCGCTCGGCATCAAGGAGCAGATGTCGAGCTTCACCGTGGACTTCCCCACGGCTCCGTACCGGACGATCAACATCGGCCGGGCCGCCGAGCTGATCAACGGCTCGCTGGTGCAGCCGGGCGCGGTGTGGAGCTTCAACGAGACGGTGGGCGAGCGCACCGAGGAGAACGGCTTCGTCGACGGCACGATGATCCTCGACGGCCGCTACCAGGAGGCCCCCGGCGGCGGCGTCTCCGCGGTGGCGACCACCATGTTCAACGCGGTCTTCTTCGCGGGCGTGCAGCCGGTCGAGTACGGCGCCCACTCCTTCTACATCGAGCGCTACCCGGCCGGCCGGGAGGCGACCGTCGCCTGGGGCAGCCTGGACCAGAAGTTCCGCAACGACTCCGGCAAGCCGATCTACATCGCCGCGAGCGCCACCGACTCCTCGGTGACCATCACCTTCTACGGCACCAAGAAGTACGACTCCGTGGAGGCGGTGGCCGGCCCGCGCACCGACATCACCGAGCCGAAGAAGCGCGAGGCCACCGGCGAGAAGTGCGTGCCGCAGGAGCCGCTGGAGGGCTTCGACATCGCGGTCGACCGGGTCTTCGAGAACGGCGGCGAGGAAGTGAAGCGGCAGACCTTCAAGACCCACTACACCCCGCGCGACGAGGTCGTCTGCAACTGACCGGCGCCGCCGGAGGGGTGTCCTCCCGCGGGCACCCGGGCATGCATGACTGGTGCGGCCGGACCGGGCCGCGCCGGTCCGGTGTCGGAGGCGTGCCGTGGCGGAGCGCAGCGAGGTCCCCCCTTTCGCCCGGCTGCTGGCCGGGGCGGTCCAGGGCGGTGTGTGTCCGGGAGCCGTGTGGGCCGTCGGCGATCCGTCCGGCACCCGCTCGGCGGGCGCGGTCGGCGTCCTCGACCCGGCGCGGCCCGAGGAGCCGGTCCGCCCCGACACCCTCTTCGACGTGGCGAGCCTCACCAAGATCCTGACGGTCTGGGCGGTGACGGGCACCCTGGTCGACGCCGGGAAGCTGGACCTGTCGGAGCCGCTCGGCTCCTCCTGGCCGGCAGCGGCCGGGCGCCCGGTGGGCGGGGTCACCGCGCGCCAGCTGCTCACCCACACCGCGGGGATGCCGCTCCGGGCCAACCTGCGCTTCCTGTACGGCTCCGACCCGCAGGACGTCAGGGACGGCGTCCTCGCCGAGCCGCTGCGGCACCCGCCGGGCGCGGCCGTGGCGTACACCGACCGGGCGGCGCTCGTCCTCGGCTGGCTGGCCGAGCACCTGACCGGCCGGCCGCTGGCCGAGCTGGCGCGGGAGCGGGTCTGGGCGCCGCTGGGGATGCGCGAGACCCGCTGGGGCCCGCTGCCGCCGGAGGCGGCGGCCCGCTGCGCGCCCACCGAGTACGACGAGGAGAGCGGCCGCCATCTGAAGGGGACGGTCCACGACTTCTCCGCCCGCCTGCTCGGCGGCGCCTGCGGGATCGCCGGCGTCTTCACCACGGCCGGCGACACGGGCCGCTTCCTGCGCGGGGTGCTCTCCCCTCCTCCCGGCACCTTCTCGGCGGCCTGGACGGCCGCCTCCCTGCGCGTCGGCACCGGCCACCTCGCCCCGCCGCGCGGCCTGTTCTGGCATCCGGCGCCCGGCACCGCCCCCGGCGACGACGTGTGGGCCCACTTCGGGTTCACGGGTACGGCGATGTGGGTCTCCCCCGCCCGCGCGCGCTGGGCGGTCCTGCTGACCAACCGCCTGTACCTGACGCGGGATCCGGCCCCGCTGGCCCGGGTCCGCGAGCTCTTCCGGGCGTACGCCTTCGCCTGAGTCCCGCTGTCGGTGCCGGGCCCTACGGTTCTGCCGTGGCGAACTCCTATACGACGCTGTGGACCGACGCCCTCTGCCGGGAGCTGAAGCGCTCCGGGGACGAGGGCCTGCGGCTGACGATCCTCTTCGGCGGGCCCTTCGGCTCACAGCCCAGCTTCCTGCGGGCCGGGGTGCGGCCCGGTGACACCGTCTACCCGGTGCGGGCGCACCGCACCCGGCTCCATGTGCTCGGGGCGATGGAGGTGTCCCGGATCCTGACGCACGAGGAGGCGGGGGCCGAGCTCCACGACGACGACTACGCGAAGCTCATGTACTGGCGGCGGCTCAAGACCGGCTTCGTGTCGGAGGTGCTGATCGGCCCGCCGGGCTCCCCGCTCTCCTTCGACACCGTGGTCCCCGGCGAGCTCCTGGAGCGGCTGACCTTCACCGCCCGCCGGGGCGAGCGGACCCTGAAGTACGTGGAGGACGGGCGGCTGCTCCGCTCCAACAGTCTCCAGGGGATCTACCGGCTGGCGCCCGCGTCGGCGGGCGAGCTGCGGCAGCTGGTGTCCGACCGCTTCGCCTGACCCGGGGCCCGCGGGTGTGAGGTGGAGGACAGACGTTCGGGCCCCCTTGTGGGGGGCGAGGAGCAGCGGGTTACCATATGAGCGCCGTCTAGCTCGAAAGATAACTCTTGTGACTGTCAATGATGACTCGTTCACCAGCTGGAAGAACCGTGAGGAGATCGCGGAGTCGATGATCCCGATCATCGGGAAGCTGCACCGTGAGCAGGACGTCACCGTCCTCGTTCACAGCCGCTCCCTGGTGAACAAGTCGGTCGTCAGCATCCTCAAGACGCACCGCTTCGCCCGCCAGATCGCCGGCGAGGAGCTCTCGGTCACCGAGACGCTGCCTTTCCTGCAGACGCTCACCACGCTCGACCTCGGCCCCTCGCAGATCGACATCGGCATGCTCGCCGCCGAGTACAAGGCCGACTCGCGCGGCCTGACGGTCGCGGAGTTCACCGCGGAGGCCGTCGCCGGCGCCACGGGTGCGAACAAGATCGAGCGCCGTGACGGCCGGGACGTCGTCCTCTACGGCTTCGGCCGCATCGGCCGCCTGGTCGCCCGCCTCCTCATCGAGAAGGCCGGTTCGGGCAACGGCCTGCGCCTGCGCGCCATCGTCGTGCGCGGCGGCGGCGAGGCCGACCTCGTCAAGCGCGCCTCCCTGCTGCGCCGGGACTCGATCCACGGGCAGTTCCAGGGCACGATCACGGTCGACGAGGCGAACAGCACCATCGTCGCCAACGGCAACACGATCAAGGTCATCTACGCCAACGACCCCTCCGAGGTCGACTACACGGCGTACGGCATCGAGAACGCCATCCTGATCGACAACACCGGCAAGTGGCGGGACCGCCAGGGCCTCTCCAAGCACCTGCGCCCCGGCATCGACAAGGTCGTCCTGACCGCGCCCGGCAAGGGTGACGTGCCGAACATCGTGCACGGCGTCAACCACGACACGATCAAGCCGGACGAGAAGATCCTGTCCTGCGCCTCCTGCACCACCAACGCCATCGTCCCGCCGCTCAAGGCGATGGACGACGAGTACGGCGTGCTGCGCGGTCACGTGGAGACCGTCCACTCGTTCACGAACGACCAGAACCTGCTGGACAACTACCACAAGGCCGACCGCCGCGGCCGGTCCGCGCCGCTCAACATGGTGATCACCGAGACCGGTGCCGCCTCGGCCGTCGCCAAGGCGCTGCCGGAGCTCAAGGCCCCGATCACGGGCAGCTCGATCCGCGTCCCCGTCCCGGACGTCTCGATCGCCATCCTCAGCCTGCGTCTGGGCCGCGAGACCACCCGCGACGAGGTCCTGGAGTACCTGCGCGACGTCTCGCTGCACTCGCCGCTGAAGCGCCAGATCGACTTCACCACGGCTCCCGACGCCGTCTCGATGGACTTCGTGGGCTCGCGCCACGCCTCCATCGTGGACGCCGGCGCGACCAAGGTCGACGGCGACAACGCGATCCTGTACCTGTGGTACGACAACGAGTTCGGCTACTCCTGCCAGGTCATCCGCGTCGTCCAGCACGTCTCGGGCGTCGAGTACCCGACCTTCCCGGCCCCGGCGGTCTGATCCCGCCCACGCCACGCGCAGCGCGGCGCGCCGCACCCCCCGCCAGGGGTGCGGCGCGCCGCGCTTCGTCGTACGTCAGCCCTTGCGCACGGAGCGGAGGGCGCCCGTCGCCGGCTCGACCGGTTCGTCCCTGGCCTCGGCCCAGAGCGAGCGGACGTGCCCGAGGTGGCGCATCATGCACGCCTCCGCGCCCGCCCGGTCGCGGGCGATCATGAGGTCGAGCAGTTCGACGTGCTCCTCCGCGGAGGAGACCAGCTTGCCCGCCTCGTCCAGTCCGGTCAGCCCGTAGAGGCGGGACCGCTTGCGCAGGTCCCCCACGGTCTCCACCAGCCGGTCGTTGCCGCACAGGCCGAGGAGGGTGAGGTGGAACTGCCGGTCGGCCTCCAGATAGCCGATGAGGTTGTGCGCGCGGGCGTTGGTGACGATCTCCTCGGCCAGCGGGCGCAGCGCCTCCAGCTCCTCGGTCGTGGCGGTCTCGGTGACCCGGCCGACCGTGGGCACCTCGATGAGCATGCGCAGTTCGGTGCACTGGTCGAGCTCGCGCTCGCTGACCTCGGTGATCCGGAAGCCCTTGTTGCGCACCGGCTCCACCAGGCCCTCGCGGGCGAGGTCGAGCATGGCCTCGCGGACCGGGGTGGCCGACACGCCGAGCTCGGCCGCGAGGCCCGGGGCCGAGTAGACGGTCCCGGGCTTGAGCTCACCGGCCGTGAGGGCCGCGCGCAGTGCGTGGCCCACCTGGTCGCGAAGCCGCTCCTGGGCCTTGATGAGACTGTGCTGCTTCAGGTCACCCACGCCGTATCCTCCGAGAATCCGCAGGCGCCCAGCGTACAATGTCACGTTGCTCAGCCGGTGGCCGCCCGGTGGACCGCGACGGCCACGGCGAGATCCTGCCAGGCCATGCCCACGCTCTTGAAGAGGCGGGGAGCCGGGCCCGGGGCGGGCAGCGCCGGGCCCCGGACGAGGTCGGCGAGGGTGCCGGTGACGTGGCCGGGCCCGATCGCCCCCTCCGCCTCGGGGATCAGCAGGTCACCGGCCTCCGCCAGGGCCGCCGTGCGCGCCTCGACCCACACCTCGGAGCGGCGGACCAGGGCGGTGTCGGTCTCCCGGGCGTCCGGCTCGTGCGAGCCGACCGCGACGACCACCGCCCCCGGCGCCGGCGACCGCCCGTCGAAGAGCGGTGTCCGGGCGGTGGTGCAGCACACCACCAGATCCGCCTCCGCGATGTCCGCGGCGGTGCCGCCGCAGGCCTCGGGGACACCGGCCGCCCGGGCGTACGCGGCGAGCCCCGCGGCCCGCGCGGGGTCGCGCCCGACGACGGTGACGGAGGCGAGCTTCCGTACCGCGAGGAGCGCGTCGACGTGCCCGTACGCCTGGGGCCCGGACCCGAACAGGACGACCCTCAACGGCCGCTCCCCCGATGTGAGGTGACGGACCGCCAGGGCGGAGACGGCCGGGGTGCGCAGCGCGGTGAGCGCCGCGCCGTCGAGCAGGGCGCGGGGCCGCAGGGTGGCGCCGTCGAGGAGGAGGTAGGCGCCGGTGATGCGGGGCAGTCCGAGGGCCGCGTTGCCGGGCGCCACCCCGGCGATCTTGACCCCGGCCCAGCTCCCGGCGGCGGCGGGCATGAGCAGCAGTTCGCCGGCCGGGACGGGGACGGCGGAGCGGGGCGGGCAGGTCTCGGGGTCGAGTCCGTCCCGCAGGACCTCGGCGAGCGCCTCGACGGCCGCCGCCGGGGTGAGCGCCCGGGTGACGGCGCCGCCGTCGAGGTACGGGAGCGTGGTCACAGGAGGAACCCCGCGCCGAGGGTGTCGTCCGGGTCGAGCGTGAAGTGCGCCTCGCCGGTGCGGTGGGCGGTGCCGGTGACCTCGGTGACGAGCCCGGCGGCCGGGTCGCCGCCGAGGAGGGCGCGGCCGGTGAAGACCGTGCCCGCGACGGACTCGTGGGTGAGGACCTGTCCCTCCTTCAGGAGGCCCTCGTCGGCGAGGAGGGCGAGTCGGGCGGAGGTGCCGGAGCCGCACGGGGAGCGGTCGATCTGGCCGTCGGCGAAGACGGTGACGTTCCGCTGGCGCGGGCCCTCGGGGGTGTCGGGCAGCTCCTCGTGGAGGATGACGCCGTACACGCCGGAGAGCAGCGGCCCGTCGGGGTGCCAGGTGGCGGGGTGGCCGGCGAGCGCGGTGCGGATCTCCCGTCCCACCCGGGTGAGTTCGGGCAGGGACGCCCGGTCCACGGTGAGGCCGAGGTCGCGGGCGGAGACGGAGGCGTAGCAGGCGCCGGCGTGGGCGAGGTCGACCTCGACGATGCCGAGGCCGGTGGCGACGGGCACCTTGCGGGCGGTGACCCGGGCGGGCACGTTGCGGAAGGTGACGCCGGTGGTGCGGCCGCCCGAGCGGTGGACGGTGGCGGTGACCCGCCCGGAGGGCACGTCGACCCGGACGGGCACGTCCCGGTCGCCGTCGCCGGCCGGGACGAGTCCGGTGTCGACGGCCCAGGCGGCGAGGGCGATGGTGCCGTGGCCGCAGGCGGTCGAGAAGCCGTCCTTGTGCCAGAACAGCACGCCGAGGTGGGCGCCGTCGTCGTCGGGCGGGACGACGAAGCCGCCGTACATGCCGGCGTGGCCGCGCGGTTCCTGGACCAGGAGGCGGCGCAGCGCGTCCAGGGGGCCCGGGCGGGGGGCGGTGCCGGATCCGCCGGAGCCGATGGCGGTGGCGCACCGCTCGGCGACGGTGTCTCCGGGGGCGGGGGGCAGGCCGTCGGCGACGATCCGGAAGGGTTCGCCGGCGGTGTGGTAGTCGGTGACGCGGATCCCGTCCGCGGGGAGGGCGGTCACAGCAGGAATCCGGCGGGGAAGGGGTCGGTGGGGTCGAGGAAGTACTGGGCGGTGCCGGTGATCCAGGCCCGCCCGGTGACGGTGGGGACGACGGCGGGCCGGCCGCCGACGGTGGTCTCGGCGACGAGCCGTCCGGTGAACTCGGTGCCGATGAAGGACTCGTTGACGAAGTCGGTGTCCAGGGCGAGCTGTCCGCGGGCGTGCAGCTGGGCCATCCGGGCGCTGGTGCCCGTGCCGCACGGGGAGCGGTCGAACCAGCCGGGGTGGATGGCCATGGCGTGCCGGGAGCGGGTGGCGTCGGAGCCGGGGGCGGCGAGGTAAACGTGCTTGACGCCGGAGACGGCGGGGTCCTCGGGGTGGACGGGCCTCTCGTCGCTCGCGTTGATCGCGTCCATGATCGCCAGTCCGGCGGTGATCAGTTCCTGCTTGTGGGCGCGGTCGAAGGGGAGGCCGAGGGCGTCGAGTTCGACGAAGGCGTAGAAGTTGCCGCCGTAGGCGAGGTCGTAGGTGACGGTGCCGAGGCCGGGGACGTCGGCCTTGAGGTCGAGTCCGACGCTGAAGGCGGGGACGTTGGTGAGGGTGACGGAGCGGGCGGCGCCGTCCTCGACGCGGACGTCGGCGGAGACGAGGCCGGCCGGGGTGTCGAGGCGGACGGTGGTGACGGGTTCGGTGACCGGCACCATGCCCGTCTCGACGAGGACGGTGGCGACGCCGATGGTGCCGTGGCCGCACATCGGCAGCAGGCCGGAGACCTCGACGAAGAGGACTCCGTAGTCGGCGTCGGCCCGGGTCGCGGGCTGGAGGATCGCGCCGCTCATGGCGGCGTGGCCGCGCGGCTCGTACATCAGCAGGGTGCGCAGGGAGTCGCGGTGCTCGATGAAGTGGAGCCGCTTCTCGGCCATGGTGGCGCCGGGGATCACCCCCACTCCGCCGGTGATCACCCGGGTGGGCATGCCCTCGGTGTGCGAGTCGACCGCGTGGTAGACGTGTCGGGTGCGCATGGGCTGTCTGTCCCCTCTCGCTAGCGCAGGCCCTCGGCCAGGACCTTTTCGGTGGCGGCGCGGACGGCCGTCTCGACGGCGCCGGTGAGCGGGAGGCGCGGCGGGCGGGTGGGGCCGCCGGGGCGGCCGGCGAGGTCCATGGAGAGCTTGATGGCCTGGACGAACTCGGTCTTGGAGTCCCAGCGGTAGAGGGAGTGCAGCGCCTTGTAGAGCGGGAGCGCGGTGCCGAGGTCGCCGGCGACGGCGGCGCGGTAGAGGGTGGCGGCGGACTCGGGGAGGGCGTTGGGGTAGCCCGCGATCCAGCCGACGGCGCCCGCGACGGCCAGCTCCAGGAGGACGTCGTCGGCGCCGATGAGGAGGTCGAGACCGGGGGCGAGTTCGGCGATCTCGTAGGCGCGGCGGACGTCCCCGCTGAACTCCTTGACGGCGACGATGTGCCCGTCGGCGTGGAGGCGGGCGAGGAGGGTCGGGGTGAGGTCGACCTTGGTGTCGATGGGGTTGTTGTAGGCGACGATCGGCAGGCCCGCCCGGGCGACCTCGGCGTAGTGGGCGCGGACCGCGTCCTTGTCGGCGCGGTAGGCGTTCGGGGGCAGGAGGAGGACGGAGCCCGCGCCGGCCTCGGCGGCCTGTTCGGCCCAGCGGCGGGACTCGGCGGAGCCGTAGGCGGCGACGCCGGGCATGACGCGGGCGCCGTCGCCGGCGGCTTCGACGGCGGTGTGGACGACGGCGGCGCGCTCGGCGTCGGTGAGGGTCTGGTACTCGCCGAGCGAGCCGTTGGGCACGACGCCGTCGCAGCCGTTGGCGAGGAGCCAGCGGACGTGTTCGGCGTAGGCGTCGAGGTCGACGGAGAGGTCGTCGCGCAGCGGCAGGGTGGTGGCGACCATGATGCCGTGCCAGGGGCGGGTGCGGGTGTCGGTCATCGTGACGTACTCCTTTGTAGTGTGTGACATTTTACTAGGGGGTGTACGGCGGCCACAAGAGTGTGAACGCCAGGGAAAGGGCTAGTCGGCGGGGAGTTCCGCGAGCTGCCCGAGACGTACGGGGCAGGCCAGCGGACGGCGGTCGGCGGCGACCTCGCCACCGGCGAGCGCGGCCACGGCCGGACCGCACATGCGGCCCTGGCACCAGCCCATCCCGGCCCGGGTCAGCAGCTTCACGGTCCGGGCGTCGGTGGCGCCCAGCTCCTCGACCGCCTCGCGGACGCGCCCGGCGGGCACCTCCTCGCAGCGGCAGACCGCCGTCTCGTCGCGCAGCCAGCCGCTCCAGCCGGTGCCCGGCCGATGGGCGGCGCCCATCGCGTCGGCGAAGGCCCTCAGCCGGTCTCGGCGCCGGGCGAGGGCGGCGGGGACGGTCCGGCCGGCCACCGCGTGGGCGGCGATCTCCCCCTCGGTCAGGGCGAGCTGGGCCCCTCCGACGCCGCCCGTCTCGCCCGCCGCCCAGACGCCGGGCACCGAGGTGCGCAGGCCCGGGGTGAGGACGAGGGCGGCGGTCCCGTCGGCGGCGGTGCGGGTGGCGCAGCCGAGGGTGGTGGCGAGGGAGAGTTCGGGGACCAGGCCGTGGCCGACGGCGAGGGCGTCGCAGGGGACGCGGCGCCCGGTGCCGGGCACGGGCCGCCAGTCGCGGTCGAGCCGGGCCACGGTGACCGCCTCGACCCGGTCGGTGCCGTGCGCCTCGACGACGGCGTGCCGGAGCAGCGGACGGACCTGGTGGCGGAGCAGCGCCCCGCCGTACAGGGCGCCTTCGGCGAGCTTGGCCGGGTTGCGCAGCAGGGTGCCGGTGTGGCGGACGTACGGTCCGTATCCGGCGGCCTCGACGACGGCGGGCACCCGGGCGCCGGCGGCGGCCAGCGAGGCGGCGACCGCGAGCAGCAGGGGCCCGCTGCCAGCGACGACGACGCGGCGGCCGGGCAGTACGAGCCCGCCCTTGAGCATGGCCTGCGCTCCCCCGGCGCCGACGACCCCGGGCAGGGTCCAGCCGGGGAAGGGCAGTTGGCGCTCGTACGCGCCGGTGGCGAGCAGCACCGCGCGGGCCCGGACGGGCTCCCCGGCGGCGTCGTCGGTCCGGGAGTGCACCGACCAGTCGGTGCCGGAGCCGGTGACGCTCCAGACCTGGTGCTCCGTCAGGTAGCGCACCCGGCCGCCGCGTTCGTGGGCGCGCAGCTCGGCCTCACGGCCCGCGAAGGCGGCCCAGTCGTGGTGCAGGGCCTGCGGACGGCTGGCGCCGAGCGCGGGGTCGGGGTGGCGGTAGTACTGGCCGCCGGGGCGGGCGCCCGCGTCGAGGAGCGTGACGGTCAGGCCGAGCGAGGCGGCGGTGACGGCGGCGGCGAGCCCGGCCGGACCCGCGCCGACGACCGCGAGGTCGGCGGGGGCGGTCCGGGGGTCAGACGGCGAGGTCGTCATGGCCGGTTCCCTCCTGGCTGGTGACGAGGCCGCCGGGGCGGGCGGCGACGAGGCAGGCGCGGCGGTTCGGGGTGCCGTCGACGGTGACCAGGCAGTCGAAGCACTGGCCGATCCCGCAGAAGGCGCCGCGGGGTTCGCCGTCGTGCCGGGTGGTGCGCCAGGCGAGGACGCCGGCGCCCCACAGGGCGGCGGCGACGGTCTGCCCGGCGGCGGCCGGGATGTCCCGTCCGTCGAAGCGGAAGGTGAAGGTCTCCTGGGGCGCGCCGCCGACGAGGGCGCGCGGGGTGCGGCGGCTCAACTCTGCTGCTCCTGGGTCGGGGCGTCCGCGGGGCCGAAGTCCCGCGCGGGGCGGAAGGGTGCCGGGTCGAGCGGGGGCGCGGCGCCGGTGAGGGCGGCGGCGAGGAGGACGCCGGTGGCGGGGGCGAGGCCGATGCCGGCGCCTTCGTGGCCGCAGGCGTGGTGGAGGCCGGGGACGCGCGGGTCGGCGCCGATCGCCGGGAGGTGGTCGGGGAGGTAGGGGCGGAAGCCGTGGTAGGCGCGGAGCACCTGGACGTCGGCGAGGACCGGGAAGAGCGCGGCGGCCTGGGCGGCGAGCCGGCGCAGGGCCTCGGTGGAGAGGGTGCGGTCGAAGCCGACGCGTTCGCGGGTTGCGCCGATGAGGACGGGGCCGCCGGGGGTGCCCTCGACGACGGCGGAGGACTGGAGCGCGGCGGAGCCGCTGGCGACGTCGGCGATGTAGTCGGCGGCGTAGACCTTGTGGCGGACGATCCGCGGAAGGGGTTCGGTGACGAGGACGAAGCCGCGGCGGGGCAGGACGGGGAGGTGGACGCCGGCCAGCCGGGCGAGCTCGCCGCCCCAGGTGCCGGCGGCGTTGACGACGGCGGGCGCGAGGAGTTCGCGGCGGGTGGTGCGCACGCCCCGGACCGCGCCCGCCGGGCCGCGGAGGACGGCGGTGACCTCCTCGCCGAGGTGGAGCGCGGCGCCGGAGGCGGCGAGCAGGCGGGCGGCGGCCTGGGCGGGCTGGACCTGGGCGTCCTGCGGGTAGTGGAAGCCGCCGGCGAGGCCGGGGGCGAGGTGGGGTTCGAGGTCGGCGAGCCGGTCGGCGGGGATCTCGGCGGCGGTGACACCGGCCGCCCGCTGGCCCTCCGCGAAGGCGCGGAGGGCCTTGAGGGCGGGCTCGTCGGGCGCCACGACGAGCCCGCCCTTGGGCTCGTACTCGGTCTCCGGCGGGAGTGTCGCGGAGAGTTCGCGCCAGAGTCTCGTGGACAGCAGCGCGAGGTCGAGCTCGGGGCCCGCCTCCTTGTCGGAGACGAGCAGATTGCCTTCCCCGGCACCGGTGGTGCCGCCCGCGACGGGACCGCGGTCGACCACGGCGACGGTGAGTCCGGAGCGGGCCGCGTAGTAGGCGCAGGCGGCGCCGACGACGCCGGCTCCGACGATCACCACGTCCGGGGAGTGTCTGTTGGGCACGACAGTAATATGTCACATTCTTCTGGCGGTGCCCAGACCCTTTCGGGTCCGGGCACCGGAGTGTGCGGCGGGGGCGGACCGAGGGGCCGTCAGCTGCGCAGCGGGCCCTCGCAGCGGAAGTCCGAGGTGCCGGCGACCCGGGTGGACCAGATGTCCACCGGACCGAAGGAACAGTTCATGTCGGCCAGGTTGTTGGTGGCGGCGCCGGCCCGGTCGAGGAGGAAGTAGTCGACGGTCTCGGACATGTCCTTGAAGACCTTGTCGGGGTTGCCGGCGTCCGCCAGGTTGGCGGTGATCCGGCCGGTGCAGACGAAGCGGCGCTTGCCGTACTCGCCCGCCTCGACGCAGGCGGGGGTGTTCTGGGTGGCGGCGGCGAAGGCGGAGCGGACGGCGGCCACGTTCCAGTCCCTCAGGTACCCGTTGGCGGTGTAGGTGGTGTTCGGGACGAAGAGGCGGTCGACCTGGGCGATCTGGGCGTCCAGGAAGCGGTCGTACCCCTGCTGGAGGGCGGTGTCGGCGCTCAGCCGCTCGCGCCAGGCGTCGTACCCGGCGACGTCGTTCGCGCGCAGCCGGTCGTACATCTCGCGGATGAGGGAGGGGCGTTCGGTCCACAGGTACTCGAAGAAGGTGCCGGCGTAGTTGTAGAAGCGGAAGCCGTCGCCGTCGTAGGTGGCGTGCAGGATCTGCCGGACGCTCATGCGGGGGCCGCCGCCCGCGGTGTCGTTGATGACCCCGCGGACCAGGGACTTGCGGACGGCGATGCCGTCGTCCCGGGTGGCGCCGTCGAAGAACTCGGCCGTGCCCTCGTCCATGAAGGTGGTGCGGTCGCCCTGGTACCAGGGGCCCTGGCCGAAGAAGCCGGGGACGGCGAAGCGGCCGTTGAGGTAGTGCACGTACTCGTGCCGGAAGAGCTCTTCGAGGGTGAGCGAGGAGTCCTGCGGGACGCGCCGCTGGTAGGTGTAGAAGGTGGCACCGCTCTCGATGTAGATGCCGCCGTTGTTCGTGTCGTACCCGGTGAGGACCGGGTGGTAGTTCTCGTAGTCGGCGCGCGAGCCGTACAGGACGATGTTCAGCGTGGTGTTGGGATCGCCGGCCAGCGGCTGCTCGCTGCCGACCACCCGGTGGAACTGCGCCTTGACCTGCTTGCTCGCGTAGTAGAGCTGGTCGACGGTGGCCCGGTCGAGGCCGGTGCGGACCTTCAGGGCGCCGTTGTCGTAGGTGTACGTGTACGGGAAGATCCGGGCCTCGATGTCGGCCTTGCAGACGCCGTACGGGGCGCAGGCGTCGTAGAAGTTCAGCCAGGAGACGACCTTGGCCCAGGGCTGGCTTCCGGAGCCGAAGGCGGTCTCGACGGGTCCGATCATGGCACCGAGGTCCGCGACGATCCCGTCCCGCAGCCCGGCGACCTCGCCGAACCGGCCGTACTCGCTGAGCGCGTCGCGGACGACCCAGGCGTTGGCGGTGCCCTTGAGGTGGGTGTGTCCGGCGAACGCCTTGAAGACGGCCCGGTAGCCGGGGTCGGCGGCGACGGCGGCGTGGAAGGCGGCGTCCTGGTTGCCCGAGTAGATGCCCAGGTAGTTGACGGAGAGCGCGGCGAGCGCGGCACCGGACCAGGTCGGGTCCTTGTGCGTCGCGGTGTGCGCCGGGTCCATGGTGGCGAGGACCTTCGTGATGAGCCCCAGCTGGTGCTGGCGCAGGCCGGGGGCGCTGCCGGCGTAGAGGGCCTCACGGAGGGTGCGGGCGTTGGACGCTGTGACGTCGAAGGTGCGGGCGGCGGAACCGAAGGCGGCGACGGCGCGGCGGATCGCGTCGACGGTCGGGGCGTCGGTGATGTCGATCTCGGTGCGCGAGAAGTCGTGGTAGGCGACGGCGTGCAGATAGGTGAACATCTCCTCCAGGTGGGAGGAGTTGCGCCCGTCGTGACCGGCGGCCAGGGCGGAGATCCGCTGGGCGACGGCCTGCACGTGGGCGTCGGACATCACCGGGGCGAGGCGGGCGTCCCAGGTCCAGACGAGGCCGCTCAGACAGCCGTCGGCGGTGACGGCCGGATCGGCGAGGAAGTCGGCGAGGGCGGCCGGGGAGAGGCCGGTGACGCCGTCGAGGGTGCATGGGACTCCGGCGGCCGTGGCGGTGGCGGCGGGCGCGGCCCGGAAGCTCTGCTTCTCGGCGGCGGGCTCCGCGCCCTTCTTCGCCTGGCCGGGGACACGGGCCCGGGTGTCGCCGGTGCCGCCGGGCGCGGGCGCCGGGGCGGGGGCGGTGGTGCGCGCGGTGGCGAATCGTTCCACCTCGTCGAAGGGGTTCGGCTCGGCGGCGGCCGTGGGCGCGAAGGCGCCGGGGACGGCGGCGACGGCGCTCGGGGCGGGGGCCTCGGCGGCCTGCGGAGCCGCCTGGCCCGCGGAGGCGAGGAGGGTCACGGCTATCGCGGTGGTGAGGAGGGAGGAACGCACGGCTCTGTGCTGGGACACGAGGTCTCCTGGGTGGGGGTGGGGATGAGGGTGTGCGGCCGACCGGAAGGACCTGAACGGGAGTTGACGGGGAGGCATCCGACCGCCGTGCGAGGTGTAACATAGTAATGTGAAATTGCACTGACAACCCCTCTGCACGGGTCAGTTGCGCCGCCGGGTGTCCGCCTCCGCGAACGAAACGGGGGGAGGCGGACGCCCGGCCTCTCGGCCGGGCGCCGAACCCGCAGGTCAGACCAGGGAGTTCGATACGGGACGGAGCCCGGGCGCCGTCGGCCTCAGCCCCTTCGCCGCGCCCTCCGCCCGCTCCCGCGCCACCGCCGCCCGGGCCGCGTCACCGATCGCGTCGGCCAGCCGGGCCCGGCCCAGCCAGTTGTACGGGCTGTCCGGCCGCAGCCCGTCCCGCTCGCTCAGCAGCAGCCGGGCCCGGTCGTGGTCGCCGGCGGCGAGCGCCGACTCCAGCAACGTCCGCTGGACGGCGTCCCGCTGGGCGTGGCTGCCGCCGAAGACCTGGATCCGGCGGCGTACCGGCCACAGCAGCTCCACCACGGCCGCGTGGTCCCCCCTCCCCTGCGCCACCAGCGCCTCGCAGACCGGGAGTCCGGCCTCCGCCGTCATCGCGTGGTTGGAGAGGGTCCGCCGGGCCGCGTCGGCGGAGCCCTCGGCCAGCCACCGCCGGCGGTCGGCCACCAGCGCCTCCGCCTCCGCGAGCCGCCCGGCGCCCACGTAGGCCATCACCGCGTGGGCGTCGTTGAAGGCGTAGAACGGCGGGTCGGCCCGCCCGGCCCAGGCGTCGGCGAGCCGCGCCCAGCGTTCCGGTTCGTCCCGGCCGGCCAGCCGCAGCCGCCACAGCAGCGCGGCGGCGTCGAGGAGTTCCATGGCGAGCCCCGCCGACTCCTCGTGGTGGACGGCCGCGTCGTAGACGCGCAGCGCGGTCTCCTCCGCGCCCGCCTCCAGCGCGTACAGGGCGTAGTGCCACCAGTTGTGCACCGTCAGGTAGTTGCCGCGCGTCCAGTCGTCCGCCCGCGCGTCGAGGAAGGCGACGCCCTCGGCGACCCTGCCCTGCATCTCGTAGGTGTGGGTGACGGCGTGCACCGCCCACACGTCCCCGGGATGCCGCTCGACCGCCGCGAGCCCGGTCTCCTCCGCGCGCCCGTAGTGCCCGGACTCCTCCAGGCCGAAGGCGTACATGCCGAGCAGCGGCCCCCGGTGCTCGTCCGCCCTCCCCCACGCCGACAGGGCGCCGCCGATCCGGTCCCGCAGCCGGACGGCGTCCCCGGTGAGGAAGTCCAGCTGGTGCCCGGCGAAGAGCGCGAGCACGTCCCTCGGGTGGGCGAGGGACAGCTCCTCCAGGAGGCCGGCCGCCCCATGCAGGTCACCGGCGAGCAGGGCTCCCGCGGCGGCCAGATGGAGCCGCTCGCGCGCGGGCAGGGCGCTCGTGTCGCGGCCCGCGAGATAGCCGTCGAAGCGGGCTCGGGCCCGGGTGGCGCCGGTGTGTTCGGTGCCGAGGACCCCCAGGTAGACGGCGAACGCCTGGGCGTCGGGCGACTCGGGGCTCGCCGCCAGGGCGTCCTCGACGGCCGGGGACACCTCGGGCCGGAAGAAGAGCAGGGCCTCCACCGCCCGGTCCAGATGGTCCGCGCCCTCGGGGGTGCAGGCGTGCAGGGTGTTGCCGTGACGGTCGGTCGCCAATGCGGTTCCTCACCTCGGTTCCTCGGGTACTGCCGGACGGCCGGACGGGGACGGCCCGTCCGGCGGCGGAGCGAACCGCTCCCCACCGGCACCAGGAGGGTGCCCCGCCCGTCGCCGCGCCACGCCGCGCACGCCTCCCCGCGCGCCCCGCGTGCCGCCGTCCGCCCCTCGCGCTCCGGACGTCCGCGCTCCCCGCCTCCCCCACGCCCCCGCACCGGGCGCGGCGTGATCCACTGGCACGTGCACCGCAGGGCGCGGTGCACGAGGAGAGTGAGGGTTCATGTCCGTCGCCGACGCCGCCGCCGTCCGGGTCCGTCCGGTCCGGGAGGAGGACTTCGACCAGTGGCGCGCGCTGTACCGCGGGTACGCCGAGTTCTACAAGGTCGAGCAGACCGAGGAGGCCGCCCGGCTCGTCTGGTCCTGGATCCACGACCCCGGGCACGAGGTGGAGGGGCTGGTGGCGGAGGGCGCCGACGGGCGGCTCGTCGGGCTCGCGCACTTCCGCCCCTTCGCCCGGCCGCTCTCCGCGACCGTCGGCGGCTGGCTCGACGACCTGTTCGTGGACCCGGCGAGCCGCGGCACCGGGGCGGCGGACCTGCTGCTGGCCGCGCTGCGCGGGATCGGCGCGGAGCGCGGCTGGAGCGTCGTTCGCTGGATCACGGCCGACGACAACCACCGCGCCCGCTCCAAGTACGACCAGGTGGCCACGCGCACGATGTGGATCACGTACGACATGGCTCCATAATCCGGCATCCGGCAACCGGCATCCGGCATCCGGCATCGGGAGCTCCGCCGGGCGGAGGCGGCGCGGCCGGTTCCGACACCCCGGGCTCCCTGACGGTACGTGATTCCGGGTTCACTGTCCGATCATGGACGCGGAGCACAGTGCTCCGCGTCTGGGGAAAGGACACGCATGGCACATCGCGAGGGGGAGAGCGGCACGGCACCGACCCTGATCCAGTCGGTACGCCGGGCCGTACGGCTGCTGGACGAGCTGGAACGACGCGGCGGCGCGGGCAGCGCCAAACAGCTGGCCCGCGAGGCGCTGCTGCCGCTGCCGACGGCGTACCACCTGCTCAGGACCCTGGTCCACGAGGGGCTCATCCGCAACGACAACGGTGTCTACACACTCGTCGCGCCGCTGCGCCGGGACACCGGCCCCACGGTCCACGAGCCGGCGCTGCGCATCCAGGCATGGGTGAACACCCTCAGCCTGGACCTGGACGCGGCCGTGTACTTCGTGCAGTACCGGGACGGCGAGGTCGAGTTGGGCGCCGTGTCGGACAACCCGGCGCGCCCGCCGGTGCGTGAGTGGGCCGACTTCCGGGCGACGGCGCACGCCCACGCCGCCGGGCAGAGCCTGCTGCTCCAGCTGGAGCCGGAGCAGCGCGGCGACCACCTGAGCCGCCACCCGGTGACGGCCCTCACCCCGCACACGGTCGAGGTGCGGCGCGACTTCGAGCGGCGGCTCGCCGCCCTGCCGCGCCGGCTGCCGGTCCTGGAGCACCAGGAGTACGCGCTCGGCACGGCCTGCGCGGCGGTGCCGATCACCGTCGGCGCGGAGACCGCGGCGGTGGCACTGTCGATCCCCGCGTCCGAGGGGGCGCGGCTGCGCGGGCTCGCGGAGCGGCTCCAGCGGCGGGCGGAGCATGTCCTGCTCTCCCGCACCTTCGCGGTCGCCGCGCACAGCCACGAGCCTTGACCCGAGGTCCGCGGGCCTGCGCGGAGTCCGGCGGAGGGTGAGCCGCGGGGGAGGGAGACGGGGGAAGCGAGAAGGGGCGCCACGGAGGGACCGGTGGCGCCCCTTCTCGCGTTCCCCGCGCAGGCCTCTCGCGTTCCCCGCGCAGGCCAGAATACCCCCACCCGTATATGACCCACCGCTCCCGACTGCGAGGCTTCATACCCAGGGGGGTATTTGACCGGACGCGACGGCACCCCGTACGGTCGGAGGCGTTCATACCCGGGGGGGTATCCATACGTCTGCGGGAGGCTCCGCCGTGTTCTTCGCCCAGTACTACCTCGACTGTCTCTCCCACGCCTCGTACCTGATCGGCGACGAGGGGACGGGGCGGGCCGTGGTCGTGGACCCGCGCCGGGACGTGTCCGAGTACCTCGCGGACGCCACCGCGCACGGCCTCACCGTGGTCGGCGTCGTCAACACCCATGTCCACGCCGACTTCGTCGCCGGCCACCTGGAGCTGGCCGACAGCACCGGCGCGTGGATCGGCTACGGCCGGCGCGCGGAGACCGAGTACCCGGTCCGCCCGCTCGCCGAGGGCGAGCGGATCCTCCTCGGGGACGTCGTCCTGGAGGTCATGGAGACGCCCGGCCACACCCCCGAGTCGATCAGCCTCCTGGTGTACGAACACGCCGGGGACGAGGTGCCGTACGGGGTCCTGACCGGTGACGCCCTGTTCATCGGCGACGTCGGCCGGCCCGACCTCCTCGCCTCGGCCGGCGTGACCGCCGAGGAACTGGGCGCGCTGCTCCACCACAGCGTCCAGCACAAGCTCATGGGGCTCCCCGACGCGGTCCGCGTCTTCCCCGCCCACGGCGCGGGCTCGGCCTGCGGCAAGCGCCTCTCCGTCGAGAGGTCGTCCACGATCGGGGAGCAGCGGGCGACCAACTACGCCTGCGCGCCGATGAGCAGCGAGGAGTTCGTCGCGCTCGTCACCGCCGGACAGCCCGCCGCCCCCGGCTACTTCGCCCACGACGCCGCGCTCAACCGCAAGGACCGCCGGCGGTACGACGCCGGCGCCGCCCGGCCGCTCTCCCCCGCCGAGTTCTCGGCGCTGCGGGACGCCGGGGCGGTCGTGGTCGACGCGCGCGATCCGCTGGAGTTCGCCGCCGGGCACCTCCGCGGCGCGGTCAACGTGCCGGCCGACGGCCGCTTCGCCGAGCAGGCCGGCACCGTCCTCGACCCCGGCGACCGGCTCGTCGTCATCGCCCCCGAGGGGCGCGCGGAGGAAGTGCTCACCCGGCTCGCCCGCGTCGGCCTCGACCTCGCCGAGGGCTACCTCCCCGAGCCCGAGGCCGCCATGGAGGCGCTGGCCGCCGACATGGCGCCGGCGAGCCGGATCACCGCCGCCCGGCTGCGGAGCGACCTCACCGGCCCCCGGCCGCCGCTCGTCGTGGACCTCCGCGGCCGCGACGAGCGCGAGGCGAACGGCGTCATCGACACGGCCGTCCACATCCCGCTCGGCGAGCTCCCCCGCCGGACCGGTGAACTCCCCGCCGACCGGCCCCTCGTCCTCCACTGCGCCGGCGGCCACCGCTCCTCCGTCGCCGCCAGCCTCCTGCGCCGGCGCGGCTTCGAGGACGTCTCCGACCTCCTGGGCGGCCACGCGGCCTGGGCCCTGACGACGACTCCCGCCGGCTGAGCCCCCGCACCCCCGGCCCCTCCCAGCCACCACCCACCACCCACCACCGCAACGCGCGATCGGAACCACCCATGAGCACGCCCTCCTCCCTCTCCCCCGCCGTCCTGCACCGCCTCGTCCAGGAGGGCCGCGCCCCGCGCCTCCTCGACGTCCGCACGCCCGGCGAGTTCCGTACGGCCCACATCCCCGGCTCCTCCAACGTGCCGCTGCACACCCTCCGCGAGCACCGCGCCGAACTCGTGGGCCACCTCGACGAGGACGTCGTGCTCGTGTGCCGCTCCGGGCAGCGGGCGAAGGAGGCCGAGCGGGCGCTCGCCGAGGCCGGCCTGCCGGGCCTCCGCGTCCTCGACGGCGGGATCACGGGCTGGGAGGCGGCCGGCGCGCCGGTGGAGCGCGGGCCGGAGCGGTGGGACATGGAGCGCCAGGTCCGGCTCGTCGCCGGTTCGGTCGTCCTCGTCACCGGCCTCGCCGGGATCGTCGTGCCGGGCGCGCACCTCGTCGGGACGGCGATCGGCGCCGGGCTGACCTTCGCCGCGCTCAGCAACTCCTGCGCCCTGGGCGTCCTGCTCTCCAGGCTCCCCTACAACCGGGGCCCCCGCACCGACATCCGCACCGTGACGGCGGAGCTGCGGAGCACCCGGTGACCGCTCTGGTCGTGGCGGCCTCGCTGCTCGTCGGCGTCAGCCTCGGCGTGCTCGGCGGCGGCGGATCGATCCTCACCGTCCCGGTCCTGGTCCACCTCGCCGGGCAGGAGCCGAAGGAGGCCATCGCCACCTCGCTGTTCGTCGTCGGCGTCACCAGCCTCGTGGCGCTGGTCCCCCACGCGCGGGCGCGCCGCGTCCGGTGGCGGACCGGCCTCGTCCTCGGCGCGTTCAGCATGGCGGGCGCGTACGCGGGGGGCCGGGCGGCCGCCTTCGTGCCCGGCACCGCGCTCCTCGCCGCCTTCGCCCTGATGATGCTCGCCACCGCCTTCGCGATGCTGCGCGGGCCGCGGCGGGGGCGGGAGCCGAAGGCGCGGCACGGGGGTCCGAAGCCGTGGCACATCGCCGTCGAGGGGCTCGCGGTGGGCGCGGTGACCGGATTCGTGGGCTCGGGCGGCGGCTTCCTCGTGGTGCCCGCCCTGGTCCTCCTCGGCGGGCTCCGGATGAGCGCCGCCGTCGGCACCTCGCTGCTCGTCATCGCCATGAACTCCTTCGCGGGACTGGCCGGACACCTCTCCGGCGCCACCGTCGACCCGGTGCTCGCGCTCACGGTCACCGGCGCGGCCGTCGCCGGGAGCCTGGTCGGGGCGCGCCTCGCGGGCCGCGTCCCGCAGGACGGGCTGCGCACGGCCTTCGGCTGGTTCGTCGCCGTGACGGGCGCCCTCGTCCTCGCGCGGCAGCTCGGCCCCGCCGTCTGGACGCACCCCGTGACCTGGGCGGTGCTCGGGACCGCGGCGGCGGGCGGGTGGGCGGCGCGGCGGATCCGGAGCCGTACGGTCGCCCCGGTCCGGGAGTAGAGGACATCGACCGAGAGGACATCGACCGAGGGAATATCGACCGATTTAATACCCTGCGGGGTATGGTGACGGATGGGGGTGCGACGAGGAGGAGGACTGCCGTGCAGGTCGACGCGGACGCGAGGACGCCGGTGCTGAACCGCTTGCGGCGCGCTCAGGGACAGCTGGCCGGGGTGATCGCCATGGTCGAGGCGGGCCGCGACTGCAAGGACGTGGTGACCCAGCTGGCCGCCGTCTCCAGGGCCCTGGACCGGGCCGGGTTCAAGATCGTGGCGAGCGGGATGCGGCAGTGCCTGGCCGACGACGGCACGGAGGGCCCGCCGATGACGGAGGCGGAGCTGGAGAAGCTGTTCCTGGCCCTGGCCTGAGCCTCCGGCCAGGGTCCGCACCGGGGCGGAGCGGGGTCCGGCGGGCCTCGCGCCTCCTATGCTGACCAGGTACGGAACAGCCAGGCCAGGGATGGCCCGCGGACGAAGGGGGCACCCCGCTCGATGAGCCGGAAGCAGCAGCGCGGAGAAGTCACCGTCGAGCGCGTCCTCGACGCCGCGCTCGACCTCTACGCGCGCGAGGGTGAGCCGGGCCTCACCGTCTCCGCCCTGACCCGGGTCAGCGGGGTCAGCACCGGCAGCGTCTACCACCACTTCGGCAATCTCCACGGGGTGATCAGCGCTCTCGCGCTGCGCTGGCTGGGCCGCCTCCTCGGCGAGCTGGCCACCGCCCTGACCTCCCATCAGGACGCCCGTTCCGGCATCGAGGCGGTGGTGCGCGCCTACCTCGACTTCGTGCGCACCCAGCCGGCCGCCTCCCGCCTGCTCCACTCCCCCTTCGCGGACCAGGTGGGCACGGACCACGCCGGCGAGATCCGCGACAGCCAGGAGGCCCGGCTCGCGCCGGTCGAGCAGTGGCTCGACGCCCACCGCAGGGCCGGTGAACTCGCCGACCTGCCCAGTCCGGTCATCGAGACCCTCGTACTGGGCCCGGTCGTCGGCCTCGCCCGCCGCTGGCTCACCATCGGGGACGTGGACCTCGAAGAGGGGGCCCGGCTCCTCCCGGACCGCATCTGGCGCTCCGTCAGCCCTTGACGGGCGGACCGTCCGGAGCCCTCTCGCCGCCGTCGTCGGGGCCGCCGTCGGGGCCGCCCGGTCCGATCCGGAGCTCGAAGTCTCCGTCGTACTGCTCGTGCCCGGCGATGACCGCGACCTCGACGATCTCCTTGCCGACCCGGCCGCGCACGATCAGCGGGTCCTCGCGCAGATCGCGCATGAGCGCCACGCACATGCCGATCATCACGAGGACGAACGGGGCGGCGACCAGGATCGTGAGGTTCTGCAGGCCCGCCAGGGCGTCGCCCTGGCCGTCGCCGATGAGCAGCATGATCGCGGCGACGGCGCCGGTGACCACGCCCCAGAAGATCACCACCGGGCGGGTCGGCTCCATCGCCCCGCGCTGCGACAGGGTGCCCATGACGATGGAGGCGGCGTCCGCGCCGGAGACGAAGAAGATCCCGACGAGGACCATCACCAGCAGGCTCATCACGCCCGTCAGCGGGAACTCCTGGAGCAGGCCGAAGAGCTGTCCCTCCGGGGTGGTCTCGGCGCCCAGCGAGCCCTCCTCGCTCAGCCGCATCGCGGTACCGCCGAAGATCGCGAACCACACCAGGCTGACCGTGCTCGGCACCAGGATGACGCCGCCGATGAACTGGCGGATCGTCCGGCCGCGGCTGATCCGGGCGATGAACATGCCGACGAAGGGGGTCCAGGAGATCCACCACGCCCAGTAGAAGACGGTCCAGCTGCCGAGCCAGTCGTGGATGTTCTCGCCGCTGGTGGCCTCGGTGCGGCCGGCCAGCTGGGGCAGGTCGCCGATGTAGGCGGCGATGGAGGTCGGCAGCAGGTCGAGGACGATGATGGTGGGGCCGGCGACGAAGACGAAGAGGGCGAGGAGCAGCGCCAGCACCATGTTGATGTTGGAGAGCCACTGGATGCCCTTCTCCACGCCGGACACGGCGGAGAGCACGAAGGCCACGGTGAGCACCGCGATGATGGCGACGAGCAGTCCGGTGCCGGCCTTCGCCATCCAGCCCAGCTCCTCCACGCCGCTGCCGATCTGGAGCGCGCCGAGGCCCAGCGAGGCCGCGGAGCCGAAGAGCGTGGCGAAGATGGCGAGGATGTCGATGAACCGGCCCGGCCCGCCGAAGGCCCGGCGCTCGCCCATCAGCGGGACGAACACGGCGCTGATCGTCTGCCGGCGCCGGCGCCGGAAGGTCGAGTACGCGATGGCGAGACCGACCACGGCGTAGATCGCCCACGGGTGGAGCGTCCAGTGGAACAGCGTGGTGGCCATCGCCGTCTCCATCCGCTCGGCCGAGTCGGCCGGGGAGGTGCCGGGCGGCGGGGTGCCGTAGTGGGCGAGCGGCTCGCTCACGCCGTAGAACATCAGGCCGATGCCCATGCCGGCGCTGAACATCATGGCGATCCACGAGACCGTGCGGAACTCGGGACCCTCGTCCTCCTGCCCGAGGGTGATCCGCCCGTACCGGCTGATCGCCAGCCACAGCGCGAAGACGACGAAGCCGGAGGCCGCCAGCATGAACGCCCAGCCCCCGTCCCGGATCAGCCCGTCGAGGAGGCTGCTGGAGACCGATTCCAGACTGCCCGTCGCCGTCGCGCCCCAGACGACGAAGGCGAGCGTCAGCACGGCGGTGACGCCGAAGACGACCGGGTCGGTCCGGGCGGGGTGACGGCCGGCCTGATCGGGCAGGTCCGCCGTCACCGGCAGGACACCCCGCCCGGCCCCGTCCTTGCCGCCGCCCGTCCCGCCGCCTTCCCGCCGGCCCTCCGGACCCTGCCCGTCCTGCGCCATCTGCGACCCCTTTCCCCACCGAACGGGACGAACTACTCATATCCCTCCCATGCAGTATCACGAGCGGGGCCGAACGTGACGGACCAACAGGCCCCGCACCCGGACCGGTCGACGACAGGCGGGGTGAAGGTCCTGGACACCACGGGGTCGACGATGGTTAGGTAAGCCTTACCTAAACCGGACTCAGGAGAACCACGTGAGCGTCGCCCCCTCCCCCGCCCTGCCCCAGCAGACCGCCGCGGAGCAGGTCCGCTCCGTGCTGGCCCGCGCCATCTCCCTCTCCCTCACCCTCGAAGGACAGAGCTACGACCTCCTCGGCGCCCACAGCGTCGGCGCCCGCGGCCGGATCACCCTCCACCCCCCGGCCGACACCCCGCTCACCGACCACCTCGACCGCGCCCCGCTCGGCATCCTCGACGCCCGCGTCGACCTCACCGACATCGCACCGACCGCGCTGCGCGACCGGGTCCGCGCCCGGGTCACCCTCACCGGCCGGCTCACCCCTGCGGCGCCCGGCGACCTCGGCGCGCTCCGCCTCGACCTCGCCGGGATCACCCTCCGCACCGGCACCGGGACGGAGGAGATCACCCCCGCCGCGTACGCGGGCGCCGCCCCCGACCCGCTCGCCCTCGAAGAGGCCGCACTCCTCACCCACCTCGCCGACGCCCACCCCGAGCTCGTCTCCGACCTGGTCGTCCTCGCCGGCTCCCGCCTCCCCTACGGCGTCGTCCGCGCCCTCCCCCTCGCCATGGACCGGCACGCCGTCTCGCTCCGGTGCGAGTACGGCGAGGGCCACTGCGACCTCCGCCTGCTCTTCCCCGCCGAAGCACGGGACGCCGCCGCGGCGGGCGACATGGTCCGCCGCCTCCTCACCGCCCCGCAGTGCGCGCACCACCACGACCACCACTGACACACCGGCGCGGCGGACCGGAAACCGCCACGCGGGCGGGTGCGTCCCCTCCCGCATGGACCGGATCACCCACGGCCTCCGCCAGCTCCTGCGCTTCGCGCTCCTGGAGGCCCGCTGCTGCGCCTTCGCCGTCGCGCTGATCGGCGGCATCGCGGTGTCGGCGCTCCTGCCCGAGCTGCCGGTGGCCCGCTACGACCTGCTCCTCGGCTACGGGATCGTGCTCACCGCGGTGGCCTGGCGGCTCGGCTGGGACAGCGGCCGGGACATCGCCGTCATCGCCGTCTGCCATCTCATCGGCCTGCTCTTCGAGCTGGTCAAGGTCCGCATGGGCTCCTGGAGCTACCCGGAGGACGCGGTCACCAAGTTCGCCGGCGTCCCCCTCTACGGCGGCTTCCTGTACGCGGCCGTGGGCAGCTACGTCTGCCGCGCCTGGCACCTGTTCGACCTGCGCCTGACCGGCTACCGGCCCCGGATCATGGCGGTGCTCGCCGGGGCCGTCTACCTGAACTTCTTCAGCCACCACTGGCTGCCCGACGCCCGCTGGGTCCTGGCCGCCCTGCTGCTGCTCGCCACGGCCGGCACCTGGGTCCGCTTCCGCGTCGGCGAGCAGGACCACCGGATGCCGCTCGCGCTCTCCTTCGTCCTGATCGGCTTCTTCCTCTGGATCGCCGAGAACGCGGCCACGTACGTCGGCGCCTGGAGCTATCCCGACCAGCTCGACGGCTGGCAGCCCGTCTCCGTCGCCAAGTTCGGCGCCTGGGCGCTGCTGATCACCGTCACCTTCGTGCTGGCCTACGGAACGGGCTCCTCGCCCCGGCGGATGCCGAGGGTCGCCAGCAGGTCCTCGTGAAGCTCCATCCACACCGTGTGGCAGGAGTCGGCGCGCGGACGGTCGACCCACGACAGCTCTCCGCGCTTCACCCGGGCCAGCGCGCCGGTGAAACGCTCGCCGTAGCCGCCGAACCGGGGCAGCAGGGTGCCCAGCTCCGCGGAGAGCGTGTCGATCACCCCGCCGAGGAGGGTCAGCTCGTCGAGGACCCGCCGGTCCCACTCCGCGTCCCCGTGCGTGTTGACGGCGAGCCGCCCGCCGCCGTCGGGCCGCAGCTGCCAGTCGGTGCAGGCGGTGAGACAGCGGGCGTTGTACGTCAGGAAGGTCTCGTACCGCTCGCGGACGAACGGTCCGTGGCCCGCCCCGGCCAGCTCCTCGGCGAGCAGTCGCTCGCCCTCCGCCCGGCCCCGGTCGGTCAGGCTCCAGCCGGAGGTGCCGGCGAAGGAGGAGCGGGTGACCCGCCCGTACGCCTGGAGGTCGAGCAGCAGCTCGCCGACGGCCTCCGGGTCGAGGCCGAAGCGTGCCGCGACCTCGGTCTCTGTGGTCATGCCCCGCAGGCGTACGGCGTGCAGGACGAGGAGTTCGGGAGTGGAAGGGTGCGCCATGGGGAGAGCCTAGGCAACCCGGACGGCGGATCGCGCGTCCTCTCCCACACGAAGCCCCGACGACCGACCCAAGGACTTGCCATGAGCGACAGGGCCCGCGTCCTCTTCGACGCGCTCGACCTCGACCAGGACGGCACGCTGACCCGTGTGGAGGTCATCCGGGCCCTGCGGGAGAAGGGCCCCACGCTGGCGGCGCGGGGCGTGATCCCCTTCTGGGGGGTGGGGGACGTGGACGACTCCGCGGCCCTCTTCGACGCGGCCGACCAGAACGGCGACCGCGTCCTCAGCTTCGAGGAGTTCGCCGTCGTGGTCGACCGCCGCTTCGGCTGGTGACGCCACGCCCCTGGGGAGGACCCCCACGCCCTGGGGTCAGGACCAGGGCGCGGGGGCCGGGGGTGCGACGACCGGCGGGCGGTCGTCGCACGTGACGGTGTTCGGCAGCAGCCAGGGGGCCGGCCGCCGTCGTTGCCGCCCCGGTCGGCGAGCGTGAACTCGGAGCCGGTGGCGGGGAAGTTGAAGGAGCCGCCTGTCGGCGCCTGAGCGGAGGCAGTCCCTCCGGGACACGGATGGGTAACGGACGGGCCGGTCCGGAGCTCACGCCTTGTCAGTGCAATTTCACATTACTATGTTACGGGTCACATTCCGGCCGCTCGGCTGTCCGACCGCTCTCCCGCTCTCCTCGGAGTGACCCATGAACAAGCGCACCCGCACCCTGGCCACCGCCCTGGTGTCGTCCCTGACCCTCGCCCTCGCGGCCTGCACCGGCGGCGCGTCCGACGGCCGGGCCGCCGGCACGGGAGGCGACCGGAAGAACCCCGCGGCCGCCAACGCCGGCGCGGTCCTCGGCGGCACCCCGCAGAAGGGCGGCACCCTCACCATCCTGTCCAACCAGGACTTCTCCCACCTCGACCCGGCCCGCAACTGGGTCATGCCCGACATGGACTTCGGCACCCGGCTGCTCTACCGCACCCTCGTCACGTACAAGGCCGAGCCCGGCGCCGAGGGCAGCGAGCTCGTCCCCGACCTCGCCGAGGACCTCGGCACCCCCTCGAACGGCGCGAAGACCTGGACCTTCCGGCTGAAGCCCGGCCTCACCTACGAGGACGGCACCCCCGTCACCGCCCAGGACATCAAGCACAACGTCGAGCGGTCCTTCTCCCCCGACCTGCCCGGCGGCCCCGACTACGCCGCCCGCTACCTGGCCGGCGCCAAGGGGTACCGGGGCCCGGCCGAGGGCAAGCACCTCGACTCGGTGAAGACGCCCGACGCGCGCACGATCGTCTTCGAATTCCACACCTCGTTCGCCGAGTTCCCCTTCGCCGCGACCCTGCCGACCTTCTCCCCGGTGCCGAAGGCCCGGGACAAGGGCCCCCAGTACGACAACCGCCCCTTCTCCTCCGGGCCGTACAAGATCGAGTCCTACGCCCGTGACAAGCGGCTCGTCCTGGTCCGCAACACCCACTGGGACCCGCAGACCGACTCCGTCCGCAAGGCGTACCCGGACCGGATCGTCGTCACCATGGGCCTCAAGGCCAATCAGGTCGACGACCGCCTCATCGCCTCCTCCGGCGCCGACGCCTCCGCGATCCCGTGGGCCGCCCTCCGCCCCGAGTCCACCTCCAAGGTGCTGACGAAGCCCGAGGTCAAGGCCCGGCTCCTCGCCGAGTCCAGCACCTGCAACGAGATGCTCCAGATGCACACCGGCCGCGCCCCCTTCACCGACCTGAAGGTCCGCCAGGCCGTGCAGTACGCGCTCGACCGCGAGGCGATCGTCACCGCCGCGGGCGGACCCGCCCTCACCGAGGCGTCCACCGCCGCCATGCCGGGCGCGCTCTTCGCCGGAGGCAAGCAGCCCGACACCCTGAAGATTCCGGTCGCCGGCGACCCCGAGAAGGCGAAGCAGCTCCTGAAGGAGGCCGGGAAGGCCGGCGGCTTCTCCACCAGCGTCACCGTCTCCAGCGGCGACAAGGCCATCGGCGAGGCCATCCAGCAGTCCCTGGGCCGGGTCGGCATCGAGGTGACGATCGAGACCGTCGACCCGTCCGCCTTCTACGACACCATCGGCGACACCAGGAACCGCACCGACCTCGTCTACACCGGCTGGTGTCCCGACTTCCCGTCCGGATCCACCTTCCTCCCCTTCGTCTTCGACGGGCGTTCCATCAAGGAGAAGGGCAACTCCGGCAACCACTCCCTCTTCCGCGACGACGCCACCCAGAAGCGGATCGACGAGATCTCCGCGATGACCGACGGCGACGCCGCCAACAAGGCGTGGCAGGAGCTCGACGGCCGGATCCTCGCCCAGGCCCCCGTCGCCCCCGGCGCCGTGAAGCGCCGCCCCCTCGTCCTCGGCACCAACATCGCCGGTGCCTTCGGCCACACCTCGTGGGGCGGCCAGATCGACTACGCCACGGTCGGCCTCAAGGACCCGTCCAAGAGCACGGACCGATGACGCCCCCACCCATGACCACGACCACGACCACCACCGCTGCCGCGTCCGCTCCGCCGGACGCCGGCGGCGGGGCATGGCGGCTCGTCCGCGCCGAACTCCGCCGCCGGGCCTCCCTCAAGCTCTCCCTCGCCGTCGTCGCCGTCTTCGCGCTGATGACCGTCGCCGCCCCGCTGATCAGCGCGCTGGGCGGCTGGGGTCCGGAGGAGTTCGACAAGTCGGCCGTCGACCCGTACCTCGGCGGGCTGCCGATCGGGCCGTTCGGCGGAGTCTCCGCCGAGCACTGGCTCGGCGTCGAACCCGTCACCGGCCGCGACCTGTTCGCCCGGGTCGTCCACGGCGCCCAGGTCTCGCTGCTCATCGCCTTCGCCGCCACCGCGATCGTCGTCGTCGCCGGCACGGCGGCCGGCGTCGCCGCCGGCTACTTCGGCGGGCGCACCGACACCGTGCTCTCCCGGCTGATGGACCTCACGATGTCCTTCCCCTCCCTCATCTTCATGATCGCGATGATGTCGGTGGCCAGGGACGTCGACCGGATCCTCCTGATGATCCTCGTGATCGGCCTGTTCGGCTGGCCCGGCGTCGCCCGCGTCGTCCGCGGCCAGACCCTCTCCCTCAAGCACCGCGAGTACGTCGACGCCGCCCGCGTCGGCGGCTCGGGACCCTGGCGGATCCTCGCCCGCGACATCCTCCCGGGCGTCGCCGGACCGGTCATCGCCTACACCACGCTCATGGTCCCCGGCATGATCGCCACCGAGGCGGCGCTCAGCTACCTCGGCGTCGGGGTCCGCCCGCCCACCCCGTCCTGGGGCCAGATGATCGCCGAGAGCGTCGCGTACTACGACACGGACCCCATGTACTTCCTCGTCCCCAGCTTCTGTCTCTTCCTCACCGTCCTCGCCTTCACCCTCCTCGGCGACGCGCTGCGCGACGTCCTCGACCCCCGGGGGAGCCGTACGTGATCCTCTACCTCGGCCGCCGGCTCCTCGGGGTGCTCGGCGTCCTCCTGGCCATCGCCGCCGTCACCTTCACCATCTTCTACGTCCTGCCCTCCGACCCGGCGGCGGCCGCCTGCGGCAAGGCGTGCAGCGACGAACGCCTGGAGGCGATCCGCGCCCACATGGGCCTGGACGCGCCGCTCTGGACCCAGTTCGCCGACTTCGTCACCGGTGTCTTCACCGGCCGCACCATGGGCAGCGGCCAGTACGCGCTCCACTGCGGCTTCCCCTGCCTGGGCTACTCCTACGAGAACAGCGAGAACGTCTGGGCCCTGCTCGTCGACCGCCTCCCGGTCTCGGCCTCGCTCGCCGCCGGCGCCGCCGTGCTCTGGCTCGTCCTCGGCCTGTCGGCCGGCATCACCGCGGCGCTCCGCAAGGACAGCCTCACCGACCGGGCCCTGATGGTCGGCGCCGTCGCCGCCGCCTCCCTGCCCGTCTACTTCACCTCGGTCCTCCTCATCCACGGACTGATCCGGCTCACCGGACTGCTCCCCTACCCGCAGTACGTCCCCCTCACCACCGACCCGCTCTCCTGGGCGTCGAACCTGCTGCTGCCGTGGCTGGCGCTCGCGGTCCTGTACGCCGCCATGTACGCCCGGCAGAGCCGCGGCGCGATGATCGAGTCCATGGCGGAGCCGTACATCCGCACCGCCCGCGCCAAGGGCCTGCCGCGCCGCACGGTCGTCGTCAAGCACGGCCTGCGGGCCGGCCTGACCCCGGTCCTCACCCTCTTCGGCATGGACCTCGGCGGGCTTCTCGCCGGCGCCGTCATCACCGAGTCCCTCTTCGGACTCCCCGGCGTGGGACGCCTCTTCTACGGCGCCCTCACCTCCGGCGACCAGCCCGTCATCCTCGGAGTGACGCTCCTGGCCGCCACCTTCATCGTCGTCGCCAACCTGGTCGTGGACCTGCTGTACGCCGTCGTCGACCCGCGAGTGAGGTACTGATGGCCGCCCTGTTGTCCGTACGTGACCTCACCGTCACCTTCCCCACCCCGCGCGGCCCCGTCCGGGCCGTGGACTCCCTCTCGTTCGACGTGCCGCACGGCCGCACCCTCGGCATCGTCGGCGAGTCCGGCTCCGGCAAGTCCGTGACCTCGCTCGCCGTCCTCGGCCTGCACACCGGCGCCGAGGTGACCGGCTCCGTCGCCCTCGACGGGCGCGAACTCGTCGGGCTGCCCGAGCAGGAGCTCAACCCGGCTGCGCGGCCGGCGGATGGCGATGATCTTCCAGGACCCGCTGTCCAGCCTCCACCCCTACTACACCGTCGGCGAGCAGATCGCCGAGCACCACCGGGTCCACTTCGGCTCCCGGCGGGCCGCCGCCCGCGCCCGGGCCGTCGAGGCGCTCGCCGAGGTCGGCATCCCCGAACCGAAGCGCCGGGTCGGGGAGTACCCCCACCAGTTCTCCGGCGGCATGCGCCAGCGGGTGATGATCGCGATGGCACTGGTCTGCGAGCCCGACCTGCTCATCGCCGACGAGCCCACCACCGCCCTCGACGTCACCGTGCAGGCCCAGATCCTCGACCTGCTCGCCCGGCTCCAGCGGGAGCGCCGGCTCTCCATCGTGATGATCACCCACGACCTGGGCGTGGTGGCCCGGGTCGCCCACGAGGTGCTCGTCATGTACGGCGGGCGGGCCGCCGAACAGGCCCCGGTGGACACCCTGTTCGCCTCGCCCGCGCACCCCTACACCCGCGGGCTGCTCGACTCCCTGCCCCGCCTCGACGACCCCGACGACGTACCCCTGAGGGCCATCCCCGGCAGCCCGCCGTCCCTCCTCGACCCCGCGCCCGGCTGCGCCTTCGCGCCCCGCTGCGCCCGCGCGGCGGCCGGCACCGCCGGGGAGCGGGACCGGTGCGCCACCGAGCGGCCCGTGCTCGGCGGACCCGAAGGCCACACCGCCGCCTGCCACTTCGCCGCCTTCCCGGCCGTGGCCGCGTACGAAGGGACCGCTCCGTGACCCTCACGACATCCTCCACCGCGGTGAGCGCGCCGCCGCTGCTGCGGGTCCGGGACCTCGCCATGACCTTCCCGGGCCGGCGCCGCTCGGCGCCCGTCCGTGCCGTCGACGGCGTCGGCTTCGACCTGGCGGCGGGCGAGACCCTCGGCCTGGTGGGCGAGTCCGGCTGCGGCAAGTCGACCACCGGCCGGATGATCGTCCGGCTCCTGGAGCCGACCGCCGGCTCCGTCGAGTACGACGGACGGCCCATCGCCCACCTCCCGCAGCGCGCCCTGAGGCCGCTCCGCCGCGAGATCCAGATGGTCTTCCAGGACCCGCACTCCTCCCTCAACCCCCGTCGGCCGGTGGCCCGGATCATCGCCGACCCCCTGCTGGTGCAGGGCACCGCGCCGGCGGAGGCGCGCGAGCGGGCGCTGGAGCTGATGGAACTGGTCGGCCTCATCCCGGAGCACGCCGACCGGTTCCCGCACGAGTTCTCGGGCGGCCAGGCACAGCGCATCGGCATCGCCCGCGCGCTCGCCACCGGCCCCCGGCTGGTCGTCGCCGACGAACCCGTGTCCGCGCTCGACGTCTCCGTCCAGGCGCAGATCGTCAACCTGATGGAGCGGCTCCAGGACGAACTCGGCCTCGCCTACCTGTTCATCGCCCACGACCTGTCGGTGGTGAAGCGGGCCTGCGACCGGGTCGCCGTGATGTACCTCGGCCGGATCGTCGAGATCGGCGCGAAGGAGCGGGTGTACGGGGCCCCCGCGCACCCCTACACGCGGGCGCTGCTCTCCGCCGTACCGCTGCCGGACCCGGCGGCGGAGCGGGCCCGGGAGCGCATCACCCTCCTCGGCGACCCTCCGAGCCCCGCCGCTCCCCCGCCGGGCTGCGGCTTCCACCCGCGCTGCCCCAAGGCCCAGCCGGTCTGCCGCGCCGAGGCACCGCCCCTGCGCCCGCTCGCGGCGGGCGAACCCCGGGAGGTGGCCTGCCACTTCCCGGAGGAGGGCTGAGCACCCGGTCCGGCTCCGGCTCAGCCGGAGGACATCGCCAGGCCCATCAGCACGGCCGTCGCCCAGGGCGCCAGGATCAGCAGCAGGGCGGCCGACGCGGCGGTGATCCGCCATCCCCGCAGGGAGCGCCGGTACGGCGGCAGCCAGCAGAGGACCAGCAGCACGGCGGCGACCGCCGTCATCAGGTCGAGGCCGCTCACATGGCCGACGCCGAAGAAGGTCAGCTGGCCGACGAGCAGGGGCAGGCCGGGAAGGGTCACCGCGAGCGGAGCCTTCCACCAGGTCGGGTCGGCGGGGGCGAGGGCGGAAGTCGTCATGGCTCCAGTCGATCACCGGGCCCCGCGGCACCGGATCCGGGCGGGTACTCAGGAGGGCGGCGCCTGGTACTCAGGCCCGGGCGCCGGGGGCGGGAAGCGCCGCCGCCCCCGGCGCCCGATCTACCTGATCTACCCGATCTGCCCGCCGGGAAGTGCCCGCCCAGGGGCGGCTGGGCGGGACGGCTGCGGTCGGGGGCGTACGGGAGCGGGCCCTCACGCCCCGGCCGGTCCCCGGCGGGCGCTCGTGGGGAGACGGGTCCGCTTCTCGGCGCGGTCGGCCGCCTTCCGCGCCTCCCCGAGGGCCGCCTCGGCGGCCCGGAGGGCCTCGGCGGCGTCCTTCGCGGCCCGCTCGGCCGCGGTGGCCGCCTTCCGCGCCTCCTCCCGTTCCCGTTCGGCACGGCGCAGCCGGCCGGCGGTCTCCGCGACCGCCGTCCGCGCGGCGGCCTCCGCCTCGCGGGCGGCGTCGCGCTCGCGTTCCCTGCGGGTGAGGACGGCCCGGGCCTCCGCCGCTGCCGCACGGGCCGCTTCGGCCTCCGCCGCCCCCTCCGGCTCCGCCCGCACGCGGTCGTCTCCCTCCTTCCGGGGGGCGGCGGCCCGGGGACGGGAGGTCGGGGTCCCGGGCGGTACGGCGGGGAAGCCGACGGCCGCCTCCGGCATCGCGGCGAGTCGGCCCTTCGCCCACGGACCCGCGACGTCCGGGAGGGCGAGAACGGCGTGGAGGATCCGCTCGACGTCGGCGAGGACGGCGTCGCTCGCGGGCTGTCCGGCGTCCTCGGCGAGCGCGGCGGCGGTACGGACGAGCCCCGCGACCAGCTGGTGCTGCCGCCGGCTCGCCTCCCGCAGCCGGTCGCCGTCGAGCGTCCGGTGGGCCTCGCGCAGCAACTCGCCCAGCGCGAGGAGGCGTTCCGCCTCCTCGGGTCGTTCACGGGCCAGCAGGTTCGCCGCCCAGACACCGAGCGGCGGCCGGCGCAGCGCGGCGATCGCCTTCGCCGCGGCCGGGTCCTTCGCCCGCCGCGCCTCGGCCACGTACGCGTCCCGGGCCGCCGTGAACTCCGACGGCCGCAGCCCGTACAGCTCGCCGGTGACCTGCTCGACATCCATGCGCCCACTCTGCTGCGCCGGGCGCGGCGGGTCGGGGCGAACCTCCGCCGGGCGTCCGCCCGTCACCCGCTCGGCAGGGCGGCGCGAGGAACCGGCGCCCGCCGCTGTCACACTTCCGCGCGGAGCTCCGTCAGTCGAGTGAAGGCGCCGGGCGGACCGGCACCGCAGCCACCGACGAGGGAGTCACGATGACCGACACCACCACCCGCTCCATCTCCCGCATGCCGAACCCGGGCGAGTTCGTGCCCGAGCTCGCCGACATCAGCGCCGCGCTCTTCCGCGCCACCGGCAACCGCTCCGTGCCGCGCACCACCATCGGCCTGGTCCACCTGCGGGCCGGCCAGATCGTGGGCAACACCTATCTGACCGTGCTGAACACCGGCTTCCTCCGCAAGGCGGGCGAGTCGGAGGAGCGCATCACGGCGGTCGCCTCCTGGCAGGACGCCCCCTGGTTCACCGAGGCCGAGCGTGCCGCCCTCGCGCTCGTCGAGGCCACCCTCCGGCCCGCGGGGCCGGGCCGGGAGCGCGTCACGGACGAGCTGTACGCGGAGGTGGCCCGGTACTACGACGACAAGGCCCTGGCGACGCTGACGATCGCCATCGGGCAGATCAACTTCTTCGTCGCCCTCGCCGTGATCGGCAAGCCCGCGCCGGTCACCTCCCTCGCCGACCGGCAGTGGGACTGAGCCTTCCGGGCACTGCGGGCGTCAGGCGTCCTGGACGCGCCGGAAGGGGCGCTCGGCCTCCAGGGCGAACGCCGCCTCCAGCAGGGTGCGTTCGCTGCCCGGGCGGCCGGACAGCAGGACGCCGACCGGCAGCCCGTCGGCCGTGGTGCGGGCGCTGGGCAGCGACAGCGACGGGGTGCCCACCACGTTGTCGACGGGCGTGTAGGCCACGTACTCCAGGATCCGCTCGACCAGGACGGGGTACGGGACGGTGGGGGCGAGGTGTCCGATCGGCGGCGTCGTGCGGGCGAGGACAGGGGTGAGGACGAGGTCGTGCCCGCGCAGCGCCGCCGCGTAGGCCAGCTTGGTCCGGCGCAGCCGGCGGACGACGCCCGGGGTACCGCGCCAGCGCTTCACGTACTCCTCGCGCAGTCCCCGGCTGAGCCCGTCCATGCGGTGCCGGTCGAAGTCGGCGCCGAAGGTGCGGCCGGAGGCGCCGAGGAGGAAGGAGAGCATGCCCCAGTAGGTGAGGAAGTCCTCGGTGAAGCGGGGGTCGATCTCCATGGTGACGGGCTCGACGGTGTGGCCGAGGCCGCGGAGCGTGGCGACGGTGTCGGTGACGGCGGCGCGGGTGTCGTCGTCGCAGCGGACCCCGTTGGGCGAGTCGAGCAGGTAGCCGACGCGGAGCCTGCGGTCCGAGGGTCCCTCGACCAGGCCGACCGGCGGCAGCTTCGGGTGGCGCCGGTGGAGTTCCGCGGCGGCCAGGAAGGCCGCCGAGTCGCGGACGGTGCGGGTGACGACGCCGTCGACGACGAGGTCCACCGGCAGGTGGCGGCTCTGGTCGTTGGCGACGACCCGGCCCCGCGTGGGCTTGAGGCCGACGAGGCCGCAGCAGGCGGCGGGGATCCGGATGGAGCCTCCGCCGTCGTTGGCGTGGGCGAGGGGGACGGCGCCGGCGGCGACGAGCGCCGCGGCGCCGCCGGAGGAGCCGCCCGCGGAGTGGCCGGTGTGCCAGGGGTTGCGGACCGGGGCGTCGGACTCGTACTCCGTGGTCGGGCTGAAGCCGAACTCGGGCAGCCGGGTCTTGCCGACGACGGTGACGCCGGTGCTGAGCAGCTGCCGGACGAAGGGCGCGTGCCGGCGGGCCGGCCGGGGTGTGAAGGCGGCGCTGCCGTGGCCGGTGGGCAGGCCCGCGTAGTCGGTGTTGTCCTTGACGAGGGTCGGGACGCCGGCGAAGGCACCGCCGGTGCCGCCGCGGAGCTCCGGCGGGTCGAGCGGGACCTGTACGGCGTTGAGTTCCGCGACCGCCCGCAGGCGGGCGGCCGCGTCCCTGGCGACCTCGGCGGCGCCGACCTCGCCCCGCCGGATCGCCGCGGCGAGACCGACGGCGTCGTGCTCGCCGAGGGAGTCGTCCCGGAAGGCGTGCACCGTGGTCCGCTTCTCGAAAGTCACCGCTGCCTCAGCCCCCGGGTCGTGGTTGGGTACCGTCGTCGCTGCCATCATGACGTACCCGCGGGTAACACGCGAGGGCCGGGCGGGCGGATCCCGGCGTGCGTGCCGGGCGGGCCGGACCCGACGGGAACCGCCCGACAGGCCAGGCCCTAACGTCCCTGGAGCCGCTTGACGTTGTCGCCGAAGGTCCAGTTCTTCGACCCGTCCCAGTTGGCCGACCAGGTCATCAGGCCCTTGAGCTTGCCGCCGTAGTGGTTCCACGCCTGGGCGACGAGGGCGGGCGACATGTGGCCGCCGCCCGCGCCGGGCTGGGCGGGCAGGCCGGGGACCTGCTTGTCGTACGGGACGCGGATGGTGGTGCCCTGGATGACCAGGCCCCGGTCGAGGCAGTCCGTCTGGGCGGTGAACCCGGCGACGGTCCCGGCGGAGTAGGAGTCGCCGGAGCAGCCGTACATGCTGCCGTTGTAGTACTGCATGTTGAGCCACCACAGGCGCCCGTTGTCCGCGTACTTCTTGACGATCGGGAGGTAGGCGCCCCAGATCGAGCCGTACGCGACGCTGCCGCCGGTGACGTAGGCGGTCTCGGGCGCCATGGTGAGGCCGAAGCCGGCGGGCATGCGGGCGAGGACGCCGTCGATGATGCGGATCAGGTTGGCCTGGGAGGCGGAGAGGGTGGTGATGCTGCCGCTGCCGACGAGCCCGGTCTCGATGTCGATGTCGATGCCGTCGAAGTTGTACTTCTGGAGGATCGGCACGATCGTCGCGACGAAGCGGTCGGCGACCGCCTGGGAGCTGAGGTCGATGCCGGCGGCGGCCCCGCCGATGGACATGAGGAGGGTGGCGCCCGCGGCCTTGGCGCGGCACATCTCGGCGGGGGTGGAGACGCGGACGGTGTTGTCCATGCCGTCCTCCCACAGCACGGTGCCGTCCGACCTGATGACGGGGAAGGCGGCGTTGATGACGTTGTACCCGTGGGCGGCGAGCCGGGGGTCGTCGATGGGCACCCAGCCGAAGGGCGGGTGGACGCCGTTGGCGGCGCCGTCCCAGTTCTCCCAGTACCCCTGGAGCACCTTGCCGGCGGGGCGGGGCTTGAGGGCGCAGGTGTCGGCGGCGGAGGCGGCGGGGGCGGCGCCTCCGGGGCCGGAGTCGGCCTGGGCGGGGGCGGCGGTGACGGTGGCGAGCAGGGCGGCGAGGGCGCCCAGACCCGCTCCGAGGGCGCGGACGATCCGTGAGCCTGGCATGCGTGTGCTCCTTGGGACGTGGGGGGTCGGTCCGGGGCATGGCGCGCGCTTCCGCCGACCGTAGATTGGTCCAGACCTACCGTCAACCACCCGGACACAGAAGCGAGTTGAGTCGGCCAGGAGGCGGCCGCAGAAGCCGCGCCCGGCGCCCCGCAGCCGGCCCGCCCACCAGGGGCGCGGGGCCGGACGGGCGGGGCCGCCACCGCCCGGATGGCAGCCTTGGCGACAAGCCCGGGCGCACACCGCCGCCACCACGAAGTCGGGGGCCCGGCGCGGGTCGCCCGAGGTACGGGGCCCCCGCCGCGCGCGACCGCCCGGGCGCCCCGGTCGGCACGACACCACATGACACCACTCCCGCACCACGTGGCACCACGTGGCACCGCTCCCGCGCCCACATGGCACCACGTGACGCCAGCCGATGCCGGGCGGCGCCGGGCAGCGCCGGGCGAGGCCCGGTGGCACCAGCCGGCGCTGGCCGGAGCCACCCATGGCGCCATCTAGTGCCATTCGGCGCCACTTGGCACCACCAGGGGTTGCACATGGCGCCATGGTGGTGCCATGATGACGTCATGGACCTCACCCCGTACGTCGACAGCCTCCGCCGCGAACTCGCAGTGGCCGCCGAGGCCGGTGGCGACGAAGCGCGCGACCTGGCCGAGCGGCTCACCGCCCCCCTGGAGTCGGCGACCCGTCTCACCATGCTCAACGTGCTCTCCGCCGCGATGGACGAGATCACCCGCGAGCTCGCCCCCGGATCGGTCGACGTACGGCTGCGCGGCCTCGACCCCGACTTCGTGGTGACCCTGCCGCCGACCGAGGGCGGCGCCCCCGCACAGCCGGCTCCGCCCGGCGAACCGTTCCCCGTCCCGGCGGTCGCCGAGGGCGACGAGGGCGGCACCGCCCGCGTCAACCTGCGCCTGCCGGCCCACCTCAAGGCCCGCGCCGAGGAGGCCGCCGCCCGCGAGGGCCTGTCGGTCAACGCCTGGCTCGTGCGGGCCGTCTCGGCGGCGGTCGGCGGCGGAACCGCCACCCGACCTCCGGAGAGGACCCGGACCGTCGGACAGAGCATCACGGGCTGGGTCCGCTAGCCCGCGCGCCCCCACCCGCACCACTTCCTTCCCGAACACGGCCCCCACTCGCGGGGACGACCCGACGACCCAAGAGGACGGGACAGCCATGCCTTCTTTCGACACTCCCGCACCGATCTCCGTCACCGCGTTCGTGTACGCCGGCTCGCTCCAGATCACCGCGGGCGACCGCCCCGACACCGTCGTCGAGGTCCGGCCGCGCAACGCGAAGAAGGACCTGGACGTCCGGGCGGCCGAGCAGACCGACATCTCGTTCGCGAGCGGGGTGCTGACCGTCAGGACGCCCAAGGCCAACCTGCTCGGCCGCGGCGGCACCGTGGACGTGGCGCTGGACCTGCCCACCGGCTCCCGCGTCGACGTGACCGGCACCGGCGCCTCCGTGATCGGCGAGGGGCGGCTCGGCGAGACCAGCGTCAAGGTCTCGGCCGGCGAGGTCCGCCTCGACACCACCGGCCCGCTGACCCTGGACGCGGCACACGGCGCGACCACCGTCGACCGGGTCGAGGGCCCCGCCGAGATCACCAGCAGCACCGGCAGCCTGCGCGTCGGCACGATCGCCGGCCCCGCCGTCCTGAAGAACTCCCACGGCAGCACGATCGTGGACCGCGTCACCGGCGAGCTCCGGGTGAACGGCGCCCACGGCGCCGTCGAGATCGTGCGGGCCGACTCGAACGTCACCGGCACCACGACCCACGGCAACCTCCGCGTCTCCGAGGTCTCGCACGGCGAGGTCCACCTGGAGACGTCCAACGGCTCCATCGAGGTCGGCGTCCGCGAGGGCACCGCCGCCTGGCTCGACGTCAGCTCCCACCGCGGACAGGTGCGCAACGCGCTCAGCGCGTCCGACGCCCCGACGGAGACCGAGGACACCGTCAAGATCCGGGCACGCACCAACTGGGGCAACATCGACATCCGCCGCGCCCGCGCCTGATCCCCACCCGGGCGCCACCCTCACCCTGGCGCCCCCCTCACCCCCCCTACCACCCTCACCCCGGCACCACCCTCACGCCGGCGCACCTCACCGGGGGCGGCCCCCTTCCTCCCGCCGCTCCCCCCTTCGCTCTCCTTCCTCACCTCACCCTTCGATCGGAGGGCCTCATGCCTTCTTCTGTCATGCCCATGCCCATTACCGGGGACGGCCGTCCCGCGCCGGCCGCCATCACCGCCACCGGTCTGCGCAAGTCGTACGGCGACAAGACCGTCCTCGACGGCGTCGACCTCCACATCCCGGCCGGTTCGGTCTTCGCCCTGCTCGGCCCGAACGGCGCCGGCAAGACCACCGCCGTCAAGATCCTCTCCACCCTCGTCACCGCCGACTCCGGCCGGATGACGGT
>NZ_JBIAMB010000036.1:0-46760 GCF_042873895.1 Streptomyces sp. NPDC004435 | reverse complement strand
ACCTCGACCAACCGAAACCGGCTGGACGGGGTATCAACTAATCTGGCGTTGATTTTTGGCACGCTGTTGAGTTCTCAAGGTGCGGACGCTTCCTTTGTTCCTGTTTCCAGGCCCTCCGGGCGCTTCCTGCGCTTTCTTCGTTTTCGACTCTATCAGATCTTTCCGATCCGATTTCCTCGGCGCTTTCCGGTCCCGATTTGTTTTTCTCGGGGCCTTCCGGCGTGTCCACCACTTTAGCGGATTTCCCTTGCGGCTCATAATCGAGCCTTTAGGAACAAATTTCGGCATGCCGAAATAGGCCCCATCAGGGTTGATCGCAGTGAGTGGTTGGCCGCTCTCGGGGCGCTTGAAGAAGCACCACCGTCTCAAGCGGCTCGGGCCACATTACGCGTCCGGCCTGGCCGGGTCAAGTCGGCGCTTCCTGGGCGTGTGGGGACGGTACGGACTGACCGTGGGGTCCTCGGCGATCCAGAAGCGCCAGGGGTGCGGGGCGCCGGCGCCGCCGACGCCGGTGCGCGGGCCCGTACGGATGAGGGAAGGGGACGGCGGGGTGCCGGTCAGGACTTCGAGGGGGGCGTCCGGGCCCGCGCAGACGTCGGTGCCGTCGAGAGCGCGGGGGACGTCGAGGGCGGTGGCGAGACGGGCCGGGCCCTGCGCCAGTTCGGCGTCCCTGCGGGCCGAGCGCCGGCGGGGGCGGGCCAGCTCGGCGCCGCGCAGGATCTCGCCCGCTCGGAGCAGTACCCCGCTCGCCTCGCCCTCGGGGCCGCACACCAGGTTCAGGCAGTGCCACATGCCGTAGGTGAAGTAGACGTACGCGTGACCGGGCGGGCCGAACATGACGGCGTTGCGGGGCGTGCGGCCGCGGAAGGCGTGCGAGCCGGGGTCGATCGCTCCGGCGTACGCCTCCACCTCGGTGAGCCGCAGTTCGACGCGTCCCTCGTCGGTCGTACGCACGAGGGTGCGGCCGAGGAGGTCGGGGGCGACCTCCAGGACGGGGCGGTCGAAGAAGCTCCGCGGGAGCGGCGTACGGTCGGGGCTCTCGCTCATGGCGTCCGAGCGTAACGGGGGAACGCTCTGGAACCCGCTACGGTCGTCGCGCGTATGTAGGGGGACAGGAACGAGAAGGAGAGTGGCATGGGATTCAAGAAGCTGCTGGCGAGCCTGGGTGCCGGTGGGGCGACCGTCGAGACGGTCCTGACCGAGGAGAACGTGGTCCCGGGCGGTGTCGTCCAGGGCGAGGTCCGGATCCAGGGCGGCAGCGTCGACCAGCAGATCGAGGGTCTGTCCGTCGGCCTCCAGGCGCGCGTCGAGGTCGAGGGCGGCGACCAGGAGCACAAGCAGGACGTCGTCTTCGTGAAGGTGCGCCTGGGCGGCGCCTTCGAGGTGAAGGCCGGCGCGGTGCACGTGGTGCCGTTCGGTCTGGAGATCCCGTGGGAGACCCCGGTCAACACGATCGGCGGCCAGCGTCTGCACGGCATGGAGATCGGCGTCTCCACCGAGCTGGAGATCGCGCGCGCGGTCGACTCGGGCGACCTCGACCCGATCAACGTGCACCCGCTGCCGGCGCAGCAGGCGATCCTCGACGCCTTCATCCAGCTGGGCTTCCGCTTCAAGAGCGCGGACATGGAGCGCGGGCACATCCGCGGCACCCGCCAGAAGCTGCCCTTCTACCAGGAGATCGAGTTCTTCGCGCCGCAGCAGTACCGCGGCCTGAACCAGGTCGAGGTCAGCTTCGTCGCGGACGACCGCGAGATGGACGTCGTCCTGGAGATGGACAAGAAGCCGGGGCTCTTCACCGAGGGCAGCGACTCCTTCCGGGCGTTCAAGGTGGGTCTCGACGACTACCGGGGCACCGACTGGAACGCCTACCTGAACCAGTGGCTCGCCGAGGTCGGCGGCCGTCGCAACTGGATGTAGTACGGAACGATCCGGAGGTTCGACCATGTCCGAGGGTCAGAGGGCACCGCTCCCCCACGCGTTCCATCCGCCGGTGGCGGAGTTCGCCGTGACGAGCGACGACGTGGCGCCCGGCGCGGTGCTGAAGGACGCCCAGGTGTACGCGGAGGGGAACACCTCCCCGCAGCTGCGCTGGGAGGGTTTCCCCGCGGAGACCAAGAGTTTCGCCGTGACCTGCTTCGATCCGGACGCGCCGACGGGCAGCGGGTTCTGGCACTGGGTGCTCTTCGACATCCCGGCGTCGGTGACCGAGCTGCCCACGGGGGCCGGCTCGGGCTCCTTCGAGGGGCTGCCCGCCGGTGCGGTGCACGCGCGGAACGACTACGGATCGAAGGAATTCGGCGGGGCGGCCCCGCCGGCCGGGGACCCGGCGCACCGCTACGTGTTCACGGTGTACGCGGTGGACACGGAGAAGCTGGGGCCCGACGCCGACACCCCGCCGGCGGCCGTCGGCTTCCATCTGCGCTTCCACACGCTGGGCCGGGCCCAGCTGGTCGGTGAGTACGCGGCTCCCCCGGCAGGCTGATCGTTCGTCTGTTGTTTGCCCGCTTCTGGTCTTGGAGAGATCAGAAGCGGGCATCTTTTGTTGCGCACGAAATTACGTTGTCCGACCCCGGCCTGCCCGGCCATCGTTTGATCCAAGCCCGCCAGGGGGGTGGGCCGGCACACGGGAGGTGGGCACCATGCGGGACACGCTGGTTCTGAACGCGAGCTTCGAGCCGCTTTCGACGGTCACACTCAACCGTGCGGTGGTGCTTGTCCTGCAGGACAAGGCCGTCGTCGAGCAGTCCCATCCCGATCTGCGGGTGCGTGCCGCCGCCGTCGACCTTCCGGTTCCCCGGGTGATCAGGCTCTGCCGGTTCGTCCGGGTGCCCTTCCGAAGACAGGCGCCGTGGTCGAGGAGGGGGGTGCTGGTCAGGGACCAGCACCGGTGCGCGTACTGCGGGAAACGCGCGACGACGGTGGACCACGTGGTGCCGCGGGCGCAGGGTGGTGGGGACAGCTGGCTGAACACGGTCGCCTCCTGCGCGGAGGACAACCACCGCAAGGCGGACCGGACGCCCGAGCAGGCGGGGATGCCGCTCCTGGTCGAGCCGTTCGTGCCGACGCCGGCGGACGCGATGCTGCTGGCGATGCGGGCCGGTGAGCGGTCGGATCTGCCGGAGTGGCTGGCGCGTACCGCCGCCTGATCCGTACGGACGTGTCAGGGCCCGCCCCCTCGGGGGCGGGCCCTGCGTCGTGTCGGGGTCACTTGAGGGTGAGCTGGAGGATGGCGACGACGCCGACGGCGATGATGACGCCGCGCAGGACGGCGGGCTTGAGGCGGCGGCCGACCTTGGCGCCGATCTGGCCGCCGAGGGTGGAGCCGACGGCGATGAGGAGGACGGCGGTCCAGTCGAACTCGGCGACGAAGAGGAAGAAGACGGCGGCGACGCCGTTGACGAGGGCGCCGAGGATGTTCTTGACCGCGTTGATCCGCTGGAGGTCGTCGTGGAGGAGCAGGCCCATGAGGGAGAGGTAGAGGACTCCCTGGGCTGCGCCGAAATAGCCGCCGTACATGCTGGCGAGGGTGAGGCCGACGAGGAGGGCGGGGCCGCCGTCGGGGTGGGCCTCGGTGCCGGTGCGTTCACGGCGGCGGCGGACGGCGGCGGCGATGCGGGGCTGGAAGAGGACGAGGATCAGGGCCAGTCCGATGAGGACGGGGACGATCGCGTCGAACGCCTCGGAGGGCAGGGCGAGCAGCAGGATCGCGCCGGCGAGGCCGCCGACGAGGGCGGCGGCTCCGAGGCGGAGCACCCGGCGGGTCTGGCCCTCGAGTTCGCGGCGGTAGCCGATGGCTCCGCTGATGGAGCCGGGGACGAGGCCGAGGGCGTTGGAGACGTTCGCGGTGATCGGGGGCAGTCCGGTCGCGAGGAGGACCGGGAACGTGATGAGCGTCCCCGATCCCACGATGGTGTTGATGGTGCCGGCGCCGATGCCGGCGGCGAAGACCGCCAGCATTTCCCAGATGGACAAGGCCGTTTCCTCACATGGTCAGTGGCTCGCCTCCCCGCCCTGCGCGTGGCGAGGGTCGAGGGGCTCGCACCGATCATGCCCGGACTTACGTGTACGTGTCAGCCATCAGTTCAGTCGACGGTGGGTTCTTCCCGCCTGGCGGCCGGGACGTCCTTGCTGAAGGTGGGGGCCGGGGATCCCTGGCCCATGTTGCCGAGGGCGCCGGAGAGGCCCTTGAGGGCGTCGCCGATCTCGCTGGGGACGATCCAGAGCTTGTTGGCGTCGCCCTCGGCGATCTTGGGGAGCATCTGGAGGTACTGGTACGAGAGCAGCTTCTGGTCCGGGTCGCCGGCGTGGATGGCCTCGAAGACGGTGCGGACGGCCTGGGCCTCGCCCTCGGCCCTCAGGGCGGCGGCCTGGGACTCGCCCTCGGCGCGGAGGATGGCGGACTGCTTCTCGCCCTCGGCGCGGAGGATCTCGGACTGGCGGACGCCCTCGGCCTGGAGGATGGCGGCGCGCTTGTCGCGGTCGGCGCGCATCTGCTTCTCCATCGAGTCCTGGATGGAGGTCGGCGGCTCGATGGCCTTGAGCTCGACGCGGTTGACGCGGATGCCCCACTTGCCGGTGGCCTCGTCGAGGACGCCGCGGAGGGCGGCGTTGATGTCCTCGCGGGAGGTGAGGGTCCGCTCCAGGTCCATGCCGCCGATGATGTTGCGGAGGGTGGTGACGGTGAGCTGCTCGATGGCCTGGATGTAGCTGGCGACCTCGTAGGTCGCGGCCCGTGCGTCGGTCACCTGGTAGTAGATGACGGTGTCGATGTTGACGACCAGGTTGTCCTGGGTGATCACCGGCTGGGGCGGGAAGGGGACGACCTGTTCGCGGAGGTCGATGCGGTTGCGGATCGTGTCGATGAACGGGACGACGATGTTGAGGCCGGCGTTGAGGGTGCGCGTGTAGCGGCCGAAGCGCTCCACGATCGCGGCGCTGGCCTGCGGGATGACCTGGATCGTCTTGATCAGGGCGATGAAGACGAGCACCACCAGAATGATCAGGACGATGATGACTGCTGACATCGTGTTCCCCGTGCCCTTCGCTGCCGGTTGTCTGCCGGATCTGTTTCGATGATCGAGTTTCCCAGACGCCGGGGCGTCATGGGCGGCCTTCGGTCAGATGACGACGGCGGTCGCCCCCTCGATCTCGACGACGTCGACCTCCTCGCCCGGTTCGAAGACGCGGGTGGCGTCGAGGGAGCGGGCCGACCAGATCTCGCCGGCGAGCTTGATGCGGCCGCCCTGGGCGTCGACCCGTTCCAGGACGCGGGCCTGACGGCCTTTCAGGGCGTCGATGCCGGTGGCCAGGGCGGGGTCCCCCGCGCGGTGGCGGGCGGCGATGGGCCGGACGACGGCGATGAGCGCCACGGAGACCGCCACGAAGACGATCACCTGGGCGACGACGCCGAAGCCGAGTGCGGCGGTGACCGCGCCCGCCACCGCGCCGACCGCGAACATGCCGAACTCGGGCATCGCGGTGAGGACCAGGGGAATACCGAGCCCCACCGCGCCGATCAGCCACCAGATCCATGCGTCGATGTCCACAGGGTCATGGTAGGGCGGGTGGGGCCTCGTGGGACAGGGCGCGGTGCGGTGCCGGTGTCGGCGCCGGTGCCGTGGCTGTGCGGGTCACGGCGGGTCACGGCCCTGTGGGGCGTGGCTACTTGAGGGGCAGCCCCTGGGCGGTCCAGCGGTCGCCGACGCGCTCGACGACGAGCGGGAGGCCGAAGCAGCGGGAGAGGTTGCGGGAGTTGAGCTCGGTCTCCATGGGTCCGGCGGCGAGCAGCTTGCCCTGACGGATCATCAGGACGTGGGTGAAGCCGGGCGGGATCTCCTCGACGTGGTGGGTCACCATGATCATGGAGGGGGCGTACGGGTCCCGGGCCAGGCGGCCGAGGCGGCGGACCAGGTCCTCGCGGCCGCCGAGGTCGAGACCGGCGGCGGGCTCGTCGAGGAGGAGGAGCTCGGGGTCGGTCATCATCGCGCGGGCGATCAGGGTGCGCTTGCGCTCGCCCTCGGAGAGGGTCCCGAACCTGCGGTCCAGGTAGTCGTTCATGCCGAGGCGGTCGAGGAAGGCGCGGGCGCGGTCCTCGTCGACCGGGTCGTAGTCCTCGTGCCAGGTGGCGGTCATGCCGTACGCGGCGGTGAGGACGGTCTGCAGGACGGTCTGGCGCTTGGGCAGCTTCTCCGCCATGGCGATGCCGGCCATGCCGATGCGGGGGCGCAGCTCGAAGACGTCGACGCCGCCGAGGCGCTCGCCGAGGACGGTGGCGGTGCCGGTGGTGGGGTAGAGGTAGCTGGAGGCGACGTTGAGGAGGGTGGTCTTGCCGGCGCCGTTGGGGCCGAGGATGACCCAGCGCTCTCCTTCCTTGACCGACCAGGAGACCCCGTCCACCAGAGCCCGTCCGTCGCGGACCACGGATACGTCCACCAGCTCCAGTACATCGCTCATGAGCGCGTTGTCTCCCCTTGCCGTCGAGTCGTGTCGGCTCGTGTCGTCGCCTTGGGCCGCGGGCGCGGCGTCCACGGGAAAACCTACGTCATCGGCGGGGCGGGCCGGTCCCTAGGGCGTCGTTCGGGTCCTTAGTCTGGGGGGATGCTTTCGGAACCACGTTCAGGACGCCTGGCCGCCTGGGGGAACGCCCTGCTGGCCGGGGCGGTGTCGCCGGACGACGCGGCGCTGGCGATTGTCGGGGAGGACTCGGTGCACCGCGTGGCGGGGCTGCCGGGTGAGGCGGGCCCGGTGGGGCTGACACTGGCGCTGGGGCGGTTGCGTCGGCTCGGGGTGACCGGGTGGCGGGTGGCGCTGCCGGCGCCGGGGCATCCGCTGGGGCTGAGCGGTCCGCCGGACTTCAACGCGCGCGCGTTGGAGGCGGAGGAGGCGGTGGTCGGGTACGGGGCGCCGTACGGTCTCGTGCCGGAGGTCTCGGAGGCGGGGCCGCGCGGGGATCTGCACGTCGAGGTGGTGTGGCACTGCCTCGCGGTGCGGGAGGCGCCGCCGGCGGACGTGCCGTCGCTGAGCGAGGCGGAGCGGGAGCTGGCGGAGGCGCTGCGGGACGCGACGGCGGCGCTGACGCGGCTGGACGTGGCGGCGTCGGGTCCGGCGGCGGAGGCGGCCCGGGACGCGTACCGGGCGCGCGCGGAGGCGGGCCGCGAGGTCCTGGCCCCCGGTTACCCGCCGCGCGCGGTCCGGGTCCTGGAGCTGGCCCAGCGGATCGGCCTCATGGTCGACCTGGCGTACGGCAACGGCCACGGCGGCGCGGTCAGCGCGTCCGAGATGACGGCACGGGGTGAGGTGCTGCGGCCGGTGGAGCGGGTGGCCCGGCGGGCCCAGGTCGCCGCTTACAACGCCTGGGTGGAGGAACGCGAGCGAGAGCGGGGGGTCTGAGCCGGGCTGTCGGCGAGGAGACGGCGCCTGCCGCGTACTCGCGGGCCGTCCCGTGCGGGGCGCCGGAGTCGGCGGACGGAGTCCGGCGCGATGAGCGGGAGGGGCTGGTCGTCGGGGGGCAAGTGGTGGGGCTTTTCCGCGGGGGAAAGGGGACGGCCCCCCGGCAGGGTGCCGGGGGGCCGTGGGGTGGCGGGTCAGCCGTTGAAGGCGCCGTTGCCGAAGGCGGGGTTGAGCAGGCCGATCACGTTGACCGTGTTGCCGGAGACGTTCACGGGAACGTGGACCGGGACCTGCACCAGGTTGCCGGAGGCGACACCCGGGGAGTTGAGGGCCTTGCCGTTGGCCTCGGCGCCGTGGGCGGAGGCGACACCGGCACCGGCGGCGACGATGCCACCGGCGACCATGGTGAGGGCGGCGGCCTTCTTGAGGTTCTTCACTTGGTACTTCCTCCTGGTCAATCGCCGCGGCCGGTCCGCCGCAGCACGCCATGGAGAACGCCGCCGGCCCCGCCGGGTTGCGCCGAACGGGGGATGTGCACCCGACGGTATGACGTTCTGAACGGGCGTGCGCCCCGGCGCGTGACGGGAGTGTTTCAGGACGTGAGGCCGTGGCGTACCGCCCAGAGCGCCGCCTGGGTGCGGTCGGCGAGGTCGAGTTTCATCAGGATGTTCGAGACGTGGGTCTTCACCGTCTTCTCGGAGAGGACGAGCGCCCGGGCGATCTCGCGGTTGGAGCGGCCGTCGGCGATGAGGCCGAGGACCTCGCGCTCGCGCTCGGTGAGGGTCGTCCCCCGCCCCGTACCGCCCTGGGGTTCGTCCTGGGTGAGGAGGAAGCCGGCGACCTCGGGCTGGAGCAGGACGTGGCCTGCGTGGACGGAGCGGATGGCGCCGGCGAGGGCGTCGGGGTCGACGTCCTTGTAGACGTAGCCGGAGGCGCCGGCCCGGAGGGCGGGGACGACGGTGCGCTGCTCGGTGAAGCTGGTGACGATGAGGACCTTCGCCGGGTTGGCGAGGGCACGGAGCCGCTTGAGGGCCTCGATGCCGTCGGTGCCCGGCATCTTCACGTCCATGAGGACGACGTCGGGGCGGAGCTCCTCGGCGCGGGCGACGCCCTCGGCGCCGTCGGCGGCCTCGCCGACGACCTCTATGTCGTCCTGGACCTCCAGGAAGGTGCGCAGGCCGCGGCGGACGACCTGGTGGTCGTCGACCAGGAGCACGCGGATGGGCTTGTCAGCCACCGGGGACCTCCATATCGATCGTGGTGCCCTCGCCGGGAGCGGAGGTCACGGTGAGGACGCCGCCGACTCCGGCGGCGCGGTCGCGCATGGACACCAGGCCGAGGTGACGGCCGGCGCGGCGGACCGCCCGGGGGTCGAAGCCCCGGCCGTCGTCGGTGACGGTGAGCCGGGCGCCCTGGCCGTGCCGGGTGAGGGCGACGGTGACCCGGGCCGCGTCGGCGTGCCGCAGGGCGTTGTGCAGGGCTTCCTGGGCGACCCGGAGGACGGCCTCCTCCTGCGCGGCGGGCAGGGCGCGGATGCCGGGGCTGTCGAAGACGACGGTGGCGGTGTGGGCGCGGTCGAGGACCTGGATCTGGGTGCGCAGGGTGTGCACGAGGCCGTCCTCGTCGAGGGCGGCGGGGCGGAGCTCGACGACGGCGGCGCGCAGCTCGTCGGCGGCCTCGGCGGCGAGCGCGGCGACCTGCTGGAGCTCGCCCTTGGCACGGACCGGGTCGCGGTCGACGAGGGCGGCGGCGGCCTGGGCGGTGAGCCGGAGCGAGAAGAGCTTCTGGCTGACGGCGTCGTGCAGCTCGTGGGCGAGCCGGGAGCGCTCCTCGGCGATGGTGAGCTCGCGGCTGCGCTCGTACAGGCGGGCGTTGGTGAGGGCGATGGCTGCGTGCTGGGCGAGCATGCCGAGGAGTTCCTCGTCCTCTGCGGTGAAGCCGCAGCCCCCCTCGGGCTTGGGGCAGCGTTTGTTGGCGAGGAAGAGGGCGCCCAGGGTCTCGTCCCCGTCGCGGACGGGGAGGCCGAGGAAGTCGGAGAGCTCGGGGTGGGCGTCGGGCCAGCCGCCGAAGCGGGGGTCCTCGCGGACATCGGCGAGCCGCTCGGGCTCGGCCTTGTGGAGCATCGCGGCGAGGACGCCGTGCTGCCGGGGCAGCGGGCCGATGGCCTTCCACTGCTCGTCGGTGACGCCGTCGACGACGAACTGGGCGAAGCCGCCGTGGTCGTCGGGGACGCCCAGGGCCGCGTACTCGGCGTCGAGGAGCTCACGGGCTGAGGCCACGATCGTCTTCAGGACGTCGCGGACCTCCATCTGCCGGCTCATCGCCAGGAGTGCGGTGCTCACGGCGGCGAGGCCGGAGCTCGGTCGGTGGCTCATGGCTTCACGGTACCGGCGGGGTGTGACGGTGCGTATGGGGCTGTGGACGGCGGTGGACCAGGTCGCGGGACCTAGGTCGAAGTGCCCTCGGAGCCTGGCCCGGGCGTGGGAGGGGCGAAGCCGGGGGCGGGGCGGAGGGGGAGGCTCCGCGGGCGGCGTACGGCACGCGCGGGGCGGGGGCGGGGGCGGGGGCGGACGGCTGCGGGCCTCTGCGGGCCTCTGCGGGCGGGCGCGGACGCCGGAGGAGGGCCGCGCGTCGGCTGGAGGGAAGGGGAGCACGCGCGCGCGTGCGCGGGTACGCGGGCGGGGTGCGCGTGGGTGAGGGCCTGGTCACGGGCAGGCTCACGGGTGACGAGGCACTGGTGCCGTCGCGCCGGCCGGAGAAGCTCCGGATGGCGGACCTCGGCCGTGTCGTCGACGATCCGGCGGTCCGGGCGCCGGTCCATCGGATCGCCGGGACGCTCGACGGGACACTCCCCGGGCTGTTCGTGTCCGACTGCGACCAGCGGCTCGGGCGGTGTCCGTCGGAGGCTGCGGCCGGAGGACCGATCGAGCAGTGCGGGCTCCTCGCCCGGCCGCAGCGGGCCTGGGGGGGGCGTGGAGGGACCCCTCGCGGAGCTCGCGAAGGGGACGCCGGCCCGGCGTCGGGCGAGGCGGAGCGGGGCCTGGGCGTGGCGGGTGTCCGGGAGGCGGCGCGCGTGCGGTGGCCGTCCGGGCCGCCTTCGCGGACGGGGTGTACGCCGGGGCGGTGAGCGCGGGTGGCCGTACCGGAGGAGATCGGACGGGGGCTTCTCCTCCTTGAGGCGGAGAACGCTGACTGTGCGCATTGCCCCCGCAACTTCCGGTGAGTTTGTTACGCGGTCCATGTGAGCCCGCGCATAGGACGCAGGTCACTTACGAAGCTCCCTAGTGGAGCGTTCTGGACCGGTTCGGGGTGGGACCAACCGGACCTGAAGGGGTGTGTCGGGCACCTACACGGGCCCCTGATCCACTACCCGGGATCGTACGTCACACCTTTGCCACGCGATTTTGCTGCCGCTAAGAATTGCCCCCGTCGCCGCCGAGCAGGCGCAGCGCCGCCCCGGCCCAGCGACCCCCAGCGATTCGAAGAGGTAGTCCTGCATGTCTCAGAACACCCCTGGCCACAGTCGTGGTCTGAAGAAGACCCACAAGGCCACGATCGCCGGCGTCGCCGCTCTGGGCGCAGCCGCGCTCACCCTCTCCCTCGTGCCCGGCAACGGCTCCACCGAGACCGAGCCGCAGGCGCTGAACACGAGCCAGCGCGTGGCGTGGTCGTACGACGCCAACGCCCCGCAGGCGAAGGCTCTGGCCGCGAGCGTGGCCGACCAGCACACCACCATCGGTCTTCAGGCCAAGCTGGACGCCGCTGCCAAGGCGAAGGCCCAGGCCGCCGTCAAGGCGAAGGCCGTCCAGGCCGCCAAGGTCAAGGCCGCGGCGAAGGCGAAGGCCGACGCGGCCGCGAAGAAGGCCGCCGCGCAGGCGAAGGCCGCCGCCAAGGCGAAGGCCGCGGCGAAGGCCAAGGCCGCCGCGAAGAAGCGTGCCGCCACGACGACGGCCGCGAGCCGCTCCGTCACCCGCACCCCGGTCTTCGCGAACAACCTCGACGGCTGGATCCGCGAGGCGCTGCACATCATGGACAAGCACAACATCCCGGGCACATACAACGGCCTGCACAAGAACATCATGCGCGAGTCCAGCGGCAACCCGTACGCGATCAACAACTGGGACATCAACGCCATCAACGGCGTCCCGTCCAAGGGTCTGCTCCAGGTGATCTACCCGACCTTCAAGGCGTACCACGTGAAGGGCACCAAGTTCGACCAGTACGACCCGGTCGCCAACATCGTCGCCGCCGCCAACTACGCGGCCGACCGCTACGGCTCGATCGACAACGTCAACAGCGCCTACTGAGTCGCCTCGACGACGCCGAAGGGCGGCACCCCGTGCGGGGTGCCGCCCTTCGGCGCGTGCGGGGCGCGTGCCCGCGTGTGCGGGGCGCGTGCGTCCGGCGGGGCCGTTACTTGCGCATGACCTCGGGCTCGTGGCGGCGCAGCAGGCGCGCGACCAGGACGCCGAGGACGACGGTCATGAACAGCAGCACGCCGATGTTGAAGCTCCACTGGCCGACGCTGTGCTCCCACAGGGGGTCCAGGTCGGTGGGGTTCTTCGGGTCCCACGGCGCCATGAGGTGCGCCAGGTCGAGCGTGGTGCCGGCGCCGGCGATGGCCCAGCGGGAGGGCATGAGCCAGGCGAACTGCTCCAGGCCGGGCGAGCCGAAGACCTTGAAGAGGATGCCGGTGAAGACGACCTGGACGATCGCGAACATGACGAGCAGCGGCATGGTCTTCTCGGCGGTCTTCACCAGGGCGGAGATGACCAGGCCGACCATCATCGAGGTGAGGCCGAGTGCGATGACGGTGAGGCAGAGCTCGACGGCCGGCGGCATGAGGAGGCCTTCGGCGGGCAGGTCGCGGATGGCGAAGCCGATGGCGCAGAGGATGACGCCCTGGAAGGCCGTGATGACGCCGAGGACGATGACCTTGGACATCAGGTAGGCGGAGCGGGACAGGCCGGTGGCGCGCTCCCGCTCGTAGATGACCCGTTCCTTGATCAGCTCTCGGACGGAGTTCGCCGCGCCGGAGAAGCACATGCCGACCGTGAGGATCAGCATGATGATGCCGGCGTCGCCGTTGAACCGGGACGGCGGTGTGGGCGGGGCCAGGCCGAAGTCCGAGGGGATGACGACGGAGACGGAGCCGATGACCGCCGGGAGGATCACCATGAGGGCGAGGAAGCCCTTGTCGGAGACGATCACCGAGGTGTAGCGGCGGATCAGGGTCCACAGCTGGGAGCCCCAGCCCTGCGGCTTGGGCGGGCGGGACATCGCCTGCTGCGGCATGTGGACGGGCTGGGCGGCGACGGCGTCGATGTCGGCGGCGTACAGCTGGTAGTGCTGCGAGCCCTTCCAGCGGCCGGCCCAGTCGTAGTCGCGGTAGTTCTCGAAGGCGGAGAAGACGTCGGCCCAGGAGGAGTAGCCGAAGAAGTTCAGCGCCTCGTCCGGCGGGCCGAAGTACGCCACGGAGCCGCCGGGCGCCATGACGAGGAGCTTGTCGCAGAGGGCCAGCTCGGCGACGGAGTGGGTGACGACGAGGACCGTGCGGCCGTCGTCGGCGAGGCCTCGGAGCAGCTGCATGACGTCGCGGTCCATGCCCGGGTCGAGGCCGGAGGTCGGCTCGTCCAGGAAGATCAGCGAGGGCTTGGTCAGCAGCTCCAGGGCGACCGAGACGCGCTTGCGCTGGCCGCCGGAGAGGGAGGTGACCTTCTTCTCCTTGTGGATGTCGAGTTTGAGCTCGCGCAGCACCTCGTCGATGCGGGCTTCGCGCTCGGCGGTCGCGGTGTCGCCGGGGAAGCGGAGCTTGGCGGCGTACCGGAGCGCCTTCTGGACGGTCAGCTCCTTGTGCAGGATGTCGTCCTGCGGGACCAGGCCGATGCGCTGGCGCAGCTCGGCGAACTGCTTGTAGAGGCTGCGGTTGTCGTAGAGGACGTCGCCCTCGTTGGCGGGCCGGTAGCCGGTGAGCGCCTTGAGCAGGGTCGACTTGCCGGAGCCGGAGGGGCCGATGACTCCGATGAGCGACTTCTCGGGGACGCCGAAGGAGACGTCCTTGAGGATCTGCTTGCCGCCGTCGACGGTGACGGTGAGGTGGCGGGCCGAGAAGGAGACGGAGCCGGTGTCGACGAACTCTTCCAGCTGGCCGCCGACGATCCGGAAGGTGGAGTGGCCGACGCCGACGATGTCCTGCGGGCCGAGGAGGGCGCTGCCGCCCTTGGGGATCGGCTGGCCGTTGACGTAGGTGCCGTTGTGCGAGCCGAGGTCGCGGATCTCCATGCGGCCGTCGGGCGTGGCGTGGAACTCGGCGTGGTGGCGCGAGACCTGGAGGTCGGAGACGACCAGTTCGTTCTCGAGCGCACGGCCGATGCGCATCACGTGCCCGAGGGCGAGCTGGTGGAAGGTGGTCGGGCTGCGGTCGGAGTAGGCCGACGACGCCCCCGCGCCGCCACCGGTCTTCTGCGCGAGCTGCTCGACCGGACCGCCCCCCTGGTGGGGCACGTGCGGCGTGGGCTGCTGCCAGCCGCCGTGCTGCGGCGGCGCGGCGTCGTGGGTGGCCCACTCCGCCTGCTGGTGGGCCGGCGGCTGCGCGGGGTGGACCGGCGTGCCGCCGCCCTGGTGGACGTGGGCCGGCTGTCCCGTGTGCGCGGGCTGTCCCGTGTGCGCGGCCTGTCCGGCGTGTGCGGCCTGTCCGGCGTGCGCGGCCTGTCCGGCGTGCGCGGCGGAGAGGTTCAGGCGCGGGCCGTCCGTCGGGTTGCCGAGGTGGACGGCGGTGCCGGGGCCGATCTCCAGCTGCTGGAGCCGCTGCCCGGCGACGAAGGTGCCGTTGGTGGAGCCGTGGTCCTCGATGGCCCAGCTCCGGCCGTTCCAGCTGATCGTGGCGTGCCGCCACGAGACCCTGGCGTCGTCGATGACCAGGTCCCCCTGGGGGTCGCGGCCCAGGGTGTACGACCGGGACGGCTCCAGCGTCCAGGTCCTGCCGTTGAGTTCGAGTACGAGTTCTGGCACTCCATGCCCCACTGTGTGTCCCCCGTCGCACCCCCGTCGCGGGGGCTCTAGGGATGGCGAATCATCCTGGGGAACTATTTCAGGCCGGGTCCCGGATCCGAAAGTCGGGCGGCGTGAAGACCCGAGGGAGGGTCGCCGGGGGCGTCGCGGCGGGGACTGGTCCGGCCGGGTGTCCGCTACGCGGGACGGGGCACCGGGTGGCATCGGGTGCCCGATACGGTGGGAGCACCATGAGCGCATCGCAGACACCGGACGTTCCCGCCGTTCACGCCGCGGACGTGCCCACACTTCTCGTCAAGATCTTCGGGAAGGACCGGCCCGGTATCACCGCCGGTCTCTTCGACACCCTGGCCGCCTTCTCCGTCGACGTCGTCGACATCGAGCAGGTCGTGTCGCGCGGCCGGCTCGTGCTGTGCGCGCTGGTCACCGAGCCGACCGTCGCCACTCAGGGCGAGCTGCGTGCCACCGTGCACAGCTGGGCCGAGTCCCTGAAGCTCCAGGCGGAGATCATCTCGGGCACCGGCGACAACCGGCCGCGCGGCGAGGGCCGCTCGCACGTGACGGTGCTCGGGCACCCGCTGACGGCCGAGCAGACGGCGGCCATAGCGGCCAGGATCGCCGGTTCGGGCGGCAACATCGACCGTATCTTCCGGCTGGCGAAGTACCCGGTGACGGCGGTCGAGTTCGCGGTCTCGGGGTGTGCGACCGAGGTGCTGCGGACGGCGCTGGCCACCGAGGCGCACACGGTCGGGGTGGACATCGCCGTGGTCTCGGCGGGGCTCCACCGGCGGGCGCAGCGGCTGGTCGTCATGGACGTGGACTCGACGCTGATCCAGGACGAGGTCATCGAGCTCTTCGCGGCGCACGCGGGGTGCGAGGAGAAGGTCGCCGAGGTGACGGCGGCGGCGATGCGGGGCGAGCTGGACTTCGAGCAGTCGCTGCACGCGCGCGTGGCGCTGCTGGAGGGCCTGGACGCGTCGGTGGTCGACAAGGTGCGGGCCGAGGTGCGGCTCACGCCGGGGGCGCGCACGCTGATCCGTACGCTCAAGCGGCTCGGCTACCAGGTGGGCGTGGTCTCGGGCGGCTTCACGCAGGTCACGGATGATCTGAAGGAGCGGCTGGGGCTCGACTTCGCGCAGGCCAACACCCTGGAGATCGTGGACGGGAGGCTGACCGGCCGGGTCACGGGCGAGATCGTGGACCGGGCGGGCAAGGCGCGGCTGCTGCGCCGGTTCGCGGCGGAGGCCGGGGTGCCGCTGGCGCAGACGGTGGCGATCGGCGACGGCGCCAACGACCTGGACATGCTGAACGCGGCCGGTCTCGGGGTGGCGTTCAACGCCAAGCCGGTGGTGCGCGAGGCCGCTCACACGGCGGTGAACGTGCCCTTCCTCGACACCGTGCTGTATCTGCTGGGGATCACCCGCGAGGAGGTCGAGGCGGCGGACGGCGGCGAGGAGCCGCTGGAGCACTGAGTCCGACCGCCCGTCCGTTGTCGTACGGCAGAGGGGCCCGGTCGTCATGAGGACGGCCGGGCCCTTCGGCGTACGGGCTCCCGCGGGTGCGAGCCGACGGCCCGCGGGGCGGGCGGGGCGCGGCGTGGTTCGGGCGGGGGCCGTGGGGCGCAGGCGAGCCGCCCGGGGCGACCGACCGTGGGGCGGGCGCGGGCCCGCCGGTCAGGCGTACGGGCGGTGAGGCGTACGGCTGGTGAGACGTACGGGCGGTGAGGCGTACGACGGTCGGACGTACGACGGTCAGGCGTGTGGCGTCCAGAACTCGGCGAGGCGGCCGACGCCGTGCTCGACGGACTTCCAGGTGCCGGTGAAGGTGAGGACGGCGTAGGAGGCGGTCGGGTAGCCGCTGCGGTTCATCCGGGCGAGCGCGTCGCCCTCGGCGTCGCCGGCGAGGGCGTCGGCCAGGGCGTGCATGCCGGGGTTGTGGCCGATGAGGAGGACGTCGTCCACGTCTTCGGGGATCTCGTTGAGCAGGGCGATGAGCTCGCCGAGGGACGCCTCGTAGATCCGCTCCTCGTAGACCGTCTTCGGGCGCTCGGGCAGCTCGTGGACGGCGAGCTTCCACGTCTCACGGGTGCGGGCGGCGGTCGAGCAGAGGGCCAGATCGAAGTGGATGCCGGACTGGGCGAGCCGGCGGCCGGCCACGGGTGCGTCCTTGCGGCCGCGCTCGGCGAGCGGGCGCTCGTGGTCGGACTCCTGGCCCCAGTCTGCCTTCGCGTGCCGGAGCAGCACGATCCTGCGGGTTGATTCGACGCTCATGGTCCACAGCTTGGCACGGATCGACCCGTCCTGACTCAGAGAGCGAGGGTTTGCCCGATCAGCCGGACGACCCTGCCGATCCCCTCCTCCCCGCCCGCCGCCGCTGCCTCACCCGGCCCGGTGACCAGCAGCAGGAGGGCGGTGAAGGCGGCCACCGGGAGGGCGAGGGCCCACCAGGGCAGCCGGGTGTCGACGCCGGTGGGCGTGGTCCGGTCGCCGGTGCGGGTGAGGGCCGCCATGGCCGCCTCCGTGAGGGGGTGCCCCCTGGACGCGGTCCGCGGGGGAGGTGGGTGCCGCGGAACCGCGGTGTGTCTCCACCGTAGGGAGCGCGGGTGCCGCGGCCCATCCGGTGATCCACCTACTCGCCCCTGAGTCTTTCCCCTAGGGGATACGGGGGTTGTCCCTACCCCCGGGCCGTGGCGGGGACCCCTGCTCGCGGGGCGGACCGGGTCAGGGGGAGGCGATCGAGGCGATGACGCCGATGACGACCGTGATGCCGAGCATCGCGCCGAGCACGAGGAGCAGCTTCTTCTGGCCGCCCTGGGGATTGGGTTCGAGAACGGGCATGGACACAGTGTCGCATCTCAGGATTCGTCTTCGATCGTCCGGTCCCGTCCCGCGAGCGATCCCACGATCATCTGCGGCACCATCAGCCCGCCCATGAGGGCGATCGGCACGCCCCAGCCGCCGCTGTGCTGGTAGAGCACGCCGACGAGGAGGGGGCCGGGGATGGAGATGAGGTAGCCGACGCACTGGGCGAAAGCGGAGAGGCGGACGACGCCGGCGCCGGTGCGGGAGCGCAGGCCGATCATGGTGAGGGCGAGCGGGAAGGAGCAGTTCGAGATGCCGAGGAGCACCGCCCAGACCCAGGCGCCGCCCGCCGGGGCGAGCAGGAGGCCGGTGTAGCCGACGAGGCCGCAGGAGCCGAGGGCGACGACGATCGGGCCCTGGTGGCGCATCCGGGTGGCGAGGCGGGGGATGACGAAGGCGAGCGGGACGCCCATGACCATCGTGACGGCGAGGAGGACGCCCGCGGTGGAGGCGGGGACACCGGCGTCGCGGAAGATCTGCGGCATCCAGCCCATCGTGATGTACGCGCCGGTGGCCTGGAGGCCGAAGAAGCAGGCGAGCGCCCAGGCGGTGCGGCTGCGGTACATGGGGCGGGGCGCGGTCCCGACGGCGGGGGCGCTCGGGGCCGCGGGGGCGGGCGTCGCGGCCGCGCCGGGCGCCGCGCCCCGTTCGGTGCGGGCGGTGCCGGACCGGGAACGGGCGGTGCCCGGTTCCGTACGGGCGGCGCCGGTGCGGTCCTTGACGAGCGGGAGCCAGGGCAGGACGGCGAGGGCGGCGAGTACCGCCCAGACGCCGAGACCGAGGCGCCAGTCGCCGCCGAGGGCGTCGGTCATGGGGACGGTGACGGCGGCGGCGAGCGAGGTGCCGAGCGCGAGGGCCATGGAGTACAGGCCGGTCATGCTGCCGATGCGGTCCGGGAAGTACCGCTTGACGATCACCGGCATCAGGACGTTGCTGACGGCGATGCCCATGAGGGCGAGGGCGCTGGCGGCGAGGAAGGCGGCGGTGCCGTTCGCGAGGGGGCGCAGCAGCAGCCCGGCGAGGATCGCGACCATGCCGGCGCAGACGACGGCGGCGGGGCTGAAGCGGCGGGCCAGGCGCGGGGCGGTGATGCCGAAGATCGCGAAGCAGAGCGGTGGCACGGAGGTGAGGACGCCGGCGACGGTGCCGCTCATGTGGAGGCCGGCGCTGACCTCTTCGAGGAGGGCGCCGAGGCTGGTGATCGCGGGGCGCAGGTTGAGCGCGGCGAGGACCAGTCCGACGGAGACGAGGCCGAGGGTCCAGCGGGCGGTGCGGGCGCCGTCCGGGGCGGGTGCGGGGTGCTCCGGGGCGGGGGCCGGCCGGGTCGCGGCGGCGGGGTCGAGGGTCTTCGGCTCGTCTGGCATGGAACCATCATAGAATCATGGGATGATTGGTTGTCCAATCCCGAACCAATACCGGATCCGTCCCGGCCGCATGCTGGAGCCGTCCCGGCCGCATCCTGAGTCGACCCCGGATCAACCCTGACCGCCCGACCCCGACCCCGGCCCCGTACCGCTGACCCTGACCCCACCCCGGAAGGTGAATCCCCCATGGCCCTCGGGCACCCCCGGCGCACCGGTCTGACCGACCAGGTGATCGCCGAGCTGCGGAACCAGATCACGTCCGGCGAGTGGCCGGTCGGCTCCCGGATCCCGACCGAGCCCGAGCTGGTCGAGCAGTTGGGCGTGGCCCGCAACACGGTCCGCGAGGCGGTCCGCGCCCTCGCCCACAACGGGCTGCTCGACATCCGGCAGGGCTCCGGCACCTACGTGGCGGCGACGAGCGAGCTGGCCGGGGTGATGCACCGGCGATTCGCGGGCTCCGATCCGCGGCACGTGGCCGAGCTGCGTTCCACCCTGGAGTCGGCCGCCGCGCGGTTCGCGGCCCGGCGGCGCTCGGAGCGGGACCTGAGGCAGCTGGACGCGCTGCTGGTCCGGCGCGAGGAGGCGTGGGACTCGGGGGACGCGGAGCGGTTCGTGACGGTGGACGCGGCCTTCCACCACGCGGTGGTGGCGGCGTCCGGGAACGACGTGCTGACCGAGCTCTACGCGGACCTGGGCGACCTCCTGCGGGAGTGGCTGCGCGACGACGTGGGCCAGGTGCTGCGGCCGGAGAACCACATGGACCACGCGCGGCTGGTGGAGGCGATCCGGAGCGGGGACGCGGAGCGGGCGGCGGAGGAGGCGGCCGGCTATCCGTTCATGTGCCTGGGCGGGCGGGAGGGGACGGAGCCGCGACCGGTTCGTGGGTGACCCACGCCGAGCGGACGTCCTTCCAGCAGCGGCCGGTGATCGTGGCGTGGTCGGCGGGGGCGACGTCGACGGGCGCGCTGTCGGTGTCCAGGTCCCACCAGGGGTCGCACTCGACGTGGAGCCGTACCCGGTCGGTGCGGGGGTAGGGGTTCCGGCAGTGGGCGGTGACCCGGCTGCCCTCGACGACCGTGTGGCAGGAGGCTCCGAAGTCCTCCGGCCCGTCGGTGACCGGGGCGGTCACGGCGGGCTCCTCGGCGGGGGCGGGGGCCGCGTGGACCTCGGCGGCGACGGCGGTCCCGAAGAGCAGTGCGGCGACCGAGGCGTAGGCGGCGAAGCCGCGCTGGAGCGTGCGCATGCCCGTACCTCCTCCCCGTGAGTAGCCGGAACGACACGCTCCGACCAGTCTGCGGTGATCCGCCGGACTTTTCGAGTCGAGGCCGGCAGGCCCGGGAAACGGCCGGGGCCGGGTGCGGTCCCCTGGGGGGACGCGCACCCGGCCCCGGCCGGTGCGTGACGCGCGGTGTCAGGCGCCGATCGCGTGCAGGCCGCCGTCGACGTGGACGATCTCGCCCGTCGTCTTCGGGAACCAGTCGGAGAGCAGCGCGACGATGGCGCGGCCGGCCGGCTCCGGGTCGGAGAGGTCCCACTCCAGCGGGGAGCGGCTGTCCCAGACGCTCGCCAGCTCGGAGAAGCCCGGGATGGACTTGGCGGCCATGGAGCCCAGCGGGCCGGCCGAGACCAGGTTGCAGCGGATGTTCTGCTTGCCCAGGTCGCGGGCCATGTAGCGGCTGGTCGCCTCCAGGGCGGCCTTGGCCGGGCCCATCCAGTCGTACTGGGGCCAGGCGAACTTCGCGTCGAAGGTGAGGCCGACGACCGAGCCGCCCTCGCTCATCAGCGGCAGCACGGCCATCGTCAGCGACTTCAGGGAGAAGGCCGAGACGTGCATGGCCGTGGAGACCGACTCGAACGGCGTGTTCAGGAAGTTGCCGCCGAGGGCGTCCTGCGGGGCGAAGCCGATGGAGTGGACGACACCGTCGATGCGGTCGCCGAGGTGCTCGCGCACCTGGCCCTCCAGGCGGGCGAGGTGCTCGTCGTTGGAGACGTCGAGCTCCAGGACCTTGACGGCCTCGGGGCGGGGGAGCTTCTTGGCGATGCGCTCGGTGAGGGTCGGCCGCGGCCAGGCGGTGAGGATGATCTCCGCACCCTGCTCCTGGGCCAGCTTCGCGGCGTGGAAGGCGATGGAGGACTCCATCAGCACGCCGGTGATGAGGATCTTCTTGCCCGCGAGGATTCCAGAGGTGTTCGTCATCGTGCTCAGTGACCCATTCCCAGTCCGCCGTCAACCGGGATGACGGCTCCAGTGATGTACGAGGCGTCGTCGGAGGCGAGGAACCTCACGGCCGCGGCGATCTCCGTGGGCTGCGCGTAGCGGCCGAGCGGGACCTGGGACACGATGCCCGCGCGCTGCTCGTCCGTGAGCACGGCGGTCATGTCGGTGTCGACGAAACCGGGCGCGACGACGTTGAAGGTGATGTTCCGCGAGCCGAGCTCACGGGCGAGCGAGCGGGCGAAACCGACCAGGCCGGCCTTGGAGGCGGCGTAGTTGGCCTGGCCCGCGGAGCCCAGCAGACCGACGACCGAGGAGATCAGGACGACGCGGCCCTTCTTGGCGCGGAGCATGCCGCGGTTGGCGCGCTTCACGACGCGGAAGGTGCCGGTGAGGTTGGTGTCGAGGACGGACGTGAAGTCCTCCTCGGACATGCGCATGAGGAGCTGGTCCTTCGTCACGCCGGCGTTGGCCACGAGGACCTCGACCGGGCCGTGCTTCTCCTCGATCTCCTTGTACGCCTGCTCCACCTGCTCGCCGTCGGTGATGTCGCACCGCACGGCGAGACAGCCCAGTTCGGCGAGCTCGGCCGGCGGCTCGCCCGACCGGTAGGTGTACGCGACCTTGTCGCCCGCCTCGGCGAACGCGCGGACGATGGCGAGGCCGATGCCCCGGTTTCCTCCGGTGACGAGAACCGAGCGGCTCAACGGATCACCCTTTCGATCAGCGGTCTGGTACCTCGAAAACCTATCGGTACCACCCACCACATGGGGAATCGGCCTCCGACAGTGGCATGCGGGCGTCACTGTCGGGTCCCTACAGACGCGGGCCGGAGCGGGAGGCGGCCCGCGAGGGCTCCCCGGGCCGCCCCGACCGTGCCGCCGCGCACCCTGGCGCCGCCCTCCCCCATCGGCCTCCGTCATCGCTCCCCGTCATCGGTAAATGCGCCGAAGAGCGTGACTCGGCGTGATTCACTTCCGGTTGCCGTCAACCGCAGCAGGTTCCCGTCACGCAGAGAGCGAGGCCGCTCGTGGTCCATGCGATCGAACCGACCTTCCATGCCCTTCCGCTGAGGGCGCTCGCCGACGCGGCGCTCGCGCGGGCGCGCGCGCTGGGCGCCGAGCATGCCGACTTCCGCCTGGAGAGGGTCCGCAGCGCCGCCTGGCGGCTGCGGGACGCCAAGCCGGCGGGTTCCTCGGACACCACCGACCTCGGGTACGCGGTGCGGGTGGTGCACGGCGGGGCCTGGGGCTTCGCCTCCGGGGTCGACCTCACCATGGACGGGGCCGCCCGGGTGGCCTCGCAGGCCGTGGCCATGGCCCAGCTGTCGGCGCGGGTGATCGCCGCGGCCGGCTCCGACGAGAGGGTCGAGCTGGCGCCGGAGCCGGTGCACGCGGACAAGGTGTGGATCTCCTCGTACGAGATCGACCCGTTCTCCGTGCCGGCCGAGGAGAAGAGCGCGCTGCTCGCCGACTGGTCGGCGCGGCTGCTGCGGGCCGACGGGGTGGCGCACGTGGACGCCTCGCTGCTCACGGTCTTCGAGAACAAGTTCTACGCCGACACGGCCGGCACCGTCACCACCCAGCAGCGGGTGCGGCTCCACCCGCAGCTCACCGCGACCGCCGTGGACGGCACCACGGGCGAGTTCGACTCGATGCGGACGATCGCGCCGCCGGTCGGCCGGGGCTGGGAGTACCTGACCGGCACCGGCTGGGACTGGGACAAGGAGCTGGACGAGATCCCGGAGCTGCTCGCCGAGAAGATGCGGGCGCCGAGCGTCGAGGCCGGCCGGTACGACCTGGTCGTCGACCCGTCGAACCTGTGGCTGACCATCCACGAGTCCATCGGGCACGCCACCGAGCTGGACCGGGCGCTGGGGTACGAGGCGGCCTACGCGGGCACCTCCTTCGCCACCTTCGACCAGCTGGGCAAGCTGGCGTACGGCTCCTCCGTGATGAACGTGACCGGTGACCGCACGGCCGAGCACGGGCTGGCGACGATCGGGTACGACGACGAGGGCGTCGAGGGACAGTCCTGGGACCTGGTGAAGGACGGCACGCTCGTCGGCTACCAGCTGGACCGGCGGATCGCGAAGCTCACCGGCCTGGGCCGGTCCAACGGCTGCGCCTTCGCGGACTCCCCCGCGCACGTGCCGGTGCAGCGGATGGCGAACGTGTCGCTCCAGCCCGACCCGGGCGGACTGTCCACCGAGGACCTGATCGGCGGCGTGGAGCGGGGCATCTACGTGGTCGGCGACCGGTCCTGGTCGATCGACATGCAGCGGTACAACTTCCAGTTCACCGGCCAGCGCTTCTTCCGCATCGAGAACGGCCGGCTGGCCGGGCAGCTGCGGGACGTGGCGTACCAGGCGACCACCACCGACTTCTGGGGCTCGATGGAGCAGGTCGGCGGCCCGCAGACGTACGTCCTCGGCGGCGCCTTCAACTGCGGCAAGGCCCAGCCGGGCCAGGTCGCCGCCGTCTCCCACGGCTGCCCCTCCGCCCTCTTCCGGGGCGTCAACATCCTGAACACCACGCAGGAGGCCGGTCGATGAACAGCCGTGTCAGCAAGCCGCACGAGATCGTCGAGCGGGCCCTGGAGCTGTCCCGGGCCGACGGGTGCGTCGTCCTCGCGGACGAGGAGTCCTCGGCCAACCTGCGCTGGGCGGGCAACGCGCTCACCACGAACGGCGTGACCCGGGGCCGTACCCTCACCGTGATCGCCACCGTGGACGGCGCCGAGGGCACCGCCTCCGGGGTGGTCTCCCGCTCCGCGGTCACCGCGGAGGACCTGGAGCCGCTGGTGCGGGCCGCCGAGGCGGCGGCGCGGGCGGCGGGACCGGCCGAGGACGCGCAGCCGCTGGTGGAGGGCGTGCCCTCCTCCCCCGACTTCACCGACGCCCCCGCCGAGACCTCCTCCGCCGTCTTCGCCGACTTCGCGCCGGCGCTCGGCGAGGCCTTCGCACGCGCGCGTGCCGGCGGCCGGGAGCTGTACGGCTTCGCGAACCACGAGCTGAGCTCCACCTACCTGGGCACCTCGACCGGGCTGCGGCTCCGGCACGACCAGCCCAACGGCACCCTGGAGCTCAACGCCAAGTCGCCGGATCGCACCCGCTCCGCCTGGGCCGGGCGCTCCACGCGGGACTTCAAGGACGTGGACCCGGCGGCGCTCGACGCCGAGCTGGCCGTCCGGCTGGGCTGGGCCGAGCGGCGGATCGAGCTGCCCGCCGGGCGGTACGAGACGCTGCTGCCGCCGACCGCCGTGGCCGACCTGCTCATCTACCAGCTGTGGTCGTCGATGGCGCGGGACGCGGTGGAGGGGCGGACGGTCTTCTCCCGGCCCGGCGGCGGCACCCGGCTCGGCGAGACCCTCTCCCCGCTGCCGCTGACCCTGCGCAGCGACCCGAACGAGCCGGGCCTGGAGTCCGCGCCCTTCGTGATCGCGCACACCTCCGGCGACGACGAGTCGGTCTTCGACAACGGTCTGCCGGTCGCCCCGGTGGAGTGGATGCGGGCCGGTGTGCTCGACCGGCTCATCACCACCCGGCACACCGCGGGCCTCACCGGCCTGCCGGTGGCTCCCGGGGCGGGGAACCTGATCCTGGACGGCGGCGGCGACCGCTCGCTGGAGGAGATGGTGGCCGCCACCGAGCGCGGGCTGCTGCTGACCTGCCTCTGGTACATCCGCGAGGTGGACCCGGCGACGCTGCTGCTCACCGGGCTGACCCGGGACGGCGTCTACCTCGTCGAGAACGGCGAGGTGGTCGGCGAGGTCAACAACTTCCGGTTCAACGAGTCGCCGGTGGACCTGCTGTCGCGGGCCACCGAGGCGGGCCGGACGGAGCGGACCCTGCCGCGCGAGTGGAGCGACTGGTTCACCCGGGCCGCGATGCCCGCGCTGCGGGTGCCGGACTTCAACATGAGCTCGGTCAGCAAGGGCGTCTGACCCGCCTAGACTGGGCTGTCACCCCATAACGATCCAAGGAGACTGACGACCGTGACGGACATCGTCGACGAGCTGAAGTGGCGCGGGCTCTTCGCCCAGTCCACCGACGAGGACGCCCTGCGCAAGGCTCTCGCGGACGGTCCCGTCACGTTCTATTGCGGCTTCGACCCGACCGCGGCCAGTCTCCACGTCGGCCACCTGGTCCAGGTGCTCACCGTCCGCCGGCTCCAGCAGGCCGGGCACCGGCCGCTGGCGCTGGTCGGCGGGGCCACCGGTCAGATCGGTGACCCCCGGCCGACCGCCGAGCGCACCCTGAACGACCCCGAGACGGTGGCGAACTGGGTGAACCGGCTGCGTTCCCAGATCGAGCCGTTCCTCTCCTTCGAGGGGGAGAACGCGGCCGTCATGGTGAACAACCTGGACTGGACCGCGGGGATGTCCGCGATCGAGTTCCTGCGGGACATCGGCAAGCACTTCCGGGTCAACAAGATGCTGACCAAGGACTCGGTGGCCCGCCGCCTGGAGTCCGAGCAGGGCATCAGCTACACCGAGTTCAGCTACCAGCTGCTCCAGGGCATGGACTTCCTGGAGCTGTACCGGCGCTACGGCTGCACGCTCCAGCAGGGCGGCTCCGACCAGTGGGGCAACCTGGTGGCCGGTCTCGACCTGATCCACAGGCTGGAGCCGGGCGCCGAGGCGCACGCGCTGGCGACCCCGCTGATGGTCAAGGCGGACGGCACGAAGTTCGGCAAGACCGAGGGCGGCGCCGTCTGGCTCGACCCGGAGATGACGACGCCGTACGCGTTCTACCAGTTCTGGCTGAACGTGGACGACCGGGACATCTCCACCTACATGCGGATCCTCTCCTTCAAGCCCCGCGCGGAGCTGGAGGAGCTGGAGGCGCAGACCGCCGAGCGTCCGCAGGCGCGGGCCGCGCAGCGGGCGCTGGCGGAGGAGCTGACCACGCTGGTGCACGGCGCGGACCAGTGCCGCGCGGTGATCGAGGCGTCGAAGGCGCTGTTCGGGCAGGGCGACCTGGCCGAGCTGGACGAGCGGACGCTGGCCGCGGCCCTGTCCGAGCTGCCGCACGCGCGCGTGACCGAGCTGGGCCAGGTGGTGGACCTGTTCGCCGAGGTCGGCCTGGTCGCGAGCAAGTCGGCGGCGCGGCGCACGGTGAAGGAGGGCGGTGCCTACGTGAACAACGCGAAGGTGACCGCCGAGGACGCCGTCGTCGAGGCCGGCGAGCTGCTGCACGGCCGGTGGCTGGTGCTGCGGCGCGGCAAGAAGAACCTGGCGGCCATCGAGTACGCGGGTTAGTCGGTACGCACCTGCCGGAGGCCCGGTACGGCGATCGGTCGCCGTACCGGGCCTCCGGCGTGCTCCGCGCGGATCAGGTGCGCTGTCTGCCGCCCTTGAGCGAGGCCCAGATCATGTCGCCGACGCCGACCACGAGCACGGCACCGATGAGCTGGAGCAGGTGACGGGTCCAGTCGATGCCCTTGGTGTCCTCGACGCCGATCCAGCCGGCGACCGCGTTGCCCAGGACGCTGCCCAGAATGCCGAAGATCGTCGTCAGCCACAGGGGGATCTGCTGCTTCCCCGGGAGGATCGCCTTCGCGATCAGACCCAGGACGAAACCGACGATGATCGCCCACAACCAACTCATAGTCGCCTCCTCGTACGCATGTGGCCCCAGTCTCGGCCCGTCGGCCATACGGCGCATGTCGGACGCCTCCGTACGTGCCCCGGTCTCGTCGCCGCGGGACCGTGGGCGTACGGTGGTCCGAGGTCCGGCCCGGGGAGGGTCCGGCGTGAGCGGCGGGTGGTGGAACGCGATGCGGAAGCAAGGAGAACCCGAGGTCTTCCGGATCACCGGGGCCCGGCAGGGGCTCACGGACGACGTCCGGGGCAGGCAGCGGCGGTACATCATCTCGATGTCGGTCCGGACTCTCTCGGTGATCGCGGCCGCGGTGCTGTGGAACGTGGAGCGGCACGTGGCGATCGTCGCGCTGGCCCTCGGGGTGCTGCTGCCGTACATCGCCGTGGTGATCGCGAACGCGGGCCGGGAGAGCGCCCCCTCGCTCCCGTCGGCGTATCTGCCGGCGCCGGTGCGGCCGGCGCTCGGGCCGGCCGAGGGCGCGGCGGAATCCGGAGCGGAACGTCCGCAGGGACCGGCCTGACCCGGCCCGCCCTTTCACCGTCACCCGGCGTGACGGTGAAGCCGCCGGGAACCTCAAGAAAAGCTCAGATCAATCATGAAGTTCCGGTGCACCGCACCCAGGGTGCCGTGACATACTGCGTACGCGCTCCGCATCCCCCGTCGGAGCGACGGACCGATGCCGGGCAGCTCCCCCCGTGGCTGCTCGGCATCGCCCTTGCTGGACAATGTTCCGGTGATCAATGGTCCCGTGAGTGACGAGAAGCCGATCTGCTCCGCGAAGGGCTGCCGGGCCGACGCCGTCTGGGTGCTCGCCTGGAACAACCCCAAGCTGCACACGCCGGAGCGCCGCAAGACCTGGCTCGCCTGCGAGGAGCACCGCGAGCATCTTTCCCAGTTCCTGGGCGTGCGGGGGTTCCTGAAGGACGTCGTGCCGTTCGCTGAGTGGGACTCAGCCGCCGATGGCTGACATCGGGCGGTCGGGCTGAAGGAAGCTCGGGTCGTCCAGGCCCGAGCCGGCCTTCTTCCCCCACATCGCCTTCTTCCACAGCTCCGCGACGTCCGCGTCGGGGGCGTCCGAGCGGAGCGCGGCCCTCAGGTCGGTCTCCTCGGTGGCGAAGAGGCAGGTGCGGATCTGTCCGTCGGCGGTGAGCCGGGTGCGGTCGCAGGCCCGGCAGAACGGGCGGGTCACGGAGGCGATGACGCCGACCGTGTGGGGGCCGCCGTCGACGACCCAGCGCTCGGCCGGGGCGGAGCCGCGCTCGTCGGCGCCCTCCTCGGTGAGCGTGAAGCGGGTGCGCAGCGACTCCAGGATGTCCCCGGCGGTGATCATGCCGTCGCGCTTCCAGCCGTGCTGGGCGTCGAGCGGCATCTGCTCGATGAAGCGGAGTTCGTACCCCTCCTGGATCGCCCAGGCCAGCAGGTCGGGGGCCTCGTCCTCGTTGAGCCCCGGCATCAGGACCGCGTTGACCTTCACCGGGGTGAGGCCGGCGTCGCGGGCGGCGGCCATGCCGTCGATGACGTCGTGGTGGCGGTCGCGACGGGTGAGGGTCTTGAAGACCTCGGGGCGCAGGGTGTCCAGGGAGACGTTGACCCGGTCGAGGCCGGCCGCCTTCAGGGCGGTGGCGGTGCGCTTGAGGCCGATGCCGTTGGTGGTCAGCGACATCCGGGGGCGGGGCTCCAGGGCGGCGCAGCGCTCGACGATCCCGACGAGGCCGGGGCGGAGCAGCGGCTCGCCGCCGGTGAAGCGGACCTCGGTGACGCCGAGGTCGGTGACGGCGATCCGGATGAGCCGGACGATCTCGTCGTCGGTGAGGAGGTCGGGCTTGGCCAGCCACTGAAGGCCCTCTTCGGGCATGCAGTAGGTGCAGCGCAGATTGCACCGGTCCGTGAGGGAAACGCGCAGGTCGGTGGCGACTCGGCCGTACGTGTCGAGGAGCACGGTTCCCCTCCCCTTCTCCAGGATTCGCTTCTCGTTCGAGCCTACGTGACCGCGTGGGTGCCGGGCACGGGCCGATTGTCACGAGGACGGCACCGGCCGCGTCGTAGAACTCTACGACGCGGCCGGGGGATCGCTGCGGACCGTATACGGCCGGGTGCCCGCGGTCAGTGCCGGACGGCCGCGGCGGTGCCGACGCCGGTGAGGGACTTGACCTCCAGCTCGGCGTACTTGCCCGCGTCCGGCTCCTCCTTGGAGAGGATCGAGCCGAGCCAGCCGAGGAGGAAGCCCAGCGGGATGGAGACCAGGCCGGGGTTCTCCAGCGGGAACCAGTGGAAGTCGACGCCCTTGAACATGGAGCTCGGCCCGCCGGAGACGACCGGCGAGAAGAGGACGAGGACGACGGAGGAGACCAGGCCGCCGTAGATCGACCAGAGCGCGCCCTGGGTGGTGAACCGCTTCCAGAAGAGCGAGTAGAGGATCGTCGGCAGGTTGGCGGAGGCGGCGACCGCGAAGGCGAGGGCGACCAGGCCGGCGACGTTGAGGTCGCGGGCGAGGGCGCCGAGTCCGATGGAGACGACGCCGATGAAGACGGTGGACCAGCGGGCGGCCCGCATCTCCTGCTTCTCGGTGGCCTGGCCGCGCTTGATCACGTTGGCGTAGATGTCGTGCGCGAAGGACGAGGAGGAGGCGAGGGTCAGGCCGGCGACGACGGCGAGGATGGTGGCGAAGGCGACGGCGGAGATGACCGCGAGGAGGATCGCGCCCGCGGTGGAGTCGGCACCGCCGCCGACTTCCAGGGCGGTGAGCGGGGCCGCCGTGTTGCCCGCCTTGTTGGAGGAGGTGATGGTCTCCGGGCTGAGCAGGGCGGCGGCGCCGAAGCCGAGGACGATCGTCATCAGGTAGAAGGCGCCGATGATGCCGATGGCCCAGTTGACCGACTTCCGGGCGGCCTTGGCGGTCGGCACCGTGTAGAAGCGGATCAGGATGTGCGGCAGTCCCGCGGTGCCGAGGACGAGGGCGATGCCGAGCGAGAGGAAGTCGAGCTTCGAGACCTCGGTGAGGCCGTACTTGAGGCCGGGCTCCAGGAACGCGTCGCCCTTGCCGCTGTTGGTGGCGGCGGCGCCGAGCAGGTCGGAGAGGTTGAAGTCGAACTTCAGCAGGATGAGGAAGGTGATGAGGAGGGTGCCGGCGATGAGCAGCACCGCCTTCACCATCTGGACCCAGGTGGTGCCCTTCATGCCGCCGATGGTCACGTAGACGATCATCAGGACGCCGACCAGGGCGACGATCGCGATCTTGCCGCCGTCGCTGGTGATGCCGAGGAGGAGCGAGACGAGGACGCCGGCGCCGGCCATCTGGGCGAGCAGGTAGAAGATCGAGACGACGATGGTGGAGGTGCCGGCGGCGGTGCGGACGGGGCGCTGGCGCATCCGGTAGGCGAGGACGTCGCCCATGGTGAAGCGGCCGGAGTTGCGCAGGGGTTCGGCGACCAGGAGCAGGGCGACGAGCCAGGCGACGAGGAAGCCGATGGAGTAGAGGAAGCCGTCGTAGCCGTACAGGGCGATGGCGCCGCTGATGCCGAGGAAGGACGCGGCGGACATGTAGTCGCCGGAGATCGCCAGGCCGTTCTGGAAGCCGGTGAACTGGCCTCCGCCGGCGTAGAAGTCGGCGGCGCTGCGGGTCTGCCGGCCGGCCCAGACGGTGATGGCCAGGGTGGCGATGACGAAGGCGCCGAAGAGGGCGATGATCAGCGGCCGGTGCTGGGTGGTGGCGTTGTCGGCGGCGAGCAGGACGGGGGCGCCGGCGGTGACGAGGCTGCTGCTCATGCGTCGCCCTCCATACGGGCCTTGATGGCCTCGCCCTTGGGGTCGAGGCGGAGGGCGGCGTGGCGGGAGTAGAGCCAGGCGATGAGGAAGGTGGTCGCGAACTGGCCGAGGCCCAGGACGAGCGCCACGTTGATGTTGCCGAGGACGCGGGTTCCCATGAAACCGCCCGCGTAGTTGGAGAGCAGGACGTAGAGCAGGTACCAGGTGATGAAGGCGATCGTCAGGGGGAAGGCGAAGGAGCGGTAGGTGCGGCGGAGCTCGCCGAACTCCTCGCTCCGCTGGACCTCGACGAACTGCTCCGTGGTGGGCCGGGCGGGACCGGGGTCGGTCTCGGCGCCCTTTCTCGGCGGCGGCGGTGCTTCGGTAGCCACGGAATCTCCTCGTGACGCGGGGACGGACGGCATGGTCAAGGGGGCCTCACCTGGGGGTGCGGGAACCGGGGCTCCTGCTGGAGCCCCTCCCCTGCTCAACGGCACGGAGCCGGATGCGAAGTGGTTCAGCCGAGTGGATTTCCCCGTGCGAATCTTCATGAAGTCTTCTCAACTCATTGATGAGCGGGGAAGATCAGCGATAGCTTCACTCGTCATGCACCTGCCCGCGCGCAACCCCGCGCGCGCGCAGTACATACGGATGATGTGGAGAACCCATGGCTCATCTGGGATCGAGGCGCGGCCGAGTACTCGCTCTGCCTGCTGGTCTCGCGCTCACCGCTTCGCTCGGCTTCCTTCCCTCCGGCGCCGCCTCCGCCGCGGAAGCGAGCGATGCCCCGGCGGTCGCCACCGTCGCGGCGACGGGCGAGAAGCTCTCGTACGTCGTCAACACCGACGGGAGCCGCTGGACGGCTTCCTCGGTGAAGAAGGCGATAGCCGCCGCCGGCGGCGAGGTCGTCATCGCGTACGACCAGATAGGCGTCATCGTCGTCCACTCGACGAACCCGACGTTCGCTCAGACGATCCGCAAGGCCCGCGGTGTCGTGTCGGCGGGTGCGACCCGTACGGCTCCGCTCTCGGTGCAGAACGACAACTCCGTCGGCGAGGCCTCGCAGGCGCTGTCGCCCGCCGAGGCCAAGGCCGCCGCGGCCCGCGCCACGGACGAGCAGGACGCGCTGGAGCCCCTCCAGTGGGACCTCCCGGCCATCAAGGCCGACAAGGCCCACCAGAAGACGCTCGGCAGCAAGCGCGTGACCGTCGCCGTCATCGACACCGGCGTGGACGACACCCACCCGGACCTGGCGCCGAACTTCGACACCAGGGCGTCCGCCAACTGCGTCACCGGCAAGGCGGACACCACCCCCGGTTCGTGGCGCCCCAACCCGGGCGAGTCGGACCACGGCACGCACGTCGCCGGCACGATCGCCGCCGCCAAGAACGGCATCGGCATCACCGGTGTCGCGCCGGGCGTCAAGGTCTCGGGCATCAAGGTGTCGACCCCGGACGGCTTCTTCTACACCGAGGCCGTGGTCTGCGGCTTCATGTGGGCGGCCGAGAAGGGCGTCGAGATCACGAACAACAGCTACTACACCGACCCGTGGATGTTCGCCTGCAAGACGGACGCGGACCAGAAGGCCCTCGTCGAGGCGGTCACCCGGGCGTCGCGGTACGCGGAGAAGAAGGGCACGGTCAACGTGGCCGCGGCCGGCAACTCCAAGTTCGACCTCGCCGCCGACGAGATCGTGGACAACTCCAGCCCGAACGACACCACGCCGGGCGACCGGGTCATCGACCCGAAGGAGTGCTTCGACTTCCCGGCCCAGCTGCCGGGCGTCGTGACGGTCTCCGCGACCGGTGCCAAGGACCTGAAGGCGTCCTACTCGAACTACGGTCTCGGCGTCATCGACATCGCCGCCCCCGGCGGTGACCGCACCGAGTACCAGACCCCGGACGCCCCGGCGGTCAACGGCCGCATCCTGTCGACCACGGTCGACGGCGGCTACAACTACAAGGCCGGTACGTCGATGGCGTCGCCGCACGCCGCCGGTGTGCTCGCGCTGCTGAAGTCGACGCACCCGTGGGCGGGCCCGACCGCCCTGAAGGCGATGCTGTACGCGCAGGCCGACGACCGCGCCTGCACCAACCCGTACGACATCGAGGGCGACGGCAAGATCGACGCCGTCTGCGAGGGTGGCAAGGCCAAGAACGGCTTCTACGGAGCCGGTCTGGTGGACGCGCTGGACGCCGTCCGCAAGTGGTGACGCCCTAACGTCCGCGGGGCCCCGGTGTGGTCTGCCACACCGGGGCCCTTCGCGTGTCCGGAAGGTGGCACCGGGTGCCATAGTGCGGGCATGGACAGCACGGTTCGGAGTGGTACGGAAGCGCTGTGGGCGGTCCTGGGCGGCGATCCCGCCCTGGTGGACCGGGTGGAGTACGGCGGGGTGTCGGGGCTGCTCCCGGCCCGGCTGCCGGTGATGGACCTGGCGCGGGCGACGGTCGCGGTCTGCGGACTCGCCGCCGTGGAGCACGCGCGCGTGGCGGGGCCGGTGCGGGTGGACGACGGTGCCGTGGCCACCGCCTTCACGAGCGAGCGCCATCTGCGGGTGGACGGGCGGGCGCCGGTGAGCTTCGCGCCGCTGTCGCGGTTCTGGCGGGCGGCCGACGGCTGGGTCCGTACCCACGCCAACTACCCGCACCACAAGGCCGCGCTGCTCGCGGCGCTGGGCGCCGATGACTCGGTGGAGGCGGTCGCGGAGGCGATCGGCGCGCGGACCGCCGTCGAGGTCGAGACGGCGGTGTACGGCTCCGGCGGCCTCGCCGTGGCGCTGCGCACCCCGGACGCGTGGGCCGGCCACGAGCAGGGCCGTGAGGTGGCGGCGCGCCCGCTGCTGCGCCGGGAGGTACGGGACGGGGCCGCGCCCCGCCGGCGGGCGGACGGGCCGCTGCGGGTGCTCGACCTGACCCGGGTGATCGCGGGTCCCGTGGCGACCCGCACGCTGGCGCTGCTCGGCGCGGACGTGCTGCGGATCGATCCACCGGGCCGGCCCGAACTGCCGGACCAGCACGCGGACACGGACGTCGGGAAGCGGACGGCGGCCCTCGACCTGGACCGGCCCTCGGACCGGCGGACCTTCGAGGGGCTGCTCGACGAGGCGGACGTCCTGGTGACGGGGTACCGGCCGGGGGCGCTGGAGCGGTACGGCCTGGAGCGGCCGGGTCTGGTGACGGCCCGGTTGTCGGCGTGGGGGGACTACGGCCCGTGGGGCGGCCGGCGGGGCTTCGACAGCCTGGTGCAGGTGGCGACCGGCATCGCGGTCACGGAGGGGTCGGCGCGGGAGCCGGGGGCACTGCCGGCGCAGGCGCTGGACCACGGGACGGGGTATCTGCTGGCGGCGGCGGTGCTGCGGTCGCTGACCGAGCAGCGGCGGGACGGCGGCAGCCGCCTCGTGCGGCTCGCCCTGGCGCAGACCGGGCACTGGCTGACGCACGGGCTGCCCCGGTACGAGCCCGGGCGGCACCTGGTGGAGACGGAGGGGCCGCTGGGGCGACTGCGGCACGCGGTGTCGCCGGTGGCGTACGAGGGCGGCCCGGCGGGCTGGTCGCGCCCGCCGGGCGTCGCGGGGGCGGACGCGCCCGTGTGGGCCCCTCCGGCGGCGGATCGGGGCCGGAGCCGGCCGTGAACCGCCGGACCGGGGCCAGGGCGTGTCGTCGAACTCCCGTCGTCGCCCGAAGGGAGTGTGACGACAGGCCCTACGGCTTGACGAGGACCTTGAGGGCGGTGCGCTCGTCCATGGCGCGGTAGCCGGCGGGGACGCCGTCGAGGTCCACGGTCAGGTCGAAGACCGGGGACGGGTCGATGGTGCCGTCCAGGACGTCCGCGAGCAGCTCGGGGAGGTAGGCGCGGACGGGGGCGACACCGCCGCGCAGGGCGATGTTCCGGTCGAACATGACGGAGAGGTCGAGGCCGGTGCCGGAGCCGTGCGGGACGCCGACGTAGCCGATGGAGCCGCCGTCGCGGGTGATGTTCACGGCGGTGCGCATGGACTGCTCGGTGCCGACGGCCTCGATGACGCCGTGGGCGCCCTGGCCGCCGGTGAGTTCGCGGACGGCGGCCTCGGCGGCCTCGCCGCGCTCGGCGACGACGTCGGTGGCGCCGAAGGAGCGGGCGATGTCGGTACGGGCGGTGTGCCGGCCCAGAGCGATGATCCGCTCGGCGCCGAGGCGCTTGGCGGCGAGGACGCCGCAGAGGCCGACGGCGCCGTCGCCGACGACGGCGACGGTCGAGCCGGGGCGGACGCCGGCGCCGAGGGCGGCGTGGTGGCCGGTGCCCATGACGTCGGAGAGGGCGAGCAGGGCGGTGAGGAGACGGTCGTCGGAGGCCGCGTCGGCGGGGAGCTTGACGAGGGTGCCGTCGCCGAAGGGGACGCGGACGGCCTCTCCCTGGCCGCCGTCGGAGCCCACGGAGCCCCAGAAGCCGCCGCGGGGGCAGGAGGTCTGAAGGCCCTCGGCGCAGTACTCGCAGGTGCCGTCGGACCAGACGAAGGGGGCGACGACGAGGTCGCCGGCCTTGAAGCCGCGGACCTCGGAGCCGGTCTCCTCGACGATGCCGAGGAACTCGTGGCCGATGCGCTGGCCGGGCCGCCGGGCGGACTCGCCGCGGTAGGCCCACAGGTCGCTGCCGCAGATGCAGGCGCGCAGGACCCGGACGACGACGTCCGCGGGGTCCTGGACGACGGGGTCGGGCACCTCCTCCACGCGCATGTCGAAGGGGGCGTGGATGGTGGTGGCGCGCATGGTTCCTCGTCCGGGTCAGCTTGTTGTACGACGTTCACCGTACATCGCTTTCAGGCCACCCGCGGTCAGCAGGTACTGAGCGGCGATGTAGGTCAGCATGACCCAGAAGTCGGGGGCCGGCAGCTGGGGCCACTCCGCGATGCCGGTGGCGATGAGGGTGTCGGAGAGCAGGAACAGGGCCCCGCCGGTGCCGGCGAGGACGCCGAGCGAGCTCGCCCTGTAGGCCATCGCGGTGAGCAGCAGGGAGTATCCGGCCACGGGGATCCGCAGGTCGGCGGGGAGTCCGGGCCAGAGGGCGACGACCGTGCCGGCGAGGGCGGCCGCGTAGAGCGCTCCGAGCGCCGGGGAGGTGCGGCGGCGGCCGAACAGGGTCAGGTAGCAGACGTGGCCGAGGGCGAAGGAGCCCATGCCGGCGAGGAAGGCCCAGTCGGCGTCGAGGAGCAGGAGGACGTCGCCGCCCCAGCCGAGGAGCAGCGCCAGGACGAGGAGCTTCGGGGCGCCCCGGGTGGCGGCGTACGCGGCGAGCAGCGGCATCAGGAGCGGCTTGGCGACCAGATGGCCGGTCTCGGCGCCGGCGAGGAGGGAGCCGAGGTCGACGGCGGCGGCGAGCAGGAAGGCGCCGAGCAGGACGCGGGAGAGGGCGGGCACGGGGGTGGGGGTGGAGGTGGGGGCGAGGAGGGCTGTGCGGGGGGCGGCAGTGGCGGGGGCTGCGTCGGGGGCGTTCACGCGGCGGGCTCCGGGGCGGTCTGGTCGTGGTGCGGGGCGGTGCGGGGCTCCGGCTGCCAGCCGGGCCCGCGCAGGACGCGGCCGGCGCGCTCGCGCCAGTCGCGGGCGGCGCGGACGTCGCGGGCGATGGAGGCGTACTCGTGGGTGGCGACGCGCAGCGGGTTGTACGTCTCGATGTTCTTGGTGAGGCCGTAGACGGGCCGCTCGTTCTCGCCGGCCCAGGAGCCGAAGAGGCGGTCCCACACGATGAGGATCCCGCCGAAGTTGCGGTCCAGGTAGCCGCCCTGGGAGGCGTGGTGGACGCGGTGGTGGGAGGGGGTGTTGAGCACGTACTCGAAGGGCCGGGGCAGCCGGTCGACGCGCTCGGTGTGGATCCAGAACTGGTAGACGAGGCTGACCGAGGAGCAGAAGGCGACGGCGGCGGGGTGCACGCCGAGGGCGATCATCGGCAGATAGAACGGCCAGGAGGTGAAGCCGGTCCAGGGCTGGCGCAGGGCGGTGGAGAGGTTGAACCTGCGGCTGCTGTGGTGCACGACGTGGCTGGCCCACAGGACGCGGATGACGTGGTGCCCGCGGTGCGACCAGTAGTAGAAGAAGTCCTGGGCGAGCAGCATCAGCGGGATCGTCCACCACAGGACGGGCACCCGGAGCGGGGTGAGCTCGTGGACGGCCGCGTAGATCGCGACGATCGGGATCTTCCACAGGGCGTCGAAGGCGAGGCTGCCGAGCCCCATGCCGATGCTGGTGGCGGCGTCCTTCGCCTCGTACCCGGCCTCCTCCTCGTCGGGACGGAACCGGTAGCTGACGATCTCCACGGCGGTGAGCAGCACGAACGCCGGTATGGACCAGAGCACGACATCGGGCAGGTGCGGCATGCGTCGACGGTAGGGCCCGTCCCCGAGGACGGCTAGACGCCATTACCCACAAGTATGCGAGACGACTTGTCAGCAGGCTTTGGCGGCTTCCGACAAGCGGGCCGCCCGTCACACCCCCGCGACGCCCAGGAGGGAGCCGGCCGCGTAGGTGACGGCCATCGCGAGGGCGCCGCCGACGACCGTGCGGAGGGTGGCCCTCGGGGCGGGGGCGGCGGCCAGCCGGGCGGCCCACCAGCCGGTGAGGGTGAGGGCGGCGAGGACCGAGCCGACGGTGATCCAGAGCCGGACGGAGGGCGGTGGGAGGACGATCGCGAGCAGCGGGAGCAGGGCTCCGGCGGTGAAGGCGAGGAAGCTGGCCCAGGCCGCGTGCCACGGCTCGGTGAGGTCGTCGGGGTCGATGCCCAGCTCCACGCGCGCGTGCGCCTTGAGGGCGTCGCGTTCGGTGAGCTGCACGGCGGCCTCGCGGGCCACGTCGGGGCTGAGGCCGCGGGCCGTGAGGAGTGCGGTGAGCTCGTCGAGCTCGGCGGCGGGGCTCTCGCGGAGCTCGCGCTTCTCGGTGGCGAGGGCGGCGTCCTCGGAGTCGCGCTGGACGGAGACCGAGACGTACTCCCCCGCGGCCATGGAGAGGGAGCCGGCCAGCAGGCCGGACAGTCCGGCGGTGAGGAGGGCGGCCTGCGACTCGGTGGCGCCGGCGACGCCCACGACGAGGCCCGCGGTGGAGACGATCCCGTCGTTGGCCCCGAGCACCGCGGCCCGGAGCCAGTTGAGACGGGAACCGAGGGCGCCGCCGTGGGCCTCGTCGTGAGCGGGGGGTGCGGTCACTCCAGGAGGGTCGCACCCGTCACGTCACCAGACGCGGACCGACCCGCCCGGGGCGAAGGCCGGGCTGGTGGCGCCCTCCGGGACCTTCTCCAGGGGGGTCGCGATCTCCTCGACGGTCGGGCCGTGGACGGCCGCGAGCCGGTCGAGGAGGGCGAGGTCGAAGCCGTAGACGCGGGCCGCGTTGCCGCCGACCATCGCCGCGACCTCCTCGCGCGGCAGGCCGGCGTAGGCGATCCGGAGCCCTTCGCGGGAGTACGGGGTGGTGCCCTCGTCGTGCGGGTAGTCGCTGCCCCACATGATCTTGTCGAGGCCGATCCGGTCGCGCAGCGGCACCTCGTGCGGGCGCATGAAGCTGGCGCCGACGAAGCAGTTCTCCCGCCAGACCTCGCCGGGGCTGCGGCCCATCGAGTCCGCGAGGCCCGCGCCGAACTTCGACTCGGCGGTGACCGCCCGGCTCGCCGCCGCGACGAGGCGCCCGTGGTAGTAGTCCAGCATCTCCACGACGCCGGGGATCCAGCCTGAGCCCTGTTCGGTGAGGACCAGCCTGAGCTCCGGGTGACGGCGGAAGGCGCCGCCGAACACCAGGTGCCACAGCGCGCGGTGGGAGAACCAGGTGGTCTCCACCATGAAGACGGCGCGGGCGGCCGGCTCGTCGCCGAGCGGCGGGGAGGCCGAGCCGCCGTGGTGGTTGACCGGGACGCCCAGCTCCTCGCAGACCGCCCAGATCGGGTCGTACGTCTCCGAGTACAGCTCCGGCAGTCCGCTGCCCGGCGGGGTCCCGGGGAGCAGGATGCCGCCGGTGAGGCCGGCCGCGTGGGTGCGGCGGATCTCGCGGACGGCCGCCTCGACGTCGTTGAGGAGGATCTGGGCGACGCCCGCCCGGCGGCCGGGGGCCTCGGCGCAGAAGTCGGCGAGCCAGCGGTTGTGGGCGCGCAGCCCCGCCCAGCGCCGCTCGAACTCCTCCTGGGTGGGGGCGGGGGCCATGAGGGACGCGGAGGGGAAGAAGGGAGGGATGGTGTTGGGGAAGACGACCTCGGCGACGATCCCGTCGGCCTCCAGCTCGCTCAGCCGCCGGCCGGAGTTCCAGTTGCGGTCGGCGGTGTCGGCGAGCAGGTCCTCGTACGGGTTGACGTACGTGGCGGCCCAGGCGTCGAAGTCGTCGTGGTGGCGCTTCTCCAGGTACGGCCGGTAGTCGAGGAGGTCGGCGCCGGCGTGGCAGTCGGCGGAGATCACGGTGTACCGGCCGGTCACCGGACCACCCTCCGGGTCGGTCGCCGGGCCACCCTCCGGGTCGCTTTCCCGGTTGGTCACCGGACCACCCTCCCGGCCGGCCCCCGGGCCACTCCTGCCGCCGGTCACCGGGTCACCCCCGCGGCCGGTCCGGACACCGGCCCCGCGGCCCGGCCCGGATCCGGGCCGGCGGCCGGGCCCATGACGGGGAAGTCCCCGCCGGTGAGCCAGTGGCGGCCGGTCTCGCGGGAGCGGGCCCAGGACGCCTCGACGGCGGTCTGGTCGGCGGGCTGGCCGAGGTCGGCGGGGGTGGGGCCGATCCGTCTGGCTATCGGATCGAGGGTGCGGACATCGAATCCGAAGACCTCGGCGGCGGCCAGGCCCAGCATCCGCCGGGTCTCCCCCACCGGGATGTCGTGGAAGGTGTTCCGCAGCCAGGACCGGGTGTTCGGCCAGGTCCCCTCCGGATGCGGGAAGTCCGAGCCCCACAGGATGTTGTCCACGCCGATCTCGTACCGCTGCGCCAGCTCGCGCCGCTTGGTGTTGGTGGCGCAGACGAAGACCTGCCGGTCCAGGTACTCGCTCGGCGGGCGCCGCAGCTCCGCGAAGGGCGAGAGCTTCTTGCCGCCGTGCGCGCCGAGGTAGAGCCGGTCCATGAACCAGAGCAGGTTCGGCAGCCACCAGCAGCCGGACTCGGCCACGCCGAACCGCAGCCCCGGGTGCCGCTCGAAGACCCCGGACCAGAGCAGGAACCACAGGGGCCGGGCCGGCCACCAGGTGACCTCGGAGACGTAGATGCCGAGGTGGTCGCCGTACTCCTCGCGGGGCGCGGCTCCGGAATGGGTGACCACCGGCATGCCGGTCTCGGCGGCGGCCGCCCACACCGGGTCGTAACGCCGGTCGTGGTAGGGCGCCTTGTCGACCCACATGGACGGGATCATGAGGGCGCCGAGCCCGGACTCCTTGGCCCGGTGGATCTCGGCGACGACCTCGCGCGGGTCCGCGGTGACCGGCAGCAGGGCGACGCCGCAGTGCCGGGCGGGGGCGTGGGCGACGAACTCGGCGAGCCAGCGGTTGTGCGCCTTGGCGCCCGCCATGCCCAGCTCGGGGTCCTGGTCGCCGGAGAGGCCGAGGCCGACGCCGAAGGGGGCGGCGGTCTGGCTGTCGACGGCGTCCGCGTCCGGGAAGACGACCTCGGCGGCGACGCCGTCCCCGTCCAGCTCCTTGATCCGCTGCGCGTGGTCCCAGCCGCCGCGCAGCCCCTCCTCGTGGTCGCTGAACCACTTGTTCGCGAAGTCCTCGTTGCGGACCCCGAGGCGGGTCATGGCCTCGCGGCGGGCCTGCCGGCCGGCGAGGAAGTCGTCGAAGGCCCGGTGGAAGCGGGACTCCAGGTAGGGCCGGTACTCCTCGGTGGGGAGCCCGGCGTGGCAGTCGGAGGAGACGATCAGATACGGGTCCTCATGGCTCATGGTGCGCACAGCCCCCTCAGGCCGGTCAGTCGAGGATGAAGTTCTCCAGGTAGGACGGGTTCGCGCGGTCGAGCATCGACCGGGAGCGTGCCGTGATCTGCCGGTCGCTGTGCTCGCTCGCCGGCAGCATCCAGAACCGGTCGGCCCTGATGCCCTCGACGACGTGCTCGGCGACCTCCTCGACCGGGGTGAAGGCGATCTCGTGACCGGCCTCCTTCATGGCGGTCTCCCACTGGTCGAGGGTGCGGTACGGGGTCCGGCGCGGGCGCTCCTTGGCGTACCGCTCGGGCCGGTTGCGGTGCGACTCCCACAGGCCGGTGCGGAGCATGTGGGGCCCGGGGAAGAGCACGGAGGCGCCCACGCGCGCGTGCTCGGCCCTCAGGTGGGCGTAGAGGGATTCCGTCATGGTGACGACGGCCGCCTTGGTGACGGCGTAGACGGAGGCGGTGGGCAGCGGGGCGATGCCGCCGTCGCCGGAGGAGGTGTTGACGACGTGGCCCGGCTCGCCGCCCGCGAGCATGCGGGGCACGAACGCCTGGATGCCGTGGAAGACGCCCCAGACGTTGACCGAGAAGGCCCACCTCCAGTCGTTGGGCTCGTGCTCCCACATGCGGCCCTCGGCGCCGGAGCCGACGCCGGCGTTGTTGCAGAGCACGTGGACGGCGCCGAAGGCGTCGTAGGCGGCGTCGGCGAAGGCCCGTACCTGCTCCGGGTCGGAGACGTCGACGGTCCGGGCGAGGACCCGCGCCCCCTCCGCCGTCAGCTCGTCGGCGGCCTCGTCGAGCGGGCCCCGCTCGACGTCGCCGAGGACGACGGCGAGTCCCTCGGCGGCGAAGCGGCGGGCCATCGCCCGGCCGATGCCGCTCGCGGCGCCGGTGACGACGGCGACCTGCCCCTGCGCGAGCTCCATCAGACGCTCCCTTCCGGCGGGCCGTCGAGGATCTGCGCGGGGTCGTCGTACCGCTGGTGGACGTAGGGCAGCAGGGCCTCGGCGGAGACCCGCTCGGCGACCCGGCCGCGCTGGTCGGAGGTCTTCTCGCCGAGGGTGATGCCGACGAGCCGGCGGACCGGGAGGTCGGCGACGGGGTCGTACATGGACTCGCGCAGGACGACGTCCCCGGTGACCTGCTCCAGCTTCCGCACCTTCTCGTGGCGGACGCAGTGGACGAGGACCGGGTCGGCGTCGAAGCCGGCCCCCTCCACGCCGGGCAGGAACTTGAAGTAGAAGTCGGTCCGCTCGACGGGCTCGGGCAGCGGCAGCGGGCCGGACACGGCGCCGCGCACCTCGACGAAGGCGATGCCGTGCCGGGCGAGCCGGGCGCCCACCACGAGGCCGTCGCGCTCGACGACGACCTCGCCCAGCTTCTTCGGCTCGCCGAAGACCTCGCGGCCCCCGATCAGGGCCCGCTCGTGGGTCATCGGCATGACCAGCGGGTACCAGCCCTCGGTGGCGCCGTGGGCGGCGGCCACCGAGACCGAGCCGGCGCCGAGCGGATAGCCGGGCAGGTCGACCTTGCTGACGGTGACCCGGACGAGCGGGCGTCCGGTGGGCTTCAGCGGCGGCGGCAGGACGGCCGCGACCGCGTCGGGGTCGGTCTCCCAGAGGGCGACCACGCCGGTGGACCAGATGTCGGGGAGCTTCGCCGCGGCGGCGCGGGCTGCGGCGCTCTCCGCCTCGGTGCGCGCCCCGTACCGTACTCGTGCCATGTCGTCGTACCACCCTTCCGGACGGATACGGTCCCGGCCCCACGGGCCCGGGACCGACGGCCTGTAACACTGTTACACCGCCGCCGATGAAGGGTAAAGACGCGTGCGCACAGTGAATTGACGACTCGTCAGGGGGTTGCGGATGGCACGCCCGGCGCTCAGCCGCGAGGAGGTCCTAGACGCGGCGGCGGCCCTGGTGCGGGTCCACGGCCCCGACGCGCTCACCATGCGCGGCCTGGCCGCCGCCCTCGGCACCGCGGTCACCTCCATCTACTGGCACGTGGGCAACCGCGAGTCCCTGCTCGACGCGCTGGCCGCCCGCACGGTGGCGGACCTGGGGGCGATCGGGCCGCTCGGGAAGGACCCCGCGGAGCGGATCTGCTCGGTGGCGCACGCCCTGCGCCGGGCGCTGCGCGACCGCCCGCACCTGGTGGCGATGGTGCACGAGCGGGGCCTGACGGAGCGGATGTTCCTGCCGGCCCATCGGGCCCTGGCGCGGGAGGCGCACGCGGCGGGGCTGCGCGGGGAGCGGGCGGCGGAGCTGGTCCGGGCGGTCGCCTTCCAGGTCGTCGGGTACGTGCTGGTGGAGCGCAACCGCGAGCGGGCCCCGGTCCAGTCGCCCGCGGAGGAGGAGCTGTGGGACGCCGGGGCGGCCGACGCCGACCCGGCGCTCGCCCGGGCGCTGGCCGCCCCGGTGGAGCCGGAGCGGCTCTTCGCGGCCTCGGTGCGCGCGCTGGTGGAGGGGCTGCTCGCCGGGGCCCCGACACTCGCCGAGGGGGACATCACGGACAAGCCGGACAGCGAGAAGGGGAGTGTCCGTCGCGGGCCGTATTCTCAGTGACCATGCTCGACGACCGTACGACAGCAGCGACGTGGCCGGCCGCCTACCCGCAGGGGTACGCGGTCGTCGACGTGGAGACCACCGGTCTCGCCCGCGACGACCGGATCGTGTCCGCCGCCGTCTACCGCCTCGACGCGCAGGGCGCCGTGGAGGACCACTGGTACACGCTGGTGAACCCGGAGCGGGACCCGGGGCCAGTCTGGATCCACGGCCTCACCAGCGACGTCCTCGAAGGGGCGCCGCTCTTCCCGCAGATCGCCGAGGAGTTCTCGGCCCGCCTCGACGGGCGCGTCCTCGTCGCGCACAACGCCATGTTCGACTGGCAGATGATCGCCCGGGAGTACGCGCGCGCGGAGCGCACCGCGCCCGTGAGGCAGCGGCTGTGCACCATCGCGCTCTCCAAGGAGCTGGCGCTGCCGCTGCCCAACCACAAGCTGGAGTCGCTGGCCGCCCACTTCGGGGTGGTGCAGCAGCGCGCGCACAACGCGCTCGACGACGCGCGCGTGCTCGCCGAGGCGTTCCGCCCGAGCCTGCACGCGGCGGCGGAGCGGGGCGTACGGCTGCCGCTCCTGGAGTGCCGCCCGCTCACCGAGTGGGCGTCCTCGCCGGCCCGCCCGATGATCGGCCACCAGTCCTCCTACCGGGCGGGCAGCTGGCGCCCCTCCCGGAAGCGCCCGGCCTGCCCCTACCCCAACCCCGGCCGCTACGAGAGCGACAAGCCGCTCAAGCAGGGCATGCGGGTCGCCTTCTCCGGCGACACCTCCGTCGACCGGGAGCTCCTGGAGGACCGCACGGTCGAGGCCGGGCTGCACGTCGCCGGCTCGATCTCCCGGCTCACCAGCCTGCTGGTCACCAACGACCCGGACGCCGGCACCTCCAAGACCGTCAAGGCGAAGGCCTTCGGCACGCCGATCGTGGACGAGGCCGCCTACGCCCATCTGCTGCGGGACGTGGCCCCGGCAGACGGGTGACACCCCGCCCCCTGCGGGCGTGGTGCGCGGCGCGCCCGCGCCCGGGGCTCCACCCTGTGGCGCATGGCACGTTGTGAGGTCTGCGGAAACGATTACGGCATGTCCTTCGAGATCCATGCCCAGGGTGCGATCCATGTCTTCGACTGCTTCGCCTGCGCCATCCACCGGATGGCACCCATCTGCGAGCACTGCCGGGTCCAGATCATCGGACAGGGCGTCGAGGTCGAGGGGAACTGGTACTGCGGCGCCCACTGCGCCCGGGCCGAGGGGAAGGCGGGCATCGTCGACCGGGTGTGACCACCGCCCGGTCCCGTGAGCAGAAACGATCCTGGTCGGGTGGCGCCGGTCACCCGACCCCCCGGTGCGGACGTCCCCGCACCGGACTGTACGGTCGTTCCGTGTACCGCTTCCTGTTGTCCCGGCAGTGGGTGATCCTCACCCTCGTCGCCCTCGTCCTCATCCCCGCGATGATCGAGCTGGGCTTCTGGCAGTTCCACCGGCACGAACGCCGGGTCGCCCAGAACGCCCTGATCGAGGACAACCTGAAGGCCGCGCCGGTCGCGGTCGAGGAGCTCACCTCGCCCGGCCATGTCGTCCCCCGGGCCGACTACTGGCGCCGGGTCACCGCCACCGGCACCTTCGACACCGCGCACGAGGTCGTCGTCCGCCGCCGCACCTCCGCCGACGAGCGGGTCGGCGCGCACGTCCTCACCCCGCTGGTCCTGAAGGACGGCGCGGTCGTCCTGGTCAACCGGGGCTGGGTGCCGGCCGCGGCCAACCAGCGCGACTACCCCGAGGTCCCGCCCGCCCCGAAGGGCGAGGTCACCGTCACCGGCCGGCTGAAGGCCGACGAGACCACCGGCGCCAGCGGCATCAAGGACCTCAAGGGCCTGCCGGACCGTCAGGTGATGCTCATCAGCAGCGCCCAGCAGGCCGAGCTCATCGGCCGCGAGGTGCTGGGCGGCTACGTCGAGCAGACCGAGCCCGAACCGGCCGGCGACTCCCCCGAGCAGATCCCCGAGCCCGACCACGACTCGATCGGCGCCCACATGGCGTACGCGGTCCAGTGGTGGCTCTTCGCCGCCGGTGTGCCGGTCGGCTGGATCGTCCTCGTCCGGCGCGAGAAGCGCGACCGTGAGACCGCCGCCGCGACCGCCGCCGAGGGCGGCGGAGGCGACGGCGGCGGAGGCGGCGAGCCGGAGGACGGCACCCCGGACGCCCCGCAAGAGGACGGCAGCGCGATTCAGGCCACCTCGCCCCGCTGATTGACCGGCGCCGCTTCCGGGAACGCCCAGAACGTGACCCGACGCATCGACGACTACGCCCTGATCGGCGATCTCCAGACCGCCGCCCTCGTCGGCCGCGACGGCTCGATCGACTGGCTCTGCCTGCCCCGCTTCGACTCCGCCGCCTGCTTCGCCGCCCTCCTCGGCGACGAGGACAACGGCCACTGGCGGATCGCCCCCAAGGGCGCGAGCACGTGCACCTCCCGCCGTTACGCCGAGGACTCCCTCGTCCTGGAGACCCTCTGGGAGACCCGCACCGGCACCGTCAGGGTCACCGACTTCATGCCCCAGCGGGACCGGGCCCCGGACGTCGTCCGGATCGTCGAAGGAGTCAGCGGCCGGGTCGAGATGAGCGCCGTGCTCCGCCTGCGCTTCGACTACGGCTCGATCGTGCCGTGGATAAGGCGCTCCGAGGGCCACCGGGTCGCCGTCGCCGGACCCGACGCCGTCTGGCTCCGCAGCGAGCCCGAGGTGAAGACCTGGGGCCAGCAGTTCGCCACCTGCTCCGCCTTCACCGTCGCCGCCGGCGAGCGCGTCGCGTTCGTCCTCACCTGGCACCCCTCGCACGAGCGCCGGCCGGCCCTGATCGACCCCTACGAAGCCCTGGAGCACTCGCTCGCCGACTGGCGGGAGTGGACCGCCCGCTGCCGCTACCGGGGCCCGTACCGCGCCGCCGTGATCCGCTCCCTGATCACCCTCAAGGCGCTCACCTACGCCCCCACCGGCGGGATCGTCGCCGCCCCCACCACCTCCCTCCCCGAGGAGCTCGGCGGCGTGCGGAACTGGGACTACCGGTCCTGCTGGCTGCGCGACTCCTCCCTCACCCTCGGCGCGCTGCTCGCCGCCGGATACAACGACGAGGCCGCCGCCTGGCGCGACTGGCTGCTCCGCTCGGTCGCGGGCGACCCCGCCGACCTCCAGATCATGTACGGGCCCGCGGGCGAGCGGCGGCTCCCCGAGACGACGCTGCCCTGGCTGCGCGGCTACGCGGACTCGGCCCCGGTGAGGACCGGGAACGCGGCCGTCGACCAGTTCCAGCTCGACGTGTACGGCGAGGTCATGGACTCCCTGTCCCTCGCCCGCGAGGCCGGGATCCCCGCCGAGCGGCACGCCTGGAACCTCCAGCTGAGCCTGCTCGGGTTCCTGGAGTCGCACTGGCGCGACCCCGACGAGGGGCTGTGGGAGGTGCGCGGCCCGCGCCGCCACTTCACCCACTCCAAGGTGATGGCCTGGGTGGCGGCGGACCGGGCGGTACGCACCCTGGAGGACGACCCCTCGCTGCCCGGCGAAGCGGACCGGTGGCGGGCGCTGCGGGACGAGATCCACGCGGAGGTGTGCGCGAAGGCGTACGACGCGGGGCGGAACACCTTCACCCAGTCGTACGGCTCCGCCGAGCTCGACGCGGCCACCCTGCTCATCCCCCGCGTCGGCTTCCTGCCTCCGGACGACCCCCGGGTGGTCGGCACGGTCGACGCGGTCCGGGCCGAGCTGACCCACCAGGGCTTCGTCCGCCGCTACACCCCCGACTCCGGCTCGGTGGACGGGCTGCCCGGCCAGGAGGGCACCTTCCTCGTCTGCTCCTTCTGGCTCGCCGACGCCCTGCGGATGACCGGCCGCGAGGAGGAGGCCAGGGAGCTCTTCGAACGGCTGACGCGGCTCACCAACGACGTGGGGCTCCTCGCGGAGGAGTACGACCCGGTGACGGGCCGGCAGCTCGGCAACTTCCCGCAGGCGTTCAGCCACATCGGACTGGTCGGTACGGCGCTCGCCCTGCCGTGGGACGAGACGGCAGGATAGCCCCATGTGTGGGATCCCGAATCCCGTGTCCAGTTCCGCGACGTGATGTCCACGGAATGTCCAAAGGGACACGGTAATGGGATCTGACCGACAAGGACAGCA
>NZ_JBIAMB010000035.1:20413-54874 GCF_042873895.1 Streptomyces sp. NPDC004435 | reverse complement strand
CGCTCGGGACGGCTTCCCTGACACGAACCGGGGACTCAAGCATGAAACCGCTGGTCAAGTTTCCTGACCAGGACTCAATTGAGAGGAACCTACACGAGCCGGCGGGAGCGGAGTCGTGACGACCAGGGCCCGGCCTCGTCCGGTCCTGAGCCGCTGGGGCATGCCCCACTGGATGCCGGACAGCAGCGAGACGCTCTCCGTCCGCTGCGGCGAGGACTTCACCGCGATCCGCGTCCCGGCCGACCTCGCCCGCCCGGCGCTGACCGCGCTGGGGCCGCGCACCGGCCCCGTCCTCGCCAACCGCACCACGCGGACCTGGCACTTCCTCCTGTCGTCCGACTCCGTCCTCCCGGCCGACTGGCCCCACGGCGTGCGGGTCATGCCGAAGGGCAGGTCCATAGGCATCCCCCCGCTGGCGACGACCGGCGGCCTGGACGTCCACTGGGCCGTGCCCCCCGGCCTGGGCTCCACCTCGCCCGCCGACCTGCACCGCGTGCTGCGCGACCCCCGGCTCCTGACCGCCCGCGCCGCTCCCGCGCCGGCCGAACCGCCGGCCGCTGCGACGGCGCCGGTCCGCGCCGCCGCCCCGGCACAGCCGCGCCCGCTCACCTCGGCCCAACTACGGGTCGGGCAACTCCTGCTCACCGGGGCGTCGGACGCGCAGATCGCCGAGGAGCTGGGCCTGCCTGTCGGGATCGTCCGCCGGCACCTGACCTCGATCGGCCGCCGCTTCGGCGCCCCGACCGCTGCCCGCAGGGCCACCGCCCTGCTCGCGGGCGGCCACGTCTCTCCGCCTCCGGTGTCGATGCTCGCCCCGGACCTCGCCGAGACCGACCTCGCCGTCCTGCGAGTCCTCGCCGGCCTCGCCACGGAGGACGACCTTCCCGAAGACCTTCGGCCCACCGGTCTGTTCCTCGACCGCGTCGACGAGCTGCGTGAGCGGTGCGGCGCCCGCAGCGACCCGCACCTCATCGCCCTGGTCGCCTTCTGGGAACTCCTGCCCGACCTCATCACCCCCGCCGCCGCCTCCGGAAAGGAGCAGCTGCCGTGATCCGCATGGCTCGCTTACCCGCCCCCGCCACCAGAATCGGGTGGTCCGCCCTCGACCTCCTCGAAACCGTCCCCGGGCTCATGCTCCTCGGCATGAACGCCGCCGGCCTCGCCCTGACCGGAAGCCTGATCGCCGACGAGATCGGCAGCCCCCGCGGGCTCGCCGCCGCGTCCGTGCCGGACCTGGAGCCGCACGCCGAAGAGCAGCCGCAGCACGCGGCCAACGCCACGGCAGACACCAGCACCAGCACCTACCGCTACGAGCCCGACATGCCGGGGCCGGCCCACCAGGACGTCCCGCCGACCCACGGCGCTCTGCGCGGGGAGGGCTGGTCGTGACCCCCGACCCGCTCGCCCCCTACATCGGCGACCGGCCGCCCACCCTGGACGAACTGGACCAGGAGCTGCGGAAGACCGCCGCCGAGCACCCGACGGTCTGCGTCCTGTCCGAGATCGGCCGCTCCCGCGAGGGCAGGCCCATGACGATGCTGACCGTCCAGGGCGGCCCGAAGCACGTCCTCGTCCTCGGCGCCCCGCACCCGAACGAGCCCATCGGTCTGACCGTGGTCACCACGCTGGCCCGGTACCTCACCGAGCACCCCCAGGCGCGGGAAGAAGTCTCCTGGCACCTCGTGGGATGCGCCGACCCCGACGGCGTCGCCGCCAACCAGGACTGGTGGGCGAAGACCTGGCCGCCGACGCTGGAGGACTACCACCGCCGCCTGTACCGGCCCCAGGCCCGCTGCCAGCCCGAGTGGACCTTCCCCACCCCCACCTTCGACGCGACCCTGCCGGAGACCCGTGCCCTCATGAGGGTGATCGACACCGTACGACCGGCGCTGACCGTCTCCCTCCACGGAAGCGACTCCGGCGGGGTGTGGGCGATGGCCTCCCGCGCCGAACCCGCCCTCCCCAAGATCATGGGAGACCTGGCGGCCCGGCACGGCCTCCGCGTCGAGCAGACCCCGTCGGACTGCACCGGACTGACCTCCTTCGGACCAGGCGCCTACCTCCTGGCGCCTCCCGCCGCCACCGAGCCGGACGCCTCTAGCGGCGGGGGCGACGACCGCGAGTGGGAACCGGCCGGATCCAGCAGCGCCCACTACACCGCCCGGCACGGCGGCCTCGGCCTCTTCCCCGAGGTACCGATGTGGGACTCCGCCCCCATCCAGCTCTCCCCTCAGGAAGCCATCGACGTCCTCGAAGACGCCCGCCACGTCCTCGGCGACCTCATCGCCGAGCTTGCAGCGACCTCGGAAGAAGAGACCGTGTTCCTGGCCTCCGCGAAGGAGGTCCGCTCGATCACCCCCCTGATGATCCGGCAGATCCAGGAGAACCCCGAGGCCGGCCGCGACCAGGACCTCGTCCTCCTCGTCCCGGCGCGCGCCGCGGGCATGCTCCTGCGGCACGCCGACCAGCTCCTCGCCGCCGCCCCGGACCACGAGCAGCTCCAGGCCCTGCGAGCGAAGACCGAGGCCGTTCTCATCGCCTGGTGCCACCGGGCGGAAAAGGCCCTCCGCCCCCGGCCCATGCCGCTGTCGCGTACGGCCGGCTACCAGGCGGACATGGTCCTGTCCCTGGCGGGGCTCCCCTCGACAGCGCCTTCCGGCGCGCCCGGGCCCGCGGTACGCGATGACCGCTGAGGGCGCCCTCCTGGCCGACCGCTACCGGCTGCCCGCCGGCCAGGGCTCCGGCACCGATCCGAGCGTTGGGGGTGCGGCAGCCGTTCAGCGGAGCTCAGTGACCGGCTGGTGCACCGGGCAGCGTGCGCTGCCACTGGGCTGGTTCCATCGCGGTGGCGGCGTTCGCGAGGCTGCGGGCGGAGGCAGTCTTCAACGCGGCGTGACACCTTTCGATCTTGCCGTCGGTGCGGTAGCCGGTCGCCCGGTACTCCAGGGCTCGATAGAGGCAGTCCAGTTTGTCGGCGTCTCGGGCGCACCTGGCTTCGAGGGTCTCTCCGGCTTCGAACTCCTCGATGGCCGCGGTTACAGCGTTCCCGACGGCAGGGTGCGTGCCGGCCACTTGGTCGGCTGTGACCTTCCGCGGGTCGGCGGTTGTGACGTAGCGGCGGGTGACTGGCGTCTGATCGCCGACACGGGTCTCGTGGAGGTCGTGGAGCGTACACAGCAGGGCGGTGCGGGCGGGGTCGGCGCCTTCCATCGCGGCCAGTGCGACGCCGATGACGGTGGTGCGGTGGCTGTGCTCGGCGACGGTCTCGGTGGCAGAGAGGGGAACGCCGTCGTAGGGCCAGCCGGTGCGTGGCTGGTTGCGCAGGGCGCCGGCCTCGAAAAGGAGAGCGGCTGTGGCGGTGGTCTCGGCGTCGGCGGGTGCGTGTTCGGGCACGTGCTGGCTCCTGGCGGTGCGTCAGTTCATTTGCTGGAGACGGTAGTGGACCGATTCAAGGTCGCGCCGCGATACCGACGACAGGACGCCGCCGTCGAGGAGTTCGACGGCGCGCTCCCCCAGTTGCCGGGCGGCGGCGGGGCCGGCGAGCGGCAGCCACGGATGGAGGTGGAGCAGGGTGTGGAGGGAGTGCACGTACAGGTCGACGGTGCCGGGCGCGTCGTGGAGCGAGCTGGCCAGCTGCTGGAACAGGTGGACCGGGCTCCACGCGGCGGGGTCCGGGCGGTGAAGGAAGTGGTCGTCCGGCTGGGTGGGCGGCATAGAGCCCAGCCAGTAGGCCCAGTAGGCGAGGTTGGCGAGCTCGCTGTGCTGGTCGGCGGCCAGGGCGTCGACGAAGTCGTACAGGGGCACGGGGTCGCCCTGGCGGGCGGCGACCGTCGCGGCGGTGCGGGCCTCGATCCACCGCGGCGTGTAGTCGCGCAGAGCCAGCGCCGACCGCATCGTGCGCAGCGCCTGCTCGGCCCAGTCCTCGGCATCGGGGGCCGGGTCGTAGGAGGCGAGGTAGAGGCTTTGGCGGCGCAGGAGCAGTCGGCGGTCCCCTGCCCGGTCGGCGCTCTCCGCGGTCTGGCGAAGCTGGGCGAAGAAGTGCGTCCGGTCGGCGGCCGAGAGCTGGGGGCCGGCGGGGGCGGGGCCGCGTCGCCGGCGGATGGCGTGCGGCTGCAGGGCGGGCGGGATGATGCCGCGCACAGCCCACGCGATCAGATGCGCTGTCTCGCGGGACTGGACCCAGCCCGCCAGCGGGTGGGCGGCGGGATCTGCCGGCGGGTGCAGCACGGCCGTGAGGATCCGGTCGGCGTCCAGCCCGGCGTCCAGCCAACCGAGCAGGGATCCGTCGGCGCCCAGGAGCGCCAGGGTCCGGCGCAGCTGCAGCAGGTCCATCGTGCGGACGTTGCCGAGCGGCCGGCGCCCGCTCTCCCAGCCCTGGATGGTGCCGAGGTCGACCCCCAGACGCTCGGCCAGAACGGCCTGCGGGAGGGGGACGCTCTCGCGCAGCATCCGCAGGACGAACCCCGAGACCACACCGGTGTCGGTGCGGCTCCGGCTACCGGTCCCCATCGCGGTCCCTTCCGGTCGGCCCCGGCTGTGCCTCGTGCCCGCCCGCAGGGGCAAACCCGTACCGGGAGTGAGTCTTGTTCAGAACCCGCTCTTCCTAGGCTAGTTCGGCGAACCAGCCCGCAGTGGCGGTTCGGAGCATCGGCCGGAGCGTGCAGCAGGCTGTCGCCCCCGCTCGATGCCTGCCTGTCCGGGTGCCGTTTCCCAATTCCCTGTTCCTGCTTCTGGTCCGTCGTGCCCGTACGGGCAGCGACCGGGCCGGTCGACCGTTCGAGAGGAGATCGACGTGCAGCCTCCGTTGGATCGGGCGAACTCCGCGCCGCCCGACACCGCCAGGTCCAGTGGGCCGACCTGGCTGGTTACTCCCGGCATCACGCCCGCGCGTTTCGACACGGCCGTCGGCTCCGGTGCCGAGGTAGTGCTCCTCGACCTGGAGGACTCGGTGCCGGCCGGATCCAAGGCCGATGCGCGGGCGGCCGTGCTGCCGTTCGCCGGTGCCCGGACGCGGAAGTCCGGCGGGCCCCTGCTGGGCGTGCGGATCAACGCGGTAGGTGGCGCGGAGGGTCTGCGGGACCTTGCCGCCATGGCTGAGGAGGGGCTGTGGCCGGACCTCGTCGTGGTCCCCAAGGTGGAGTCGGGCCGCCAGATCGAGGCCGTCGTGCAGGCCGCGTGCGGGGCGCAGGCGGCACCGAAGGTCTGGGCGCTGATCGAGTCCCCGCGGGGAGTCGTCGAACTGGCCGGCATCGTGCGCACCCCGGGCCTTGCGGGCGTGCTCTTCGGCGCCGCCGACTACGCGGCGGCGGCCGGGTGCCAGCTCACGTCCCGGGCGATGTGGTACCCGCGCGCTCAGCTCGTCACTGCGGCCTCCGCCGCCGGGATCCCTGCCGTGGACTCCCCCTTCTTCTCCCTCGATGACCAGGACGGGCTGCGCCGGGACGCCCTGGAGGCGGTCGAACTGGGCTTCGCGGGCAAGGTCGCCGTCCACCCGCGCCAGCTGAGCGTCATCGCGCAGGCGTTCGCTCCCAGCCCGCGCGAGCTGGAGTCAGCCCACGCGGTGCTCGACGCGGCCTGCGCGGTGGCCAAGGAGGGCGGCGCCATCACCACGGCGGACGGCGCGATGGTCGGGCCGCCTCTCGTCGAGGCAGCTCTCGCCATCGTCCGCCGAGCCGGCCACCGCTCCTCCGCCACCACCTCTGTCACGAAAGCGAGCTGATGATGCCGAAGCAGCAGCCCCGGTCCGTCCCGGCCGGATTCCGCCAGGTGGAGGACGGCTGCCTCCGCGAGGTCGTCGGCCTGGGCCTGGACGACCTCGTCCCCGGCCTGGTCATCGAGCACCGACCCGCCCGGACGGTGACCGAAGCGGAGCACGTGCAGGTCCTCGCGCTGATGGGTAACGAGGCGCCGGTCCACTCCGACATCGAGTTCTGCCGCCGTACCGGCCAGCCGCGGGTCCTAGTGTGCGGAATGCTCACCCTCAACGTGGTGCTCGGCATGACGGTCCGCACGACCAGCGGCATGACCACCGGCAACCTCGCCCTGGACGAGGTCCGCTGGAAGAAGCCCGTCTACGTCGGCGACACCCTCTCCGCGCGCAGCACCGTCCTGTCCGCCCGCCGCTCGAACAGCCGCCCCGACCAGGGCATCGTCACCTGCCGCGTCGACGGGTTCAACCAGGACGGCGAGCTGGTCGTCACCGGCACCCGCACCTTCTTCGTCCCCGCCGACCCGGACGTCGTCCGCGACGCCACCGGCTACTAGAGGGGAGGGGAAGTCGCCATGGATGTGGAGTTCGCCGAGGCCGACGACGCCCAGTGGGCGGAGTACGACGCTCTGGCCCGCCGCGCCTACGGCCAGCCGGTACCTGACGTCACGCGCCTGGGACCGTACGCGGACCGTCGGGTGGCGCTGCGCGGCGGCCGGGTCGTCGCCGGGGGCATGGCCGTGCTCGTGCCGCAGTGGTTCGGCGGCCGGCCGGTGCCCGCCGCGAGCATGGGCTGCGGCTGCGTCGCCCCGGAGGAGCGCGGCGGCCGTCTCGCCGCACTCCTCGCTCAGGAGAGGGGGCGCGCCGTGCAGGAGCAGGGCGCGGTCCTCGCCACGCTGTGGACGGCCTCCAACGGCTACGTGCGGCGGCTGGGCTGGGACGCCCCGGCGCAGGTGTTCTCCTGGACGGTGCCCACCGCTGCCCTCAAGCAGGCCGCCACCGACACGATGGAGATCACCCACGGCGACACCGCGCAGCTCGCAGACCTGCGGGACCGGCTGGCCGGGCGGTGGAACGGGCCGTGGCAGCGACCCGCGTGGTGGGGCGCCTGGCAGCAGGAGCGGCATCCGGACCTGGAGACCTACGCGTTCGCCTCGCGTGGGCGGGAGCCGAGCGGTGTCCTGGCGACGGCGACGCAGCGCACCCCGGGCGGCCGGCAGCTAGTCGTCCACGACTTCTGGGCCGCCGACGCGCCGACCGCCGACGCGATGCTCGCCTTCCTCGGACGGCACCACGGCCGCGTCCCCACCGTGATGTTCGAGCGCACCGGCCTGCCGCCCGGACCGGTGCTGCAGCAGCGCCTCGCGAGCGTCGGCACGGCGACGGCCAAAGCCTGGCATCCGTGGATGCTGCGCGTCCTCGACCCCGTCCGCGCCGTCGAGCTGCGCGGCTGGCCCGGGCACCTGGACGACGAGATCGTGCTCGACCTCGCCGACCTGGAGGGCGCCGGATTCAGCCGCCACACCCTGAGCATCGGCGCAGGCAGCGCCCGTCTCACCCCCGGCGGCGCACAGCGCGGCCGTACCGCCGACGTCACGCTGACCATGGGGCAGTTCTCGCTCTGGTACGCCGGCGGCTACCGCAGTCCGGCCACCGCCGCGCTGGCGGGCCTGCGCGGGGAGGACTCCGTCCTCGCCCGCCTGCTGGCCGCCACCGCCGACCGGGAGCCGTGGCTCGCCGACTACTTCTGACCCTCGCACCCCGCCCGTTATCCGGCCGTTGAACCGGCGGGAACCGCAGCGCACCCCCTCGCACCTGTGTGCACGGCTCCACCGAATCCACCCGCTCCCCCGTTCGGAGACCGATCTTCATGACGACCGCCAAGCCCACCAAGCCCTTCCCGCCCGAGCTGCGCGACTGGGTCGCCAGCTACCTGCCCGGTCTGGACGCGAACGAGGACCGTTCCTGGCCGCGCAGCACCTCCCTCGTGTGGCGCGTGAGCGCGGCCGGCCGGGACGCCTATGTGAAGGTCAGCCCCAGCGACCTCGACTTCGAGCGCGAGGTCGCCGGATACGCCTTCACCGCAGCGCACTTGAGCGAGACCGAGGCGCCGCGGCTGCTGGCCTGCGACCCGGGCCTGCGCGCGATCCTCAGCACGCCCCTGCCCGGCCGCGTCGTACGGGACCTGCCCCTGGAACCCGGCACCGAGCTGCGCTTGTACAAGGACGCCGGGCGGCTGCTGCGCCGCTGGCACGACGCGTCCGAGCCCGGGACGGACGCGGACCGCGCGGCGGTTCGGTCCGACATGGAGGCCAAGGCCCGTGAGGCCGCCGACTGCCTGGAGGACGTCGCGCCGTACCTGGCCGCCGACCGGCTCGCCCTGGTCGAGGCCGCGTCGACGGAGCTGCCCGGACTTGCCGAGCAGCTGCCGCTGGTCTACCGGCACGGCGACTACGAGACCCGGAACTGGCTGTACGACGAGGACAGCAGCCACCACGGCCTGATCGACTTCGCGATGGCCGCGCACGGCATCGCCGCGTCCGAGTTCGTGTGGCTGTGCGGCGCGGTCTGGTCCGTCCGCCCGGAGCTGCACGAGGCGTACTTCACGGGCTACGGCCGACCGCTGACGGCCGAGGAGGACCGCCTTCTGCGTCTGCTGACCGTCCGCCTCGGCGTGTCCTACCTGCGCAACGGCCTGGCCAAGGGCCGCGACGAGCTCGTGGCGCGCGGCCACCTCGTCCTGGACCGGATGGCCGCACCCCGGCCGTAGTCCGCACCGCACGCGGACCCGGCACCCGCCCGGGTTCGGGTCCGCACTCGTTCGTCCTCTGTCTCGCAGCGATCCGGATCAGGAGGTGCTTGGTGAATCTCGTCCCCGGCCTGCCCGCTCACGCCGCGTCTGCCGTGTGGGGCGGTGTCCCGCAGCCGCTGCGCGCCGCCGTCGAGTCCGCTGCCGGACCGGTCCTCAACGCCGTCGAGGCCGTCTCGGGCAGGACCGCCTGGCTGCGCCTGTCTCTGGATGTCCCCGGGCGCCGGCTGTTCCTCAAGGCCACTCCGCTGTCCCACCGCCACGCGCCCACCCTGGACACCGAGGCACGCCTCGCACCCGCCGTCCGCGCGCTCGCGCCCCAGCTGCTGCACCACGGCATCGCCGGCGCCTGGCGGTGGCTGCTGTTCGAGCACGTCCCCGGCCGGTCTGCCGACCTTTCCCCGGGCTCGGCGGACCGTGACGCCGCCGCCGGCGCGCTGCGACACCTCGCGACCCTGCCGGCCCCCGCCGCCGCCACACTCCGGGTCGAGGAACGCTGGGCACATCTCGGCGCGGGCCTGGACCTCGGTCTGCTGGCCGGCGACCGGCTCGTGCACACCGACCTGAACGAGGGGAACATCCTCATTCAAGGCGGCAGTGCCGTCCTGCTGGACTGGGCGTGGCCCGGCCGGGGAACCGGGTGGCTGAGCGCCGGGTTCCTGCTCGCGCAGCTGATCGACGCAGGTACCCCCGCGGCGGACGCCGAGGCGTGGGCCCGCAAGGCACTGCCCGACTGGGCCGCCGCCCCCACCGAGGCCGCCGACACCTTCGTCACCGCGCTCGTCCGGCGCCGTGTCGAGCAGGTCTCCACCTGTCCTCCGGCTCGCCGCGCCGAGCGGGAGGGACAGCTGCACTCCGCCGTGACCTGGCACCGCTCCCGCACTCACATCTGAACCGCTCCCGTCTCCCGCCCACGTCGAACGGAGAACCATGTCTGACACCCCCGTCCGCGGCCCCGCCACCGAACCGGCGAACGTGCAGGTGCCGATCGCCGACGTCGAGGACCTGATGGCCCGGACCTGCACGGCCGCAGGCGTCGGCGACAGCGCGGCCCGCCGGGTGGCCGACCACTTCCTGACCGGCGAACTGCGCGGCAAACCATCCCACGGGCTGGCGAAGTTCGCCTTCGAATCCCGGTTCTTCCCCGAGCGGCAGGCCCCGCCCGAGATCGTCCGCGAGCGCGGGGCGTTCGCCGTCGTCGACGCGCACCGCGAGATCGGCCCGCTCAGCGCCGACTTCGCGACCACTGCGGCCATCGAACGGGCCCGCCGCCTCGGCATCGGTCTGGTCGGGGTCATCAACTCCCAGCGCTACGGCGTCCTGTCCACCTTCACCGAGGCCATCGCCGCACACGGCCTGGTCGGCATCGCCGCCAACACCTCCCGAGCCGAAGCCGTCCCGGCCGGCGGCGCCACCCCCGTCCTCGGCGTCAACCCCCTCTCCTTCGCCCTGCCCACCCTCGGCGAACCCCTGAGCGCAGACATGGGCACCACCCTCGCGCCGATGGGCGTGCTGTGGGAGCACCGCCGCTCGGGCCGGCCTCTGCCGGAAGGGTGCTTCGTCGACGCCGGCGGCCGTGCCACCCGCGACCCCCACGCCGCGTCCTCCGCGATCGTCTTCGGCGACCACCGCGGCCTCGCGCTGTCCCTGCTCGTGCAGGCTCTGACCGGCTCCGTGTTCGGCTTCCCCATGGGCGACGACGTCGACTCCACCTGGACCACCGGCTACGCCTTCCTCGCCCTCGACCCCGCCTTCGCCGCCCCCGGCCAGAACGCGGCCACCGCGAACACACGCCTCGCCGACCGGCTGCGAGACGCGGCGACGGCCGACGGCACGTGGCGCGTACCCGGCGACCAGGGCCGCGCCCTCGAAGCCGCCGCCCGCGACAAGGGCACCATCCCCGTCCCCGGCCCGCTTCTCGCCCGCCTGTCCGCCCGCGCAGCCGGCGACTTCACCTCCGACTGAACCCGAGGAGACCGACTTGAACCGCTTGCAGTTCCACTGGTTCCTGCCGACCGGCAGCGACGGCCGCACCCTGACCACCGGGATGCGCGGCGTTCACGGGCCCGGCCACGACACGGCCACCAGCACCGGTCCGGGCGCCGACCGGCACCGCGCCCCCGACCTGCGCTACATGACCCAGATCGCACAGGCCGCCGAGCACATGAAGTTCGACGCGATCCTCACCCCCGCCGGCACCTTCAACGAGGACCCCTGGATCACCTGCGCCGCCCTCGCCCAGGCCACCGAGCGCCTGAAGTTCCTGGTCGCGCAGCGCCCGGACTCGATATCCCCGACGCTCGCCGCTCAGATGGCCGCGACGTTCCAGCGGCAGACCCGGGGCCGACTGCTGCTGAACGTCGTCACCGGCGGCGACAAGGCCGAGCAGGCCCGCTTCGGCGACCACCTCGACAAGGCCGCCCGCTACACCCGCACCGACGAGTGGCTGACCGTCCTGCGCGGCGCCCTGTCCGGCAAGCCGTGCGACTTCACCGGCACGCACTACGACGTACTGGGAGCCGCCGTCTTCTCGCCACCTGCCCCGCTGCCCGGCGTGTACTTCGGCGGCTCCTCCGCCGAGGCCGCCCCGGTCGCCGCCCGGCACGCGGACGTCTACCTCACGTGGGGCGAACCGCCCGCCGACGTCGCCGCCAAGCTGGACCGCATCCGCGCCTTGGCCGCCGACGCCGGGCGCAGGGCGCCGAGGTTCGGGATCCGGTTCCACGTCGTCGCCCGCGACACGAGCGAGCAGGCGTGGGCCGCCGCCGAGCGCCTGCTGACCGGCATCGACCCGGCGCACGTCGCACGGGTGCAGGCCACCTTGGCCCACAGCCAGTCCACCGGGCAGGCCCGACAGAGCAGCCTGCACGCGGCCTTCCGGGACAGCGGCCGGACCTCCGACCTGGAGGTGTGGCCGAACGTGTGGGCAGGCGTGGGGCTGCTGCGCGGCGGCGCGGGCACCGCGCTGGTCGGTTCGCACCGCGAGGTCGCCGACCGGATCACCGAGTACGCGGCGCTCGGCATCGAGGAGTTCATCCTGTCCGGGTTCCCGCACCTGGAAGAGGCGTACGAGGTCGGCGAGGGCGTCCTGCCGCTGCTCGGCGCCGGTATCGGCCGCGAGGCGGTGGACAGGTGAGCGCCACCGTGAACGTGCTGGTCGTCGGGGTCGGCCCGCACACCCGCCTCAACCACCTGCCGGCGCTGGCCGTCGCCCAGGACGCGGGCCTCGCCGGCACCGTCACCGGCGCCGACCTGCCCGACGCGGCTGCCGCCGCGGTCGAGTACGGCACGCCGGGCCGGCCCCGGCGGATGCTCGTCGTTCCCGTCGAGCCCTTCCCCGTCTCCTGCCGGGCCCTGCCCGAGGGGGTGCGGCGCGTGCTGGAGGGTGTGGTGGAGCGGGAGCGGATCGGGGCGGTCGTGGTGGCGACCGAGCCGTCCGTGCACCTGCCCTACGCGCTGTGGGCGATGGAGCGGGGCCTGCCGGTGCTGCTCGACAAGCCGCTGACCGTACATCCGGGCGCGTCCACCGACCCGGTGGCCGCGCAGGCGATCGCCGATGACTTCGACACCCTGCTGGACGCTTACCGGGCGGCGCGGCGGCGCGATCCGCGGATGGTGGTCAGCGTGATGAGCCAGCGCCGCTGGCACCCCGCCTTCCGCCGGGTGCGGGAGCTGATCGCCGAGGTGGCCGAGGCGACGAACTGCCCCGTCACGTCGGTCCAGTCCAGTCACGGCGACGGCCAGTGGCGGCTGCCGGACGAACTTGTCGACCTCGGCTACCACAGCTTCGACCGGGGGTATGGCAAGGCCGCGCACTCCGGCTACCACCACTTCGACACCGTGCCGTGGTGGCTGGCCGCGGGCGAGCGGCCGGGCAAGGAGATCGATGAGATCGAGGTCCACGCCGCGTGCGCCCGGCCCGCCGACTTCCTCGCCCAGCTCACCGTCGCCGACCACGCCCGGCTGCTCCCCGGCTTCGCCGACCGCAACCCTTACACCGAGCAGGACCTGGACCGGCTCACCGCCGGATTCGGCGAGGTCGATGTGTTCCTCAACGTCACCTACCGCAGCCGCGGCCGGGTGATGGCGCTCGGCAGCCACAACCTCGCCCACACCACCTTCTCCCAGCGCGGCAACCTCCACGCCGTGGCCGGCGGCCTCTACAAGGGCAACGGCCGGATCGGGCAGGAGGTCCACCTCATCCAGCAAGGGCCCTTCCAGGCTCTGCATCTGCACGTCCTGCAGACCCTTCACGGCGACGAGGACGGGATCGACCGGCACGCGGCGGGCGGCGCTGACCACATCGAGCTCCACGTCTTCCGCAACGACCGCCTGGGGCTGGGCTGGGAACGCCACCGCGCGCTCGGCTTCACCGGCCTCGTGGAGGACTGCGGCGACAGGACGGTGCTGCCGACCCAGCGCTCGGCCCGCACCTGCGCCGTCACCGAGTTCCTCTCCCACCTGGCCGGCCGCGTCCCCCGCGCGGAGCTGGCCTCGGACCTGTCCGACCACCGGCGCCCGGCCCGGTTGATGGCCGGCGCCTACCTGTCGATGTCCCGCCGCTGGACCGCGACCGGCCGACCCGCCGCCCCCGTCGTCCTCGGCTTCCGCCCCACCGCCCCGGCCCCGCGCGCCGGGCACGCCCTCGCCGCCCTGGGAGCCGCGCGATGACCCTCCCCCTCGCCCCCGGCCACATCGCGCCCGGCCTGGGAGCGGTCCTCGGCCCGTACCTGCACCAGGTCCTCGCCGCGTGCCACCCCCACACCGGACGCCTCACCAGCGTCGAGGAGTGCCTCGGCGGCAACGTCGCCCACGTCTTCCGTGTCCGCGGCGAGGCGGGCAACGTCATCGTGAAGATCCGCGGCCACCGCTTCGCCAGAATCCGGCACATCGCGACCGACCCGGCGCTCATCGCGGTCGAGCACCGGGCCCTGACCCTGCACCACAGCCTGCTGCCCGACCTGTTCCCGCAGATCCTGGCGTTCCTGCCCGACGCGCACGCCCTGGTGATGACCGACGTCTTCCCCGACGGCCGGACCTGGCGCGAGCACCTCGACCAGCGCGCCGCCACCGCCGAGGAGTGCACACGCCTGGCCACCGCCCTGACCCGCGTCCACCACGCCACCGCCGGCCTGCCGCCGCTGCGTGAAGGCGACGGCGACGACCTCTTCCGCGCCGAGCACGCCTACGGCTACTGCCTGCGCTCCAGCGGCCACCCCGTCCTCGACAAGGCGTGCCGCCGCCTGGACGCCCTGCCCGGCCGGCAGCTGATCCTCGGCGACGCCTGCCCGAAGAACCTCAGCCTGGCGGCGGGACGGACCGCGTTCGTCGACCTCGACAACGTGCACACGGGCGCGCCGTTGTTCGACCTCGGCTACCTCCTCGCCCACCTGGTCCTGCACCACATCACCCGGCCGTCGCGCCTGCACCCGCTCGCCAGCGCGTTCCTCGACGCCTACACCCTCCCGGGCCACGCCCGGCCCTGGCGCGACGACGACCTCCTCGCGGCGGTGGCCGCCGGGGTGCTTCTGTACCGGCTGGAGGCCCACACCGTCCCCTACCCGGCGACCAGCCCGCCCGCCGCTGCCGACCGTCTGCGCCACAGCCTGCGCCGCCTGCTGGATGCCGGGCCGTTCACCGTCCGCGACCTGCTGGATGCCGCCACCGGGCCGGTGACATCGTGAACGCGCCCTTCGCTCCGCCCGGCGGCACGCCGGACCGGGACCCGCTCGCCGAACTGCGCGCCCGCGGCATCCACGTGCCCAGCGTCCAGTCGCTGGCCCGCGACCAGAGCCCGTTCGCCCACCCCACCCCGGCGCGGACCCGCGCCCTCGCGCCGGGCGTCGTCTTCACCGCCCGACCGATCGGCCTCGGCGACGGGTGCCTCACCAACGCCTACACCCTCACCCTCGACCTCGACCGCGCCGAGTGCCGGCCCGTCTCCTGCCCGCGCGGCTTCCACCTGCGCCACCTCGTCACTGGCCCCGTCGCCGCCGCGGTCTCCGGCACCTTCGCCTACATCTCCGACGACCCCGCCTACCAGCCCGCCGAACCCTGCCTCGACCTCGCCGTCCGCGACCACGACGTCGTCAGCCTGCCCACCGTCACCAAACCCGCCCTCCTCGTCCACCACGGCCGTCCGCTCGTGCGCACCCTGGCCGCCACCGGCACCCTCACCATCGCCGGCCACCCGCACACCTGGACCGGTTCGAAGGACCCCACGCCGGGCCCGGCCCCGGCCGACCACCTCACCGTGTTCGGTGCGGCGAACTGCCGCATCCGCTACCACGACGATCCCCGTACGGGCTTCCGCCGTGACGTCGACCCGGCCGCCAACACCACGCCCCGTGATCCGCAGGCCCTCGACTGCACCGTCTCCCTCTCCCCCGCCGGGGCCAGGATCACCGCCCTGCATCCCGGCGGCGGCGCCGACCTGTTCGCTGGCGCCTACATCCTGCGCGCCCACCACCCCTGGCCCGCCCACCTCGTCACGAACGCGCCCGTCCGCGTCACGGCCGTCGACGCCTTCGCCACAGCCGGCATCGAAAGCGCCCTGTCCCTGGGGCCGTCCGCCGCCGACGCCGCCGCCGGACGCACCGCGCCCTGGGACCAGAGCCTGGGCATCAGCCCGTTCCGCCCCGGCGTCCGCTACGCCCGCACCCTGCTCGCGCTCGGCGGCCGGCATCTGACGCTGACCGTCCTGGACGGCGCGCCCCTCGCCCCCGCGTTCCAGGGCGTCACCGTCCAGGAGGCCGCCGAGCTGTGTGCGCGGGCCGGCCACGACCCGGCGGCGGTGTTCCACCTCGACGGCGGCCAGACCTCCAAGATCGCCTACCGGCACGGGCGCGGACCGGCGGATGCCGTCGGCAGCCTCCATTACCTGCGCTGGCCCCGCAACGAGCACGAGCCCTTCCGCTGGCAGGGCCTCGACGGCCGCCGTCTGCACAGCGCCCTGCAGATCACGCTCCACGAGGAGTCCCGTTGACCGCCTCCCGGTCCGTCCTGGTCGTCGTCGCCCACCCCGACGACGCCGAACTCGCCATGGGCATGCGTATCCGCGACCACGTCCTGGCCGGCGACCGTGTCCGGATCCACTGCCTGACCGTCGGACACCCCGGCACCACGACGCGCCGCGACGAGTGCCTGGCCGCCGCGAAGATCCTCGGCATCGGCAGTTACACCTTCTCCCCCATCCCCGACAGCCGGTTCACCGACCACCGCGGAGCCATCAACGCGGCCCTGTTCGACGCCTTCGCCGCCGAACGCCCCGACGTCGTCTACACCCACCACCCCGACGACCAGCACCTCGACCACGCCGTCACCGGCGAGGAGGCCACCACCGTCGCGATGCGCGAGGCCGCCGACCTGGTCCACTTCCGCTCCCCCTACAGCCGCAACTTCGAACCGAACCTCTACTTCGTCGGCACCCCCGAACTCCTGGCCGCCAAGCAGGCCGCCCTGGCCTGCTTCGCCTCCCAGCAGCAGCTCGACATGAAGGTCTTCGGCGGCCTGACCGAACTGGCCTACCGGCAGCACGTGCACCACCGCGTCGTCGAGCGCTTCCCCGAGGGCTCCTGCGGTGCCGAGATGTTCCGCACCGTCCGCCAGATCGTCCACGCCTCCCGCCCGTAGACGAGGCCACCAACGCCTCTTTCCCGCTCCCTGCCGACCGCATAACGAGGAAGACACACCTGATGATCACTCTCACGCACAGTGGCGAGGAGACCCTCCCCGCCCTGTGGGAGGCATGCCTCCACGCAAGCTTCGACACCACCCCGGCCCAGCTGATCCGCGCCCTCGACAACGCCATCTGGCGCCTGCCCGAAGGCGTCGTCGCCCGCGTCCACCAGCCGGGCACCACGCTCAGCGCACAAAAGGAGATCGACGGCGCCTACTGGCTCTACGGCAACGGCGTCCCCGCCTCGCTGACCTCCGCCGCGACGAGCACGGAGTTCGACCGCCTGATCAAGGACTCGCACAACCAGGCATTCGACGAGGTCGGCCTCGATGTCGGGACCCCCGTCCTCCGCATCGCCGGCACAGCCCTGTTCGGCCCGGTGCTCCGGCAGGCCCCCCGCGGCGAGGCCGCCGGCCAGCTCTGGGACGGCCTGCTCCACGTCGCAGCGACGGACGGGTTCTACGAGATCAAGCGAAGCCGGGACAGCAAGCCCTCCTTCGAGTGAGCGAATCCGCCCCTGGCAGGAACCACACCCTGACCGCCCCCGAGCACGGAGGCTGACACCTGTGGTCCAACACCGAGGCGAGCAGGGCCGCCGGCGTGCTGACTGGTGCGCCTCTGGCACGAGAGCCCGGGACCACCGGTGCTCTGGTACAGACCGTCTAGGCCGGTGCCGTGACCGCTCGCCTGATGCGGTGTCCGACAAGACGCTCGGCCGCCTCCAGCGGGTACCAGCCGGCGCCGGTCACCTCGGACTCCTGGATGCGTCCGACATCGCCGCGGACCGTGGTGAGGGCGTATCCGATGTCCAGGTGGTAGTGCTCCGGCTCGTCCTTCTCAGGTCGGGCCGGCACCTTGCCGTACTCGACGTAGACAGGCGTCGGCGAGACCACGCAGACCTGCCGGGGGTCCATGCCGGTCTCCTCCGTCAGCTCGCGCACCGCCGCCTCGACCAGCGAGGTGTCGGTCGGCTCAAGGTGACCGCCGGGCTGAAGGGTGAGGCCGTATGCGAGGTGCTCGATGAGCAGGATTTCGGCGCCGTCGCGGACGAGCAGGGCTCCGACGGTCACGTGCATGGGGAAGCTGCGCCGAGAGGCGAAGTTCCTGCCTTCCGCGAGGAGCTGCAGGGGCTTGGACAGCTGCTCGGCCTCGTCCGGGTGGCGCTCCAGGTAAGCACCGAGAGCGTCCGAGATGTCGGAATCAGTGATGGCCACGAAGCGGCTCCAGCGAGGTGTTCGTGCGGGGAGGTTCGCACTCTACAAGTCCGGCGGGGGCTGTTGTTCCACAACGCGCCCGGTCTCGCGCTAAAGGGTGTCGCCATCGGCGATTCGGCCAACCTCCTTATCTGTCAGCGCCGTTGGAAGACCCGGGTCGATGCATCCGCCACGCTCCGACACGCGCCGAATCTCGGGGATCCCGCTGAGACCGAAAGACACCAGTTCGATATCCCGGCGCGGTCGTTGAGCTACCCGACCGCCCCACGCGACCGTCCAGGAGGAACCGCCGTTGACCTCGACTCCCGTGAACGATCAGCCCAAGACCACACCGCCTCCTCCGCCGCCGGCGGAGATCACCTACACCGGGCAGTACTCCATCAACCCGCTCGCCGAGGTGTCCTTCCGGCGGATGTGCGCGCAGATCCCCGCCGTCCTGGGCCGGATCGCGCGGCTGTCCTGGCGGATCGACCGGAGGGCCGTGCAGCTGCTTCTCGGCTGCCAGCTGGTCACGGGCGTCTCGGCCGCCGTGCTGCTGACGGCCACCGCCCGCGCCATGGAACCCGTGCTCGGAGCCGGTTCCGCCGGAGACCGGCTGCGGGGTGCCCTGCCGGCGCTGCTCGTGGTGACGGTCGCCGCCGCCGTGGCTCGGACAGCGAGAGCGGTGGCCTCGTACGCGGGGCGGCGGATCACGCCGCGGTTGACGACGGAGATGGATTCGGCGCTGGTCGAGGCGGTGTGCCGGGTGGAGGCGGCTGCGTACGCGGAGGACGGTTTCTCCGACCGGCGTGAGGCGGCCGAGATGGGGGTGATGCGCACCCACGTGATGGTGGCCGACGCGCAGCAGTTCGTGTCGGCGGTGATCCGTCTGGTCACCGCCGGAGGCGTGCTGTCGGTGCTGAACCCGCTGATGCTGCCGCTGCTGCTGCTCGCCGTGCTGCCGGCCGGTGTCGGGGCCGTGCTGAGCGCGCGGGTGGACTACGAGATCCACTACGGCAACATCGCGGATCGCAACGTACGCGGGATGATGCGCTGGTGGGCCACCGAGTCCAAGTACAGCGACGAGGTCCGCGCGAACTCCATGGTCGACTATCTCGTCTACTGGTACCGGGCGCTGTCGGACCGGTGCGATCGGCGCACCCTGGCCGCCGCGCCACGAACCCTGCGGATCGCTCTGTTGTCCGCGCTCGCCGGTGGCATCTGCCTGGCGGCGACGTGGGGTGCACTGGCGTGGCTGGCGGTCTCCGGCCGGATCGACCTCGCGGTCGCCGCGACGGCCGTGATCGCGGTGCAGACCATGCTCGCCGCCTTGACCCAGGTCGTCACCGGCGGCGCCGCGGTGTTCCACACCAGCCTGTACCTCGGCGACATGCAGAGCTTCCTTGACGAGGCCGCCGACCGCGCGCCCCGGCGGGGTCCTTGCCGTCTGGCCGCGCCGGTGGACGAGATCCGTCTGGAGGAGGTGGTCTACCAGTACCCGGGCAAGGACAAGCCCGCCGTCGACGGCGTCTCGCTGACCCTGCGGCGCGGCCAGATCCTCGCGATCGTCGGGGCGAACGGCTCCGGGAAGAGCACGCTCACCCGCCTGCTGACCGGCATCTACCTGGCGGACAAGGGCACCGTCACGTGGAACGGCACCGACCTCGCCAGCGTGGACCCCGCGACGGTGTGGAAGCACACCGGTCTCGTGCCGCAGATCTTCGCGCAGTGGCCGCTGCGCGTCCGCGAGAACGTGACCCTCGGCCAGCCGCGCACCCACGACGACACACCGGTGTGGGAGGCCGTCGACGCGGTCGGTCTGCGCGACACCGTCGAAGACCTCCCCGCCGGCCTCGACACCCTGCTCGCCCGGGACCTGTGGGGCGGCACGGAACTCTCCGGCGGCCAGTGGCAGCGCATCGCGTGTTCCAGGGCCCTGTACCGCCGGCCCGAGCTGCTGATCCTCGACGAGCCCACCTCCCAGATGGACCCCAGGGGCGAGCACCAGATCTTCGAGCAGATCAAGGCGATCGCCGCGGACCGCATCACCATCGTCGTCACCCACCGCCTGGAGAACACCAAGATCGCCGACCACGTCATCGTGATGGAGCACGGCCGGATCACCGAACAGGGCCGGTACGACGACCTCGCCCACGGCGGCGGAACCTTCGCCGAACTCCTGGAACTCTCCCAGGACCGCTGACCGACCTCACCGCCCCCCTGCCGCGCCCCGCCAGGCGGACAGGCCACATCAAGGAGGAGCCATGCCCCCGTCCCCTGCCACCAGCGCCACCTGTGACTTGCGCTCCTCGTCCGCGTCGCACCCGAGCGCGAGGTGCACGGCGTGAGGCAGACGAAATCCCTGCCCATCGCCGTGCAGCGCTGGGCGGAGCAGTTCACCGGGCCGGTCGTGACCGTGCGCGACGCCTCGCACGACTGGCACCGCTCCCGCGTGTGGGAGCTCACCGGCGAGAGCGGGGCCCGCTGGTACGTGAAGGTCTCGCCCTCAGTGAAGTTCTTCGCCCGTGAGACCCGGGCCTACCGAGGAGTCGTTCCCGCGCTCGGGCACAGCCGGGCGCCCCGTCTCCTCGCCAGCCGCGCGGACGACCTGGCGCTGCTGCTCACCGTGGCGCCCGGTGGCCCGGCACCTGGGCTGGGACTGACCGCCGCGGAGTGGCGGGCCGTGCACGCGCAGGCCGGCATGCTGTGCGCCCGGCTCCACGACGCTGGTGCGCTCGACCCCTGCGACCGCGCGGAAGCCGAAGCGTCGCTGGTGGCCGCGGCCGATGGCGCGGAGAAGTACCTGGGCCGCGCTGGGGACCGGCTCACCGCGGACGAGCAGCAGCTGGTCCGCGACTACGCGGCTCAGCTCCGCCGTGTCGGACCGGTGCCGCTCGGCTACATCCACGGGGACAACCAGCCGAGGAACTGGCTGTGGTCTGAGGCGGGGCTCGCGCTCGTCGACTTCGAGCGCACCCGCCCGGCCGCCCGCGTGCAGGACCTCGTCATCCTCGCCGTCACCGAGTGGCTCGACCACCCGGACCGTGAGCGAGCGTTCCTCCAGGCGTACGGGCGCGACCTCACCGGCGCCGAACGGCACGTACTGCGCTGCCTGACCGCGCTGGACGCGGTCAACTGCCTGGCCTGGGGCCCGGATAACGGCCATCCCGAGGTCACCGCCAGAGGCCGGCGGACCCTGGAGCGGCTCATGAAGGAGGACCGGCCGTGAGCAACGTCCATCGCAGCATCACGCACGTCATGGTCCTGCTGCGCCAGCCGGCCGACGGCCGGGTTCTCACCGTCCGGCACCAGCCGCGGTCGTGGCACTCCCCCGGGCTGCTCACCGTCGTCGGCGGCCGGCTCGAAGCCGACGAGTTCTTCGACGAGGGCGCCGCACGCGAGCTCGCTGAGGAGACCGGCGTCCTCATCACCCCGGGCCGTCTCGAGTTCTGCCAGCTGGTCCACCTTCACGCCGCGGACGGGGAACGGGTGACCGGCGTCGTCTTCCTGGCCAGGGAGTGGGAGGGCGAGCCGTACAACAGGGAGCCGGACACCCACAGCGAGCTCGTCTGGGTCGATCCCGCCAGCCCGCCCGACGACTGCCACCCTTTCACCCGCGAAATCCTCCGCTTCTTCGCCGCCGGGCACCGGTACGCAAACGTGATCGCCCCTGAGCTGGCCGTGGGGGGTGAACCCCGGTGACGGTCGCCGCCGGGACCCGTAAGACGACCGCCTGGGCGCTGCCGGCCTACCGGTACCTGCTCGGCAGCGAGGCCGTGACCCTGGCCGGGTCGGGGGTGAGCGCCGTCGCTCTGCCCGCGCTCGCAGTCCTGGAACTGCGCGCCACCGCCGGGCAGGTGGCGACGCTCGCGTTCCTCGGCCAGCTTCCCAGCACGCTCGCTCTCTGGGCCGGGGCCTTGTCGGACCGGCACGCCAAGCGTTTCCAGCTCCTCATCTCGGACCTGGTGGCCGCCGCGGCGCTCACCACGATCCCGGCCGCCGCTCTGGCCGGGGTGCTCACCATCGGCCAGCTGTACGGGGTGACGCTCGCGGTGGGCGCGGCCAAGGTGGTCCGCGACGCCGCCGCCATCAGTCTCCTGCCGGCCATCGTCGCCCCGCACCTGCTGCACGACGCCAACTCCCGCCTGGGCGCGGCTTCCTCGGTGGCCGACAGCGCGGGCAGCAACGTCGGTGCGGCGCTCGTGGGCGCCGTCGGCGCCGCGCGGTCACTCCTCGTCGACGCCGCCTCCTTCCTCGCCTCCGCCTGGCTGGTCTGGCGCATCAGCGTGCCCGAGCCACACGTGTCCCCCGTCGGGGCCGAGAAGTCACGCGGCCTCACCCGGGACATCGCCGCCGGCGTGCGCTACGTGATCGGGCAGCCGACGATCCGCACGGTGATCGCGGCCCTGGCCGTGCTGTCCTTCGGCCTCGCTCTGATGAACACCTTCTGGGCGTACTACCTGCTCACCGAGCTCGGTGTCTCCCCGACCGCGTTCGGGGTGATCATGGGCGCCGGAGGCATGGGCAGTCTGGCCGGTGCGCTGCTCACCTCACGGATCACGGACCGGTTCGGCGTGGGCCCGGTGATCATCATCGGGTTCGCGGTCAGCCCCCTCGCCCAGGTGCCGCTCCTTCTGGCCGGGCCCGGCCGCGGCTGGCAGATCGTCCTGGCCGCGACGCTCACCGCTCAGTTGTTCTGGGCGACGGCCGCGGGAGTCAGCCAGCGCACCTTGCGGCAGATCCTGTGTGACCGGGCCTTTCAGGGCCGGATGCAGGCGGTCAGCACCACCGTGACCGCCGGAAGCCGCCCCCTGGCCGCCGCGAGCGCCGGCGCACTCGCACTCGTCCTGGACGTGCCGGTCGTCCTCGCCATCGGCGCTTTCCTCCAGATCGTGCCGGTCTTCCTGCTGCTGGCCTCTCCCGTACGCGCCCTGCGAACCATGCCCGTCCCGCCCGTACCCGCGGCCGTGCCGCCCGCCCGAGAGGGAACCTCGTGACCGCCACCGCATCCACCGCGACCCCGGCCTACTGGGAGCCGCTCTGGCACAGCCGCCGTCGCTACCGGCCGCTGTGCCAGGCCGAGAAACAGCTGATGGCCGAGCACCTCGGCCCCGGCGAGGGCCGCCCCGCCCTCGACATCGGCAGCGGCGACGGCGGCCTCGCCCGCCACCTCCACCACGAGCTCGGCTACCGCACGACAGGGATCGACTGCTCCCCCAGCGCCATCACCCTCGCCGCCGCCCAGGACACCGGGCCCGGACCGACGTGGCAGTGCCTGGACATCGCCACCGAAGACCTCACGACGCTCCCGGACGCGGCCTACGCCCTCATCACCTGCCGCCTGGTCTACCGGTGGATGGACGACAAGCCCGGCTTCCTCAGCCTGGTCCGCCGCCTGCTCGCGCCCGGCGGCACCTTCTGGGTCGTCACCGAGATCGCCGGCCGCCGCACGACCACCGACCCGAACCTCCTCGGACTCGGCATCCAGCCCCCGGACGCCGAACTGCTCACGGCCGGCTGGTCCGCCGCGCGGACCAGCGACCTCGACGTCCTGCGCTGCTACGCCCTGCGCCCCTGACCACCCGGCCCCGCGAACGGAAGGAAGTCCCTCGTGCTGGACGTCGAGAATGCTGGTAGTTCCGGCTATCAGAAGTTGTGCAATGACTGCCTCGTTGACGCCGCGGGCCAGCTGGGCGCGAGGTAGAGATCAGTGGCTACGCGGCGCGTACATGATCACGGCCATGCCCGCGAGGCAGATGAGGGCACCGATGACGTCGTATCGGTCGGGGCGGTAGCCGTCGGCGACCATGCCCCAGGCGATCGATCCGGCTACGAAGATCCCGCCGTACGCGGCGAGGATGCGGCCGAAGTTGTCGTCGGACTGGAAGGTGGCTACGACGCCGTAGAGGCCGAGGGCGATGACGCCGGCGCCGATCCAGATCCAGCCCTTGTGCTCGCGGATGCCCTGCCAGACGAGCCAGGCTCCCCCGATCTCGAAGAGGGCGGCGACGGCGAACAGGGCGATGGAACGAGCGATGGTCATGGTGCTCGACTCTATCGACGGCCGGGGCCGGTGATCTTCATAGGGTCCCCGGCCTTCTGGCAGCCGCAGCCGCTCTCACCTGCGGTCTTTGGCGCGCAGGAGCACGGGCGGCGGCGCTGGCCGAGCCACCAGGCTCCGGCGGCGAGGACGGCCAGGACGACGGCGATGGCCGGCAGCCAACCCACCACCGCTCCCGCCCCGGCCCCGACGACGCCTGCCGTGATCAGGACGGGCAGCGCGCAGCACGCCACACAGGCCAGGGCGGCCAGGCCCCCGAGTGCCTTGGGGGCGCGGTGGGGGCGGGGGTCAGCAGCAGGGGCCGGCATGGCGGTTCTCCTCGGCGAGGTCGGTGAAGGGGATCGGGCAGCAGGAGCTGGACGCGCAGACGGTCAGGTCGTCGCACCCGGCTTCGACAGCTGCGACGAGGGCGGTGCGGATGGTGGTGAGGTCGGCGATCTTCGCGTCGACCTCGACGAGCTTGGCTGCGGCCCGTTCCTGGAGCCCGGCGACGGGACGGCCGTGCCGGTGGCGGCCGGCCTCCAGCAGCTCGGCAACCTCGTCGAGCGTAAATCCGAGCCGCTGGGCGGCCTTGATCACCCGCAGCGCGGTCACCGCGTCCTCGCCGTAGAGGCGGTGACCGCCGTTGCTGCGTTCCGGCTCGGCCAGCAGGCCCCGCCGCTCGTAGTAACGCAGGGTCTGGATGTTCACCCCGGCCGCCCCGGCGACCTGCCCGCTGCGCAGGCCCGTGCTCACCGCTGCTCCCCGGCAGCGGCGGTCCGTGCCGCGAGGGCGTCCAGGACCGACTCGTGCGCCTGGTCCACCGAGATGTCCAACCGGATCAGGTCCTGGCCGGGGGTGGTGGTGAAGGTGAAGAACGAGCAGCAGCCGCTCTCGCGCTCCACCAGGTCACGCACCCGGTCCTCCACGCCCTCTCCGCCTGCCAGGTCAAGGCGCAGGTGGAGCGGCTGCGGCCTCGACAGCGAGGTCAGCCGCTCGGAGAACAGCGCGTCCCACTCGGCGACCCGCAGGGGCCGCTCCTCGGTCGGCAGGGTGCAGGACTGCGGCACCCACGCAAGATCACTCATCGCCCTCACTCCCGTCGTCATGTCCCCTGAGGTGGGAACACCTCCGACGGTAAACCTGTACCTGGGTACCGGTTGCAAGTCCGGCGGTCTGCGGCCTGGCCGGAGCGTTCCGCGCCGGGGTGGCCGTGGACTCCTGGCGGTGGGTGATCTCTGCGGCACAGGTGAGGTCCAGGCCGGCGAGGCGCTGCCAGGCGTCGGCGGTGTTCTGGTGGATGCCGAGCAGGCGGCTGACAACGACCGCATGCAGCTCGGAGGCCAGTTCCAGCACCAGCCGGGCGGAGCCCCCACTCCAGGCCGTCGTCGTCACGCAGCCTCTTCCGCAGAGTGCGCGAATCACGCATCAGATGAACGATCCCCAGCAAGAGTGCAGGTCAACAGCCTGCCTTGCTCGACACCAGGAGGCACGTTGATGCCGCGGATCCCCAGCTCAGACGGCCCAGATTCACGCACCGGATGCAATTCCCCGGAGTCGGAAATCGGCGACATCTGGACCCTCTACGGCCGCCATCAGCTCGATCGCTCGTTCGACCTGCCTGAGCTGGGCGAATGGGCCTGGGTTATGTCGCAGGCCGGGCCCGGAATCAGCGTGCTCGGCGAGGTCGCCGGCCTGCGCGTCCTGGACCTGGGATCCGGAGTCGGCCGACACGCAGCTCACCTGGCCGCTCTCGGCGCCGACGTCACCGCCGTCGACGCCTCCCCCACCCAGCACCAGCGCGCCCTCGCCCGCTACCCCGACACCCCCGGCCTGCGCCTGGTGTGCGCCGACGCCGTCGACCACCTGCGGGAAGCCGACCCTTACGATCTGGTCTACTCCGTCAGCGGCGTGCCGTTCCTGGATCCGCACCGCCTTCTGCCCGCCCTGGCCAACGGCCTCAGGCCCGGGGGGCGGCTGGTGTTCAGCGCGCTGCACACCACCTCGAACGGTGACGGTCCCTCCGGCTCCGTCACGGCCCGCCCGGAGATCCTGCGGCTGCCCGGCTCGGACATCGAGCACCAGATGCACATGTGGGTCCTCGAACCGCAGCTGTGGGAGGACCTCCTCGTCGACCACGGCCTTGTCTTGGAGGCGGTCACGACGATCGACTCCGCGCAGGCCGACCAGCCGCTGTCGTACCGGCTGTACGCGGCTCGCCGCCCGGAACGGATCCGCAGCCGGCCCCGGACGTCGGCGCCGCCCGCGCCCCACGCGGCGCTGGGGGTCGGCATCATCGTGCACGGCCCGGACGGTGTCCTGCTGGGGCGCCACCGGCGCGGAACGTGGGAAGTGCCCGGCGGATCGGTGGAGCCCGGCGAGACCTTCGTCGAGGCCGTGATCCGGGAGCTCGGCGAGGAAACCGGACTGATCGCGGAACCCGCCGATGTGCAGGTGCTCGGCACGCTTCTCGACCACGTAGGTGGCATCCTCCGGCTCACGGTGCCCGCGCTGGTCTCCCGCTGGTCCGGCACCCCACGGGAGATGGAGAGAACGATCGGCTCGTGGCGGTTCTGGAGCCTCGACGCACTACCCCAGCCCCTCTTCGAGGCCAGCAGCCAGTGCCTGACGGCTTGGAATCAGGACCTCCCCCTCGACCACCCGCCGGCCGACTTCCAGTCCTACGACACCCGCCTCTCGCCCGGCTCACGGCCGATTCCGGACAGCTGATCGCCGCCGTGACCACCACCCGAATCACCGTCGCGCTGCGCGCACCCGACCCGATCTCCCAGGCCGGAGTGATCAGTCAGCTACGGCCCCGTCCCGAGATCGCCATCGCCGACTGGCCCGAGGACGCCGCCCCGGAGGCCGAGGTCGTCGTCCTTGTGGTGGACACGGTCGACGAAGAGGTTCTGCGGCTGCTCCGCCACATCAACCGGACCAGCGCCTCCCGCCCCGTCCTCGTGACCACCGACATCGACGAACAGAAGCTGGTGAGCGCGGCGGAGTGCGGGGTCGCCGGGGTGATCCGGCGTGCGGAGGCGACCCCCGAGCACCTGGTGCACGTCATCGGCACGGTTGCGAAGGGCGCCGGGCACCTCCCCTCCGACCTGGTGGGACGCCTCCTGGAGGAGGTCGGCCGGCTCCAGGGGCAGGTCCTCGGCCCGCGCGGCCTGCACTTCACCGGCCTCGCCGCCCGCGAGGTGGACGTATTGCGCCTGGTGGCGGAGGGCTACGGCACCGCGGACATCGCCGCGAAGCTCTCGTACTCCGAGCGAACCATCAAGAACGTGCTGCACGCCGTCATCACCCGGCTGCAACTGCGCAACCGGTCTCACGCGGTGGCCTACGCGATGCGCCAAGGACTCATATGACCCAGCCCACCATCACGCACGCCAGCGCTTCCGCTGGCGGACGCTCCCCCTGCAGAGACCAAGGAGTTCTGTTGTGAGCACTGTCCCGTGGGAGACCATCGGCCGACTGGCCGAGCTCTTCACCCGTCTCGACACCGAACGCGGGATCCCCGCAGAGCAGCAGTGGACCTTGCAGGTCCTCAAACTCACCGAGGAGGTCGGCGAGTCGGCCCAGGCCGTGATCGGTGCCTGGGCCACCAACCCCCGGAAAGGGCAGAGCCATACCTGGGGCCACGTCCAGGAAGAGGTCGCTGATGCTGCGATCACCGGCCTGGTCTCCCTGCACCGGATGCTGGGTGACGAGGCTCCGGCCTTCTTCGAAGCCTTGCTCGCCCGGAAGGCCGCGAGGTTCTTCGACCTGGACGGCGACACCAGGACGCCGCCTGGCGGAGGGGCGTGAAAAACGGTGCGGGCGAACAGGGAGTCACGCGGCAGAGGACCTGTCGGCAGGCGCGCTCTCCAGGTTTCTCAACCGGCGGCCAGGGCCAGGAACTCTTCGACGCCCTGGGCGGCCGGCACTTGCCGGAAGGCGGGGACGAGGTCCTGGACCAGGGCTTCGCAGCGCGGTGCTCCGATGCGGCGGGCGAGCCGAAGGGCTTCCCCGGCTGTGTGGGCGGCGATCTCCGGCTCCTTGAGTTCGAGGTGGCTCTTGGCCTGGTAGGCGAGGAAGACCCCTTTGGTCTTGTCTCGCTCGGGGGTCAAGAGGGCACGCCTTTCGGTGATCAGCTGGTGGGCGCGAGCCGTGTCGCCGAGGTCGAGGAGGGCTTGACCGGTGTCGACGGCGAGATCGGCTTCGCCGTACCAGGAGCACCAGGCCGGCAGGGGTTTCGCGGTCGAGGCCGCGAGGAGTCGTTCGGCTGTGGTGAGGGCTCGTCGGGTCTCCCGCTCGTCTCCTTGGGCCGCCAGGGCCCGGGCGAGGCGGAGGTGGAGAAGGCTGCGGGCAGCGGGGTGATCGGTGCGGGTGATGGCGTGGGTGAGGATGCCGACGGCGGTGGGGTGGTCCTTGCACCAGGCGGCCTGATAGGCGAGGTCTCCGAGCATGGCGGCGCCCATGTCGCGGTCTCCGGTGGTGTGGGCGCTGTGGACAGTCCTTGAACGGCTGGAACAAGATAATGATCCATGCGCGAGCGGCGGCACCGCGGCCCCCACGACGTACGAGGGTTGGGACGACGGTGGAAGACTCCCGGGAACGAGGCGGATGTGGGGGGGAGTTGATGGTGGTCGAGAGCGGGGCTCCGACGGTCTTCCTGCTGGTGGGGCTCACGGGCTCGGGGAAGACGACCTATGCCCAGCGGGTGCTGGAGCCTCGGGGGGCGGTGCGACTGTCTGTGGACGAGGTGGTCTTCGCGCGGTACGGCCGGTACGGCGTCGACTACCCGGAAAACACGTACTTCGAGAAGGAGGCTCCGGTCGTCGCCGAGCTGCACGAGCGGCTAGCCGAGCTGGTCGCCGAGGGCCGGGATGTGGTGTGGGACCACGGGCTGTGGCCGCACAAGGACCGCGAGGCGATGAAGACGCTGGTGGAGGCCACTGGCGGACGATGGCGGCTGCTGTACTTTCCCGTGGCCCGTGACGAGCTGCTGCGCCGGCTGGCGGAACGCAACGTACGGGGGGGCGCGAACTCGCTCGTCGTGACGCCGGAGGCGCTGGGCGACTTTTTCGCCCGGTTCGAGGAGCCTCAGGGCGAGGGCGAGGAGATCGTGGAGCCCGGCTGTTTCTGAGGCGTCGGCGGGCGCCAGGCGGTGGTGATCGTGGCCGCTCCGGCAGCCCAGCCATCGGGGAGGCGGTCGAGGGGCGACGCAGCAGAAGGCGAGGCGGGGGCGGTGATGTCGATGCGGCGGGAGTGCCGGTCGGTGCGCAGCCTCTGCCCCATCTGGCCCTACCGCCCCACTTCGACTGTCCCCGACAGTTCGCCGATCTCTGAGGACGGCTCGTGTCCGCGAAGGTCGGAGAACGCCGGAGGCCACCTCCGACTGAGGCTGGCCTCCGGCGACCCGATGGGCCCGCTCAGATCTCGTCGGTCGGATCCCAGATGTACGGGAGTGTCGGGTCCTGCTCGTACAGGTCCCGCCCGATCTGCTCCAGGAAGTGGATCCTGTGCCGGAGTTGGGGCAGCAGCTCCTGGATCCGTCCCGACGCCTCCTTGGGGTCGGTCGGCAGGTTGGCCCTGACCAAGGTCTTCATCTCCGCCCGGGCTTCGGGTTCGGTGGCAGCGTGAGGAAGCTTCACGATCGCGGTGTAGACCGAGACCTCCGAGACGCTCCAGGCTCCGTCCTCCTCCTTCACCGCCCAGATGACCGACTGGGCAGAGGGGGACAGGGTGAGCTGGCACCCGTCACCCATGAGCCGGCTGAGCACCGGAAGGGGAACGGCGTCAGCCCCGGCCAGCGCGGCTGCTTCTTCTGCCGTGGGAACGGATATCCGTCCAGTAATCGCGTGAGCGATCCGACGTCGAGCTGCGGCGGCCGGCGGAGCCGGCTGCTGAACCTGCGACTCTTCTCCTGCAGCGCCGAGTGCGGTGTCCACGTCGCGCGCCTCCTCCTCGCCATCCTCGTTTGTCCACCAGGTGATTACGACCATGCGGCAGTCGGGAAGTGCTGCCGGATACAAGACGTGCGAGACGACGTCGATCGGCTCCCAATCCATCGCCGGAATCGACATCCGGAAGATGTGCCCGTCCCGGTTCTCCGTCAGCTCGTTCGTCGTCTCCCAGATACCCCGTACATCCTCGTCCTTGCAGACGTCGCCGATCAGTTCAATCAGTTCGGCCGAGTCGCTCCCGCGGGCGAGGGCGAACTTAAGCATTCGGACGTACTCGCGAGCATGACGTTCCCAGTCGTGATACTGGACGCGCGCCTCGCCTGACGTGAGCGCCCACCTCATGAGATTGGCGCCGGGCTCAAGGACCCAGGGCCACCACTGCGCCATCGCCGGGTTGAATCCGATGATGTTCCAGTGGGCATCGCACAGGTAGGTGGGAGCCGGCATCTGCTTGTCGATTAGCAGGCGCAGCCCACTGCGAACTCGCGGATCTGCCGTGGCCCCGCTGTCAGCAGCGGCAATGGTCAGGTTGTTGTAGAGCAGCAGGGCGATGTACTCATCCCGATCCAGCTGGAGTAGTTCCGCGAGGCTGTCGCACTGGGAGCGGTCGAGGCGATTGCGGCCGTCACCGCGTTCGAGGGCTCGCCACCACCTCTCCGACCTGCCGACCGCGGTCGCGCACTCCTCTTGGGTCACTCTCCGCCCCCGACGGTGCCCGGCCGCCTTGCGCCAGGTCTTGAGCTGGCCGGCGAAGCCCATGACCTGTCCGGCCCACGGGGTCTCCTGCCCTTCGCGCTCCCTGCCAGCCGTCCGCTCCGCGCCTTCCCCGCCGCTCCCGGGGCCCGGGTGGAGGGGCTCAGTCGCGCCCATCCGCTCTCCTCGATCATCGTGTGCTTCCCCTCGCATTGAGGGCTACCTTCCCCGAGCGGAGGCAACAAAAAGAGGGGGGACCTTGCGCGATACGCGCCGGCCCTCCCCTGCCTCTACTCCAGAGTACGAGATCATTTTCGGTGGCCAGGATCACCTCCTTCCACAGGGTGACGCGCCCCACATCTACCTACGCTCGCGTAGGGAAGAGCCCCAGGGGCAATAGAGACGCGATCCGCCCGAATCGGACAATAAACCGGCAAGGATTTTCCGGTTCCAAAACCGGCAATTAATTGCCGGTTTTTTCTCTCCACGCACCCTCGGCACCTTTACGAGCTCTTCACGACCAGCCCTCGACGGACACCCTCCCGCCATCCCTCCTTACAGGAACGGCAAGTTGGGGGTCAGATCACTCCCCAAGACCTCCCGTCAGCACCATTTTCTACGCGCGTAAACGCGGCTTGAGATGGCGTTGACGATGAATCCCGAGCGGGCTTAAATCCTGGACATCACCAGATCGGCGGCGTGATCGCCCCGTCATCGAGGCAAGGAGAAAGAAGATCATTTCCGTTGAGTGGCAGACAGAGACCGGCTCCTACGGCCCTGCCCCCTCACCTGGGGGCACCGCACCCCACACGGACAGTGACGAAAACTAGTGCAAAGTATGGACTTGCGCCGGCGCTCTACGTATGTTCGTCGTCCCCCGCCGGGCAGCCCGGCGACCGGCGAAAGAGCGATATGAGGATCCGAGCAAGCACCTAGAAACGCCGCGGCGCCCAGGAGAGCCAACTCCCGGGCGCCGGAATGCGAAGAGTCCTACCTTTCCGCCGAGCCAACGGCGGACAGGCGACCCATCACCACCGCACCGGCCCTTCCTACGGGGCAACACCGGAGCGGCTTGTACTACAAGGAGAGTCTTGCATGAGCACGGCCCTGCGCGGAACCCCGTCCTCTGGGACCGGGCCCGTGGAGCCCACCGCGGTCGCGGCTGTCACGAACCGTCCGGCACGCCGGCACGGCGGTGAGGTCTGATGGCCCGCATCCGCACGATCAAGCCAGAGACTTGGGAGTCGGAGGACCTCGCCTCCGTCCCGGTGACAGCCGTGCTGACCTTCATCGGCCTGCTCACCCAGGCCGATGACGCGGGTCGGCACCGCGACCTGCCAGCCGTGATCGCCGGGCGGCTGTGGGCCCTGCGCCCCGACCACACCCCAGCACATGTCGCCCAGGACCTGGAGCAGCTGGCCGAACGCGGCCTGATCTGCCGATACACCGGATGCGACGGAAAGACGTGGCTGCACATCGTCACGTGGGATCGTCACCAGAAGATCAACCGCCCTTCGGTATCCCGCCTGCCGCGCTGCCCGCTCCACGAGGCCAAGAAGCCGTGCGGCGAATGCGGCACCCGCGCGTGCCCGGCGCAGGGCCACCTCGGCCGCCGCGAGGGCGACCTGGCGGCGCCCGCCTTCATGAGCCCTCACGACGACCTCATGCTGGCTGATCCGCCGGCCCCTGGCGCCAAAGAGGCCCCCATCACTCCCTCAACCCCTCGCGTGATGGAGGCCACTTCGCCGGAAGGGCCTGCCCTCTGGCGAGGATCCGAAAAAGTCGCAGGTCAGAGCGATATCGCTGGATCTGGTGACGTGACGGAGGCCACATTCACTGAGGGTTCCGGTACTGGATCTAGGATCTTGGATCCTGGATCTTCCCGTAGGGGGCGCGAGGCGCCCGCGCCGGTCCCCTCCTCGGAGCAGGTGCTGGAGTCCGCCGAGGCGGGCGAGTGGTCGGCGAAGCGGCTGATGGCGGAGTACCTCCGCGGATGCAGCCGCCGTCCGCCGAAGACGTTCCTCGGCCACCTGGGCAAGGAGATCCGCCAACTGCTGGACGAGGGCTTCGAGCCCGACGCACTACGAACCGCGCTCGACCGCCTGCGGGCCAAGAGCCTGCACCCGAGCGTCCTGCCGAGCCTCGTCAACGAGGTGGTCAACTCGGCGCCGTCCTCCGCCTCCGGCGCGGGCCCTTGGGCCGCCGCCCCCGCCTACACCCCGTACCTCAATCCCACCGCCCCGACCGGGACCTTCGGAGTCGCCCTGTGATCCGCTCTCGCCTCGACGACCCTCAGACGGCCGCCGACAACCCGGCGATGGCCTGGATGCAGCGCAAGCTCGCCGAGCGGGGCATCGACCCGAACGCCACTGCGCCGCTCGCCGAACGGCCTGAGCCGAACCCGGCCCTGGAAGCCGCCCAGGAGCGCATCCCGTACGAGTACCGCGCCGCTCAGACCGAGCATCCGGACGTCGCCCGCTGGGTGGGCTCCATCGCCGACGCGGCGGTCGGCCACGCCGCCAACGCCCTCGCGCCCCACGTCGGCCGGACCGGCCAGCGCGAGATCACCCACGGCCGCAGCCTGCTGCTGTGGGGGCCCACGGGCGCCGGCAAGACCCACGAGGCGTACGGGGCGATCCGCGCGCTGACCGCCGCGGGGTGCGGCGTGCGGTGGCAGGCGACCACCGCGGCAGACCTCTACGGCGCGATGCGGGCCCGAAACGGGCTCGATCCCGAGTACCTGCTGCGCCGGATCGTCCGCGTGCCGCTGCTGCTGCTGGACGACCTCGGCGCCGCCAAGAGCACCGAGTGGACCGAGGAGATCACCTTCCGCCTGCTCAACTGGCGCTCGGAGCACCGCCGGCCGACGATCATCACCACCAACCTGCCGCCGGTCCGCACCGAGCACATGGACCCTCGCCAGCCTGTCCTGCGCGACAAGATCGGCGACCGCGTCCTCTCCCGCCTGTCCGGCATGTGCACCCCGGTCCACCTCAGCGGCCCCGACCGCCGCTTCCGCGCCGCCGCCTGACGGCCCCGGAACCCCTCACCTGCTTCTCGCCGCCCGCCCCAGCCGCGCGCCGACCACCACCTTCGCGTGCCGCGCCGCTCCTGCCTGCCCGGCGGCATCCCCTGGAGACACCCATGCGCCACATCACCACCAATGCCAGCAGCCCGACCCCGCCCGTACGAGGCATCGCCGACATCTCCTGGCACGCCCGCGGAGCCTGCCGGGACCTGGAAGCCGACGAGGCCGACCGGCTGTTCTTCTCGGCGCCCCGCGCCCTCTCCGACATCGCCGAGGCGAAGTCGTTCTGCCACCGGTGCCCCGTCCGCCAGGACTGCTTCACCCACGCCCTCGACAACGACATCCGCTGGGGCATGTGGGGCGGACTGACCCGAGACGAGCGCCGGCCCTGGCACGCCAAGGTCGCCAAGCGCCTCGACTACGCCCGAGTGCGCGCCGCGATCATGGGCCGGGACGTGTTCCTCACCGCCGCCGAGCGAGACGCCGTCGCCCGCCACGCCTACGTCCGCAAGTGGACCCCCGAGCGCCTCTCCTACGTCCTCGCCGTCGACCTCGACCATGCCCGCGACCTTCTGCGAGACGCCGGCCACGCCATCACGGACCGCGACCGCTACTGGACGCCGGCGGACCCGGACGACGACGAGGCCGACGCCACGGAAGAAACGTTCTGCCCGGTCCCCCGGCAGGCACAGACAGACGACCTGATCAACGCCCTGCAGAAGGCGGCATGAGCCGCCCCATCCGCCCGATCCACGCTTCCACCACCAAACGAAAGGCACCTGTTGACCGAGGAGACTGCGGACCGATACGCCTTGACCGCAGCCGTGATGGTGATCGCGGTGCTGACGGGGTCCGGCTTCTGGCTCTCCTACGCGCACCTGGCGGAAGTGGCCGCGCGCCATGGCCTCGACAGCTCGCCCATCCGGCAGTGGGCCTGGCCGGCCACCCTTGACGCCTTCATCGTGGCGGGTGAGCTGCTGATGTTCCGCGCGGGCCTGCGCCGGGTGACGGACTGGTGGGCGATCGGCGTGACCGCTACCGGATCCGTCGGCTCGATCGCTCTCAACGTCCTCGGCGTCAGCGGCGCAACCCCCGGTCCGGTGCCGCACCTGGACTACGTGGTCGCCGCAGTCCCGCCCACGGCCAGCATGCTCGCCTTCGGGGTGCTGATGCGGCAGATTCACCAGCGCGTCGCCCGCCCCCTGCCGAACGAGGAGCCGGTCCGGGCCTCCGAACCCGGACCGGAAGCCGAACCCGGACCGACCCCGGAACCCGGACCAACCCCGGACCACCGCCCGAACCCGGACCCCGAACCCGGACCGGAGACCGAACCCGGACCGACCCCGGAACCCGGACCCG